>JARRNO010000040.1:0-9418 GCA_037384885.1 Acidobacteriota bacterium
GCAAAGGGTGTATTATCAGCCATGGAAGGTGGCGTTATCGGGGGTATCTCCAACGTCGCGATGGGCGGTGATTTTTGGAAGGGGTTTACGGAGGGTGTTGAAAGCGCGGGATTGAGTTTTGTGGCAGGCAAGCTCGCCATCGCTATTAAGGAAGCGTCAGTTCATGATCCAACCACGGAACAAGTTACTGAAAAACCGGAAGCCGGGAAAATGTTTAAAAAGACACTCACCCGGACAACGACGATATCTGGCAAGTATGCCAAGTCCGTCACGACTACGAAACTTAGTGTATACGTTGATAGCACGGGCCACCTAATGGGGTTCAAGCAAGGCGAGACTTCAATATCAACGGTGACCTACGATGGCCATAGTACGGAAGAAAGCCTGAAGGAGATTGGTCACATGCCCGCCAATGTCGCCAAATCCCTAGCAAATATGCCTGTGGATTCGGTGCCAAGGGATGTCACAAAGGTCGATATCAGTTCTATGAATCTGGCGGAGCAGCGTGCGGCAAAAGTTAGTTATGCAAGCGCCAACTTGAGTCTCAGCGTGGCTTCCTTTAAGGCCGCCGCCACGGCTTCGGGGGAAATGAATCAGCTACTCTACGCATACCAAAACGGGAGGATACCAATTAGTGGAGGAACGACCTCCCCTGTGCCAGCTTTTCTTGGATCGGTTGCGGCCGGTGGGACTATCTACGGATTATTGAGGCTTATGCCAGAAATTCATCAGGAACAACTGCACTTCACACTGACTGGAGAATTGCCACACTAATAAGGAAGTGCCTCATGAGGAGAGAAGAAGTGAAACCAGCTTCATCGTCATCGAGGATGACCGCCCTAGGAAGGCTTGTGCTTATCATCGTATTTTCGTTGGGAATGGCTCCTGCGTTCACCAAAGAAGCCACACCACCACATCCTTCACCTGTAAGCCAATTAATTGCGGCATGCAAGCACGGAGACCTTGAGCAGGTCAAGAACTTATTGGCATCAGGAGTAAATGTGAACCAAAGCACCGTCAATCAACCCACGCCCCTCTTAGCGGCTTGCTATGGGGGGAGCGATCGAATTTGCCAGATTCTCCTTCAAAAGGGTGCGGCCACAAATGTTTTTGATTCCAATGGCATGAGTCCACTCTTATACTGCTCTTACGAAGGAGAATACGCAATTGCGAATCTGCTGTTGTTGTATGATGCTGATCCCAACCAGCGTAGCCCTGGTGGCGCGACACCTCTCCAAGCGGCAGCGCAAGAGGGTAGGAATAGAGTCGTCGATCTTTTACTGGTTCATAGCGCAAACATAGACTCCCAGGACAATTGGGGAGAAACCCCTTTGATGCTGGCTGCTGAAGGTGGGCGACTGAAAACAGTGAGCATTCTTCTCAACCACGGCGCGAAGGTCTATATCAAAGACGGCGATGGCAAGACTGCTTTGGATTATGCCAGAAAATCTGGCGACAAGGCAGTGATTGCCGCCATTGAAATGGCCAGGAAGGCACATAAAAACAAGCCCACCCCATTTGACCAGCCCATCCACAGCGCGACGGCCAAGCAATTCATAAAAGAGCTCGAAGCACTGACAACCAAGCTTCCTGAGAAGCAAGCGGCGGGGCTGAAGGCCGCCATCCACTCAGACTTGGCGGATTTTGACGCGCACATCTCAAAGCGGATCGAGAAGGAAAAGACCGCGTCCAGGATCAGCGGACCGCTTTCGGAAAAGCAAAAACGAATCCTCACGGGCGTCGCCCAGCAGCAGGAACTTTTCAGCCGCACCGGAAAGCTGCCTTCGGATTACGGGGTGAAGGTGCCTCGACGGCCGGCAGATATGAAACCACTCGACCCCGCAACCATCAAATACGCCCTTTTCAACGGACTTTCGCCAAGAGAGATTATCGACCAGGCAAGGCGTTAGCTGTCACCTCTAAGGCCACAGCGCCAAAGAGCAACACACTTCAACCCCCCTGAGATGCCTGGAGTCCATGTACGGCCTCCAAGTCCGCTCCGCGATGTACCCTTCCGACCGGAGTCATCACTGAAACGCTGACTCCCCCAACTTTTCCACTTTCCTGGGCTCTCTAAATCCTTGCCTGACAGGCCTTCTGCGGCTTTCGCGCCGTCGAAGTGTCCCATTGAAGGGGGAAAGCAAAAGTCCTGGATCATGCCGAGTCTTCCCTTATAGAGTTTCCTCTTCATTAAAACTGATTGAATGAAAGGAGACGACATGAGCGAAGACGCCAAGAGTTCAATGCAGCCGACTCTACTTCTCACGGCCCAGGAAGCGGCCGATTACCTGCGAATCCCACTCGGCAGCCTATACGTCCGGATCCACAAGAAGCAGATCCCGTGCATCCGGCTCGGCAGGCTGCTGCGATTCCGCCAGGCCGATCTGGACGCTTTGATGAAGCCTTCTCCCCTTCCCAGGCGGCGGGGGTTCAATCCCGACGGTAGTTCGTCCGAATCCGCGAGCTGAGCCATGCCGGCGTCGCGGGAAGAAAAGGCCGCCGTCTGGTACGGCCAGAAGGGTTACCTGGTGTTTCCTCTCCATTCCATCGAAAGGGGTGTTTGCTCGTGCGGCCGCGCCCGCTGCGAGGCGCCGGGCAAACACCCCCGCATCGTTCAGTGGCCGGAGAGCGCCTCCAACTCACCGCGTATGATCCGGAGCTGGTGGCGTCGCTGGCCCAACGCCAATATCGGTCTGGTGACCGGTGAAGTGTCGGGGGTGGTCGTTTTGGACGTGGATCCCCGGCACGGCGGTGAAGTCTCACTGGAGGAGCTGGAAAAGGAACACGGTCCGCTGCCCGAGACCGTGACGTCCCAGACCGGCAGCGGAGGACTCCATCTTCTTTTCAGCCACCCGGGATTGCGCGTTCCGAACTCCGCCGGTGCGCTCGGTCCCGGACTGGACGTGCGGGGAGACGGGGGCTACATTGTTGCGCCCCCGTCCCTCCACGCCTGCGGGCGCCGCTACACTTGGGACGGCGCCTTGCACCCCTTGACCATGAAACCGGCCCCCATGCCGGTTTGGCTCAAAGACAAAATGCTCAGGCCCCAAAGAGGCATCCTGGCAGCCTTTCCGAAGAGCCCCCTCAGCACGCTCGTCATGACCGGCGTGCGAGAGGGCCAGCGCAACAGCAGCCTTGCCCGGTTGGTGGGACATCTTCTGCGCCACCGGATCGATCCCTACGTCACCCTGGGGTTGCTCAAGAGTTGGAACCAGGTGAACTGCGTCCCCCCTCTGAGTGAGGCCGAGATGATCAAGACGATTGAATCCATCGCCGGAGCGGAATTCCGGAGGCGGGGGCATCGATGAGCCTGGAAACCCCAAACCTCGCCGCGCTTGCCTCCAACACGTCAGACGTTCCGGCCACGCCGGAGGAAGCACTGTCTCTTCTGGACGAGCTGCCCGAACAGCCTTCCACGGCCAAGGTACGGGCCGCCCTGGAACACTTCCGGGAGTGTCTGAAGAAAATGGATGAAGTCTCGCGGGAACTGGCCCGGGAAGGTGCGGTTCGTAAGCTGAGGGCTCTGGGCTTTTCCGGACCAGGACGCCTGGTGGACGCCGCCATGCCCACCGCCAAGGGCGCCGGCGAGCGGCGGATGGGACTCCAGGATCCCGACCTCTGGCCGGAGGCCGTGGAGGGCGCCACGCTGCTTTCATCGTTGGAGCAGACCGTCGGGCGGTTTCTGGCGATGACGCCGGAGCAGCTGGTGACCTACGTGCTCTGGACGCTCTTTTCCCACGCGCACGACGCCTTCGAGATCTCACCCATTCTCGCCATCACGAGCCCCGACAAGGGATGTGGAAAGAGCACGGCCCTGGCGCTGCTCAGCGCCCTTGTACCCAGGCCGGTGACCTCGGCCAACATCACGCCCTCGGCCGTCTTTCGGGTGACGGACTACTACCGGCCCAGTCTGCTGCTGGATGAAGCCGACACCTTTCTCTCGGATTCGGAAGGCCTGCGCGGCATCCTCAACAGCGGCCACATGAGAAGCCAGGCCTACGTGACGCGGGTCGCGGGAGACGATCACCAGGTCTGCATGTTTCACACGTGGACCCCCAAAGCCATCGCGCTCATCGGCGAGCTGCCCGCAACGCTCGCGGACCGCTCCGTCACCCTCAGGATGCGCCGCCGGGCCCGCGGCGAATTCATCGAGCGGCTGCAGCTGCACCGGCTCGGTGAGATGGAAGATCTTCGCAGCATGGCGGCCCGATGGGCGAGCGATCACCTCGAGGACCTGCGGTTTCATGATCCGTTGATTCCGGACTGCATCACGCGGGACCGCGCCCGGGACAACTGGCGCCCCCTGCTGGCCATCGCCGACATGGCGGGTCAGGAATGGCCCCGGCGGGCGCGGGAAAGCGCCAGCCGGCTGAACGCCTCCTCGAAGGAAGACAACTCGCACGGCATTACGCTGCTGGGCGATCTCCGCGCGCTGTTTCAGCGGCGGGGAGAACCCAGCCTTCGCACGGAAGAGATCCTGGCGTACCTGCACCAAATGGACGACCGGCCCTGGCCGGAATGGCGCGAACGCTCGCCCTTGAGTGCGCGGCAGCTTGCGCTGCTGCTTCATCCCTTCGGCATCAGCCCGGTCAAGTGGCGGGACGAGAAAGTCACCCACCGCGGGTACCGGCTGGAGAGTTTCGCGGACGCCTTTTCCCGGTATCTCCCCCTGGAAGCGCCACAAGCGCCACTTCCCTCATTTTCAAGCACTTCCGGTCCACCCTCATCCGCCACAAAACTCCCGGGAAATCGGGATTCTCGGGACGACAACTCTCCTGCTGTCAAGAAGATGGCGGATGTGGCGGGTTCGTTTTCGGCCGATTCCGGCACAAGCGACCCACACTCATGAGGGAGCTTCAAATGGCCCGTTTTCAATCCGCCACAAGTGACACGTCCCTGATTTCAAAGCACTTAGGAACCCCCATGAACCGCCACAAGGCCCGTTTCTGTGGCGGGTCGCGAATGGCAGTAAGTCCTTTGTTTTCAGCCCGGTGTCGGATGTGGCGGGTCAAGGGGGGTCTCCCCCGGGATGGAGCCCCTCCGCCACATCAAAACGGCTCACCACCGCCGGCACAAAACCCCAAGAAAAACCGCACGACCGAGGGAGAACGGCGCGGGGGAGTGAGCGCAAGCAACGCAACGGGCGCCCAAGCGCGCACCGTTGCCGCCCGGCCCCGGACCCATAGGGTCCTCCTCCCGGGCGAATGTCAGGGCTTGGCCCCGACACCCCGCTTCAAGAAAGGGAGATCAAGATGATCGACTCCGAAGACCTGCTCGCTGAGAAGATGAGACGGCGTCCCCGGCGGGTCCATGTTCGCTTCACGCTCGAGGAGTACGGACATCTCAGAGAGCAAGCCCGCATCACCAATCAACGTCCCGCAACGCTGATGCGGGGCTTGGTGCTGGGACTCCAACTTCGACCCGTTCCGCGCCTGCCGGAGGACGTGCAGCGGGCCGTCAAAAGTTTCGGCCGGAACCTCAACCAACTCGCCCACCAGGCCAACATGGGCCGGGTGGACCAGCGCGAAGTGGAGGCGCTCCGAAAGGAGATCACCCACCTGCTTCGCATCATTCAGAGGTGAATGACGTGCCCATTCTCAAGATTTCCTTTGGGAACCGAAGTCAAGCCATGGTCAGTTACCTGTTCAAGCAGACCCAGGACGGGATGCGGGTGCAGGCCCTGGGCGGCAACGTCGTGGGCCGGGACGCCGACACCGTCGAACGGGAATTCAGGGAGACCCGCAACTACTTCGGCCAGCAAGAGGGCCGCCAGTACTACCACGTCGCCCTGAGCTTCGAGCGGGCCGACCTGGGCGATCTGGCCGGCCCGAGCGGTGAACCCGACTACGAGAAGATCCGGGATTACGGTGATCAGTGGGCAAAGGAGTCGGGTGTGGCGGACCGGCACGAGTACGTGGTGGTGGTGCACGGGGAAAAGGAACACCCTCACGCCCACGTGGTCTGGAACGCCACCGGCCTGGACGGAAGGAAATACCACAACGACCGGCACAACCTGAACCGCCTGCGGGACGTGAACGATGTTCTCGCCCGGCGGCACGGTATTCAGCGGGAACTGGACCGCGTCCGAGATCCCCATCGTCCGCCGGACAAGTTTCTCAGGCGGGTGCAGCGTGGAGGCGGGCGCTACTCCTGGCGCATGGATATGCAGGGCCGGATTCGAGAAGCGGCCCGGCGTTCCTTGTCGGAAGACGACTTTACGGCAAGGCTGAGAGAGCGAGGCGTGGCGCTTCGGATCCGCGGCGGCAAATACTCCTATTCCATGAACGACGTACACGGTAAACAGCGCGTCTGCCGCGAACTCCGTTTAGGGGAAGGCTTTCATCGCGACAGCCTGCTCGACAAATTCGAACGCCAAAGGGAACAGCTCCGGTCTGATCCTGACGGCTACCGCAAGCGGCTTGGACTGGAGCGCACCGAGCGCTACACCTGGCAGAGGGATCTTCGGGCACGAATCATCGAAGCGCTGCGAAACGCAAGGAGCCACGAGGCCTTTCGGAAATCCATGGAAAAGCAGCAGGTGAGCGCCCACTTGGCGAAGGACGGTCTCTACCGTTTCGCCTTCACCGACAGGCACGGTTTGCGGCATGAAGACATCTCTGCCGCCAGGTTGGACCGTGGCGCGACGGACCGGATTACCGCCCGTATCAGCGAAAACGCCGCGCGCAACCGCACCTTTGTCGCGACGAATTTGGCCCGCACAGCCGGCCGGGAGGCCGGAGGCTTGGTCGCCCAACTGCTTCCCCGGATTGAAGCGGCCAGCCGGGGGCAGCGCGCCCGCGGTGAGGGCGGCATGCCGACCCGTGAAGACCTCCGCATGGAACGGACCCGGCGCCGCGAGATGGAAGGCGACCACCAGGAGTCGTGGTGATGCATTCCCAGCCCCAATTGGAGATGCGATCGGGGAACAAGGAGCGGGTCCTGTTCATGGCGGGCGTCGGACTCTTCCTGGTTCTCTTTTGGACCGGGGGCGCTTTTCGCACGGATCTCTTTGTCGGTTCCGGGAGCCGTGAGCCAAGTAAACAGAGGTTACAGGGTGTACAGGGCGTACCCAGTCCACACGGTTTACACGGTATACACGGTGTACGGGGGTTACAGAAATTACAGGGGATACTGAGTAAACTGCTTCTGTGGGATCACCGCGCCCTGGCCAGATACGCGCTTCGCCCCTACCTCATGCATCCCTATCTCTTTCTTCTAATCTGCGCCGGGTTGGCCTTCGGGCCGCTGCTTTATGGCGCGAGCCGGAACGACTGGATGCATCGAAGGAGTGACATGGCCTGGGCCGCTCTCACCGGCCTGGTCCTGGCTTTCGCGGCGGCGCTGCCCTACTGGCTCGTTCCACCCAGTCTGCCCTTGTTTGACAGAACCTGGTGGCGGGCCACGCCGCTTGTGGCGGGTACCGCCCTGTTCTTGATCGTCGGCCTGCTCCGAGCCGCCGGACCGGGCATGAGGACTCGCGACATTCTGAGAAGACCCCATGCCTATGACCTGATGGATCTCTCCGGGGCGGCGCGCCTGCCTGAATTGAAGCGAGCCGGGCTTCTGGTCCGGTCCTTTTCCTGGCCCGACCCGGCCGGCGGAAAGCTCAGGGAACGCCTCTGCATCGGCCGGCTCTACGATGATGGAAGGCCCACCGGGTACTTCGTGGCCCCTCACATCACCAAGCTTCAGCAGACGGTTGTGGTCGCGCCTACGGGATCCGGCAAGACCACCTCGCTCGCGCTCCCCTGGAGCCGGGAACTGCCAGCCCGGGGACAGTCGGTTTTCGTGCTGGACTTCAAGGGCGACATGGCTCATGCCATCGCGAACAGAACTTCGAGTACAGAGGGTTTTCCAATGTGGGTGTTCAACCCCCTGATTCCCAGCTCCGTGAAGTGGAACCCCATGCGGGAGCCCGTTCCCGGAAGTGCTGAATTCCAGGAGAGCCAGGACGCCATCGCAGAAGCGCTCTTCGGGGAGGTCAACCACGGCGCCTACCAGTATTTCGATCTGCTGGATCTCCGGATCCTGAAGGCCGGAGTCCGGGCCCTGGGGCACCCGCATCGAAGCCGATCTGAAGGCTTCGACGGACAGCCGGAAGTACACCTTCACGGAAAGAATCCAGGGCGTGCGCAACAAGCTGGACGCCTTCGCGCATCCGGGCATTCAGCGGGTCACGGGCTCCGACGCCGAATTCAGGCTGTCGCGGCTGCTGGAGCAACCTTCCTGCCTGGTTTTCGCTGCGCCCATGCGCTTGGGGCTGGCCGGAGAGACCCTGGCGGCCATGGCGGTTCGTCTCATCCAGCATCAGCTCCACCGCCGGTACGGCCACCGGGGCGGAAAACTCTTTCTGATCCTCGACGAATTCAGCAAGCTGGCCATGGACCACCGGCAGACGGAACGCTTCATCAGCGTGTCGAGGTCGGCCGGCGCCGTTTCGGTCATCATCCTGCAGGATGTGGACCAGCTCCACGCTGCGACACGCTCGAGCATCTGGGGAAACTGCCAGGACCGCTACATTCTGCGCGGAGCCAGCGCGAGCACTTCAAAATGGCTCTCTCAGAGCCTCGGAGAGCGACGCATTTGGAGCCGCAGCGTGTCCTCATCCAGTACGAAAGGGAGAAAGCACGCCAGCGAAGGGGGCAGCCTCAGCGCCAGGGAAGATTTCGTTCCGGTGCTCAGGCCCCGGGAAATTACCCTGACCGGCGGGCTCGAACGGGGGGCCTGGCTGCAGCTCGGACGCTACAGCACCAAGCCCATTCTCGTCGACTTGACTCGGCCGCTGTAGGCGTGTAAACCAGAGTAAAGGAACCCATGACAAGCGGGCTTAAAATGAGAGGATCAACCATGGCGAAAGAAAAGGAGAGGGGCTTAAAGCAGCTGCCCGACGGGCGGTGGCGTTGGAGTTTCAAAGATCCGGACGGAAACTACCACCGCCATATCGCCAGGACGAAAACTGAAGCCCGCGCCTACCTTGAAAAGGTCCATACCCAGATCCGCGAAGGCCGGTTCCTGGATCGAAGAATCGAAGAAAAGACAACATTCAAGCAGGCCGTGAACAAATTCCTGGAGTGGAGCAAGGCAACCAAGCGCCCGAGGACTTTCGAAAACGACAGATGGGCAGCCGGTTTCTGGCTCGCCTCCCCCTATCTGGCTGGAAAGAGGCTCTCAAGAATATCGAACGCCGATGTCACTGCCTTCGTTCAATCGCTTCGAACCACGCGGAAGCGCCCCCACCAGGGAGGCATTCGAAGATTGCCTTCCGGCCGGTGGCAGGTTTCATGGTGCGAAGGCGGGCACCAGCACCGTTTTAAGGCGAACTCGGAACAAGAGGCCAGGAAGATTCTAAAGGAGGCCATGGTTAGGCGCGCCGAACATGAAGAGCAAACAGACGACTTTCTCTCAAAACGCGCCGTAG
>JARRNO010000040.1:9439-30188 GCA_037384885.1 Acidobacteriota bacterium
CGGGCATTTGTCGAGAAGGGCCTTCTCTACAAATGCCCGCCTTACCTCGGCAGGATCGTGCGCTTCGCCCTGCATACCGGCGCCAGAAAAGGCGAGATTCTCGGGGCAAAGTGGAGCCATGTGGACATTAGGAATGCAGTGCTGACGATTCCAGGCTCCCAAGCAAAGGGGAGGCGCGACCGCCACATTCATTTGAACGCCGTGGCGCTGGGGATTCTGAACGAACTTCCGAGACCTCTAAAGAAGAACGCCTACGTCTTTGGGCATGGCAAGGAAAAGGTGCCCGCCACGTTCGAACGCCATTGGCGACAGGCCCTTTCCGAGGCGCAACTCACGGATTTTCGCTTCCACGACTTGCGGCATACGTACGCCAGCCGGCTGGTCATGGCAGGAATCGATCTGGCCGTGCTAAGAGAGCTTCTCGGGCACCGGGATTTCACGATGACCCTGCGCTACGCCCACCTGCAACCCTCACGGTTAAAGGAGGCGGTGGCGATGCTCGAACCAAAGTTGCATAATAGTTGCACTTTTAAAAACGGCGAGGATACGCCTAGCAACCCGACGTCATCAACTGCTTAATTGTCAGTATGTTAGTGGTCGGGGCGAGAGGATTTGAACCTCCGACCCTCTGCTCCCAAAGCAGATGCGCTACCAGGCTGCGCTACGCCCCGACGGGAAAAGGATACTGAAAAGGACAGGGACATGGCAAGCGTCCGGGAAAAAGTCAGGAAGCGAAAAGGTCAAGAAGGGAGCAGGTTAAAAAGAGCCGGCCCCTGCAACCGCTATCGCTTCGACCCCGCAGCCGTTTCGTGAGCGGGGTCCAGTCCCCACTGCCAAAAGGAAACACCGGCGGCAACCTCTCCGCTCTCCGGCCTCTTTACTTCCCCGCCGGGTGCAAAACAGCCGCGCCGCACAACGGGCCCGGCGCCTCATTTAAACCTGTCGTCCGAGACCTTTCGGACGACCTCTCCCCTGTGGGCCTCGAGCCAGCCCAGACGAATCTCATCCGCCTCAACGAAATCCGGGACGTACGGCTTGAGGTCGAGAATCGGGGTCCCGTCGAGCATGTCCACGTTTTTCACGTAGACGGTGGGACCGTCGATTCGCGAAATCCCGAATACGGAGAAGCCGATGGGATTGGGGCGCCTTGGCGCGCGGGTGGCGAAGAGGCCCCGCGCCGCGCTGTCCAGGAACGGGACTACCGACAGCTCGAAGCCGCGGGCCTTGTGAAAGTGGCATAGTACGATCACGTGGGAAAAGCCGCTCAGGTCCTTCAGCCCTTCTTCATACTCGGGCAACACCTCGATCCGGCCCTCCACGCCTGAGGCCCCGGCCGGTTGAATGGGCATGCCGGCCGTATCGGTAAACGGGCTCCGGATGTATCCGATGGGATGATAAACAATTTCCATGCTCTTCCTCCCTTGGCGATACTATTCTCCAACCATGAGGGTCACCGTGCAAGCACTCCGGAGACCGCGGAGGCCGCAGGACGCGCCAGACGGCTCCGCACCGGATTTCGGCCTCATCTGCGCCCACAGTCTCAACGCTTCCCTGCGGACCACCGGCCGCTCGGCGCAGCGGGCCCCCACTGGGCCAGATCCCCAAAGCCGCTGAAAAAGCATCCTCTTCATGGCATCGCTGCGGCCGCCGCATTAGAATGATCTGCCTCTCGAGAGGTGGCGACGATGAAAAGTTTTTCACTGAAGATCGATCCGCTGACCGGCGATGAATACTATGACGTCTACCTGCGGGGCGAGGCTCTGCTTTCCGATCCCTTCCTCAACAAGGGCTCCTGCTTCACCAAGGAAGAGCGGCGCGACCTGGGCCTGCTGGGGCTTGTTCCGTATGGCGTTTCGACCATGGAAGAGCAGGTGGACCGCAGCCTCGAAAGCTACCACCGCAAACCGGATGACCTGGAGCGCTACCTCTTCCTCTTGGGGTTGCTGAACCGGAACGAGACTCTTTTCTACAAGCTCCTCCTGGACAACCTTGAAGAGATGGTCCCTATCGTCTATACGCCCACGGTGGCCCAGGCTTGCCTCAGGTTGAGCCACATCATGCGGCGCCCGAGAGGCGTCTACATCCATCCCGAAAACATTTCAAATATCGACGAGATTTTCCGAAACATCGCGCTGCCGGGCGTTCAGCTGCTGGTCGCCACAGACGGCGAACGGATTCTCGGACTGGGGGACCTCGGCGCCGACGGCATGGGCATTCCCGTGGGCAAGGTAAGCCTCTACGTGGCGGCCGGAGGTCTTCATCCGGGCTGCTGCCTGCCCGTCTGCCTCGATGTGGGCACCAACAATGAGGACCTCCTGGCCGATCCGCTCTACATGGGCTACCGCAAGCCCAGACTGGAGGGGCGGGGCTACGACGATTTCATGGAACGGTTCGTGCTCGGCCTGAGGCGCAATTTCCCTGACGTCTTGCTGCAGTGGGAGGATTTCGCCAAGTCCAAGGCCTTCACGCTCCTCGGCCGCTACCGGGAACGAATCCTGTCCTTCAACGACGACATACAGGGCACCGGCGCCACCGCGGCGGCGGCCCTCATCACCGCCATGCGCATCAAAAGCAGCAGGTTTTCCGACCAGCGCTTCGTGATCGTGGGCATGGGCCAGGCGGGCGTTGGCACAGCCCAAAACATTCGAGCCGCGCTGCGCGCCGAGGGCATGACGGACGGCGAGGCGAAAACGCGCATCTTTGCCGTGGACCGGGCCGGGCTCCTGCTGGAGGATGATCCCGCGCTGGAAGCCCCCCAGAAACCCTTCGCCCAACCTCGCGCCGCCGTCGACGGCTGGGATTTGGAATCTCCCTCGGCCGTTTCGCTCAGAGACGTGGTTCGAAACACGCGGGCCACGGTTCTCATCGGCGTGACAGCAAAGGCCGGGCTCTTCGATACGCAGCTTCTTTCCCTCATGGCGTCGCATACAGACCGGCCGGTTATCCTGGCTCTGTCCAACCCCACCGACCGCTGCGAATGCACGCCCGGCCAAGTCATGAAGGCCACGAAGGGAAAAGGGTTGATCGCCACGGGCAGCCCATTTTCTCCTCTGAGGTCCGGCGGACGGGAAGTCCGATTTTCTCAGTGCAACAACCTGTTCATGTTCCCCGGCGTCGGCCTCGGCGCCCTGGTGTCTAAGGCGTCGCGTATCACGGACACCATGTTCACCGCCGCGAGCCGCGCCCTGAGCGGGCTTGTCACGCCCGTCCAGGAAAAAGCGGGACTGCTTCTGCCGGACATGAAGGACATCCGGAAAGCCTCACACGTGGTGGCTTCTGCAGTGGCGAGGGTCGCCAGGGACGAGGGAATCGGACGCGTCCTGGATGATGACGAAATCGAAGCGTCCATCCGCAAGGCCCAGTGGGATCCGCACTTCTATTCCTACCGGGCCGGACGCAATCGGGACCGATAGCCGCCGGCCGCCGCCTGTTTCAGTGGCCCCGGCCCTCAGCGGTCCACCGAATGGTGTTCTCTCCCGTGTCTTTGTCGATGGAAACCGCCGCAAGGTAATGGCTCAGGAAATCGGACCTCGGATAGCTCTCGTCCATCCGCCGCTCCTGCGCCTCGCGGGAGTCGTAAATGAAGACGAAGGCCCGCCTGATGCTCTCGTCCGCCAGATAGGAACGACCCAGCTCCTGCGCGAGGGCCAAAACCTGATCTTTCGTCGCAGTGTCGTCTACGAGAATTTCAACGCTGAGGACCGGACCCACGATCTGCTCACGAAGGATATCGTATGGAATGACCTTCGACCGCGACACCGGCAGCGCCTTGTCGAGGCTGGTGTAGGAGGGAGCGGGGGGTGTCTCGTAGGTCTCGGGAACGAGAAAGACGAGGGCGGCCATCACGACGATGAGCACGAGGTTCACCAGTGCCGGTTCCGCAGTGGGGGCACCGGGACTGCCCCGGTTCCATGTAACGGCCGCACGTGTAGCACTTCTGCGCCACCATCTCGTCCCCTCCCTTTCCCGGCGAACGGATCCTGTACTTTTGCGGCCGGGGGGACGATCGCCCCTGGTGTCCCACAGGCCGTTCAACCCGCCGGAGACCGCATCGAGCTTGACACGGCATTTCCCGGCGGGCGCGGCTCCGGCGGTGATGCAGCCGGATCAACATCCCCATGCCGGAGCGACACCAAAAAGCCCTTCAGCACGTCCAGGCATCCTCAGGGGATTGCACAGCCAATGCCGTTTCCGGCTTGAGGCATATCGGCCTCGCAACGCGCCGCAAGCCGTCTGTCCGGCTCCAAGCCTTCCCGCTTACGGCCTTCATTTGATTCGAACCCGTCTGCCGGGCCATCCCCCCATGATCGCGGCTCCGGCCGCATGAATTCCTTGATTTTAATGTGGCGCCCCTGAGGTGAGATGGCAAGTTGCTGGCGCCTGGTCTCAATCCGGGTTTTCCAGTTTCCACTGGCCGTATTTTCTCAGTTCGCGCTCCACGAGGTACAGGCATGCGGCAAGTACCGCCGCATCATCCACGGCCCCGAAAAAGGGGATGAAATCGGGAATCAGGTCCAGCGGATCCAGGATATAGAGAAGCGTGAATACGATCGCTGCGAGCGCCCAGTACGGAACTTCCCGGTAGCGCCCGTGCCAATAGTCCTTCACCATATTCACGAGGAGATGCGCGTCCTCGAAGAACCGGCCCATCGGCCCGCTTTTGCCGATGCGCTTGAGGATGCGGTCGGATTTTTCCACCGCCCGGGCGATGTCCTTTTCTTCGATCTTTTCAGCGCCCTTTCGAACGAATTCCGGGTCGATCTTTCGCGGGGTCTTGGCCAATGAAGTCGCCTCCTGTCGTATCAGTGGGCCGACGCAAGATGAATCAAGTGCAGTAGAACGATAAAGATGGGAATGGCGCCCGCCACCACGACGCAGAAGAGCCAGACATCCCGCCCCGGCTTCGTTGCCGCCCGCCCTCGAAGGGCAAGGTAGAGGGGGAAAAACACGGGAAGAAGCGCTTCAACGCCCAGCGCCCAGCCGGCGGGGGGGAAACGGCCCAGCTTGCCGCGGCCCTCGGCCGCACCCATCCCGCAAGACCACGAATCCACGAATACAGCCAGGCCCGCGATCACCAGAAGAAGTCCGCCGAGCATGTAAATCCCGATAGAAACCGCTCCGAAAACCGAGAGCTGAACCCACAGGTTTCTTCCGTCTCGCGCGACGATGCCTTCTCCCCTCTCGGCGTCTCCGGCCGGCTTTCCGCGAGCAGAGGGCCTTTTCACCGGGCCGCCGCTTCGGGCCGCCGCCCTCATTTTCGTTCCTCCGCCATGGCCTGCGCCGACTTGTTGAGTACCTTGCACATGGCTGCCAGCATCTGGTACTCCTTCTGCATCTCATGCTCCGCATTCTGGAGCATGAGGCCAGCCCTGTCCGCGTCTTCCGAAAGCTTCCTGAACCTGTCTTCTTCGCGCTGCAGGTAGCGGGTCAGCTCCCCGGCCGTTAAACGCCGCCGGGACAGATGGAGCAGCGGCACGGCCCCGGGACGGTATCTCACACGCGAGAGCACCTGGAGATCCGTTTCAACGGCGATTCTTCCCGAATCAGAGGGTGCCCTGGTTCTTTCCGCCCTTGCACGATCGAGATGCGCCTTCATCAGCCGGCGCATCTCCGAGAAGTAGGAGGCCCGGGCCTGCCATTCTTCCGACTTCCGGACCGAAGGCCGGTAGGCTTCTCCCAAGATCCAGCGTATGAGAAGCCCGGCCCTTTCCCCAAACCGGTCGGCGGGAAGCCCAAGTAAAACCTTCCGCCAGGCCTTCCGGGCCGAAGCTTCGCGTCCTTCCTTCACCAGCTTCACCAGCCTCTCGAGGTCCAACTCCCGCCCCAGGCGGATGGAGGCCGGAAGATGCAGCGGGCGTCGTTCCGCGAGTCTGGCCATCTCGATCTGCGAAAGGACGACGGGGCGAAACGAACGTTTCGGCGCAGGCCCGGCGCTCTTTTGCGGATCGGCGGGAAGCGCCTCGCTGAAAACTGCGGAGGCTCCCGCGATGGAGAAAATAAGCCACAAAAACAGTGCAGAATGACTGCCTTCTCTTCTCTGCAGAATGGCCGCCTCCCGGGACCGAATCCATTCTCTTGACGGGTCCCTTTTGTATATATAAATTATGCGCGTGCTCCCATGCGGCAACCTTTCGAGCTAACGGCCTGCCGCCGCTGGAGAGTATTCTACGCTCCAGCCTTGGCGCCGGGGCATTTCCCCGCCCGGAAGCCCGGAGAGAACGCAGCAGGTTGAAGAACCGCACACCGTGCACGATGATGTGAGCTGCCTAATTAAAGATATGGGAATCGTGGAGGTGACACGTGAAAAAGGAACACTTGCTCATACTAGCCGCGGGCGTTCTTCTAGGCGCCCTGATCAGCTTCATTCTCATGAAGCAGAATATGGAAAACCAGAAGCTCAGACACTCGCTGCAGGCGCAGATCAACGAAATGAAAGCTCCCCAGCAGCAGAATCCGGCCCCCCCGCCCACAGATCCCGCGGAAACGGCGCACCGCCGCCAGGTCATCACGGAGGCCCTGGCCGCGGCAAAGGCCTCTCCCAGCGACGCCCGCCCCCGGATCGCCCTTGGAAACACCTACTACGACATGGGCAACTTTGCCGAGGCGATCGTCTGGTACAAGGAGGCCCGCCGGCTGGCGCCCAAAGACACGAACGTCATCGTGGACCTTGGGGTATCCTACCGGAACACGGGTGAATCCGCGAAAGCCATCCAGCTCTTCGACGAAGCGCTGCAGATCGATCCGGCCAAGAAACAGGCCTTATTCAACAAGGTCATCGTTTACGCGAACGATCTCCACAACCACGCCAAGGCCCTGGAGACACTCGACAGGCTCGAACAGCTCTATCCCGGTTCACCCGACGTGGCCTCTCTGCGCCGCCAGCTGGGGCGCGATTCCTGACGCACCGGCGCCTAAATTCCGGCCCATGTTGAATTTGACAGCCTTTCTGAGCGGTCTCATAATGGCCGGGGAGGCTGTCGAATTCTTAGCGTAGAACTTTCCGAGTTTTCGCCGGTCCGCGCCCGTTCCGGTGCGTGGTCCGGGGACAAGCCGCATCCGAAGCACATAAGGAGGCACGACATGGGTCAGGGATTTGTATCGAACGACATCATCCGCCAGAAGCTCCAGCAGGCGGCCGGCGCGCTCCAAGAACAGGACGTGGATCTGTGGATGACTTACGTCCAGGAGACATCCGCAGGACCTGAAAGGGCCTTCCAGTACATCGCACCATCGCACCTCACGTGGGAGAGCGCGATCCTCATCTCCCGGAGCGGCGAAAAGGAGGTGATTCTCGGGAGCTTCGACGCCAAGGATTTCGAAGATTCGAAGCTATATGACAAGGTCACCCCCTACGTCCAGGACTTCAAGGAGCCCTTCAGCCTGGCTCTCAGCCGCATCAAGCCCAGAACCATCGCCGTCAATTTCTCGCAAAGCGACAATGCAGCGGACGGGATCGGCCACGGCGCCTTCCTGAATCTCACGAAAATGGTTGAAACCTTTGCGCCCGAGGCGCGGATCGTCTCCGCAGAGGGAATCATCAGCACGCTCATTTCCCAGAAGACGCCCCTGGAACTGCAAGCCATCCAGGAGGCCATCGGCATCACCACCGGGATCTTCGAGCAAATCAGCGCCTACCTTAAACCCGGCCTGACCGAAAAACAGCTCTACGACTTCATCCAGGGCAAAATCCGGGAAGCGGGCACGTCCCCGAGTTTCCAAACTCTCGTGTTCGCAGGAGACAGGGGGGCGGTTTTCGGACATTCCAGCGCCACGGACAACAAGATACAACCCGGCGATTTCGTCCATGTGGATATGGGCGTCTGGGTGCGGGAGTACGCCTCGGACATGCAGCGCACCTGGTACGTTCTGAAACCCGGCGAGGATCGTGCGCCGGACAATGCCCAAAAGGGCTTCGACACGATCCGCAAGGCCATCGTGGTAACTGGAAAAGCCTTGAAACCAGGCGTGCGTGGACTCGACATCGACAACATCTCTCGAAAAACGGTCACAGATGCAGGCTTTCCCGAATACCCCCACGCCCTCGGCCACCAGCTCGGGAAAGAAGTCCACGACGGCGGGACGCTTCTCGGTCCGGACTGGCCCCGCTACCGGGGAGTTCCGCTTCAACAGATCAAGCTGGGGCAGGTTTACACGCTCGAACCCTCCTTGAATGTGGAAGGCGTCGGCGCCGTGGGACTTGAGGAAGATGTTGTCGTCACGGAAGACGGCGCGCGTTACCTGAGCGATCCGCAAACTGAAATCTGGTACGTGAAGGACTGACAGTTCTCCGTTGGAGAGCAACCCTTCACCCAGGTTGATCAGGCGGGAACGGCCCGTGAAGGCCTGTCTTCGCCGTCCGATAAGGAGAGCACCATGAAAATGCCCTGGGGAAAGAACAAGCCTCGACATTCTGGAAGACTCAGGCTGCGGGTCCTGCCCGCCATGGCCGCCGCCCTGGGTCTCGCCGCGGGATTGGCCGCTTTCGCCGCCCCGGGGGGCGGCCGGCACGTCCTGACCCGTTTTCCCACCCTGCACGGAAACACCATCGTCTTCGAGGCAGGTGGGAATCTCTGGAAAGTGTCCCGAAGCGGCGGGGAAGCCCAGCGGCTTACCTCGGACCGGGGAATGGACATCATGCCCCGCTTTTCGCCCGATGGAAAAACCATCGCCTTTACGGGGCAATACGACGGGAACACCGACGTGTACACTATTCCAGCGGAAGGCGGACCCGTGACAAGGCTCACCTTCCATTCGGACGTGGTCAGGCAGGCCCCGCTGCAGGCATGACTTCTTTCAGCCCCGATGGCGCGAAAATCGCCTACAATCGGATTTTCCGGAACTTCAGAACCTGGAAGAAGTACTACGGCGGCCTGGCTCAGGACATCTGGATCTATGATCTCCATGCCAAAACATCGGAGCGTCTGACCCATTGGAAGGGAACCGATACGGACCCCATGTGGTATGGAAACACGATTTACTTCGCTTCCGACCGCGGCCCCAACCACCGGCTCAACATCTGGGCCTGCGATCTGAAGACGAAGACCTTCCGGCAGATCACGCACTTCAAGATCTACGACGTGGACTGGCCCAGCCTGGGTGACACGGGTATCGTCTTCCAGTGCGGCGGTTCGCTTTACGTGATCGATCTGCCCTCCGAGAAGCTCCACAAAGTGGACGTTTCCGTTCCGCTCGACGGTGTCCGGACACGCTCGAGATGGGTAAACTGCCGCAAGGAAATCCGCGGCTTCGATGCGGCGCCCAATGGAAAGCGCGCCGTCTTCGACGCCCGCGGCGACATCTTCACCGTGCCCGCGAAACACGGCGATACGCGGGATCTGACCCAGACCTCCAACGCCAACGAGGAGTATCCGGCCTGGTCTCCCGACGGGAAGTGGGTGGCCTACATCACCGACCGTACGGGGGAAGCCGAAGTGGCCGTCCGGCCATCCGACGGAACGGGCCGGGAAGAGCTGCTGACCCACCGCGCCAAGGGTTACCTTTACGATCCTGTATGGTCTCCCGGCAGCTCCAAACTCGCCTTCTCGGATAGCAGCCACGTGCTGTGGTACGTGGATCTCAAAACGAAAAAGGTCACCCGGGTGGACGCCAACGACTGGCGGGCGATCCGGGATTACTCGTGGTCTCCCGACGGGCGCTGGCTCGCCTACACCAAGGGCCGCCCCAACGGGATGGGCGAAATCTACCTCTACAGCCTGGCCGCCCACAAGACTTACCGCTTCAGCACGGGAATGACCAACGACGGCAATCCCGTATTCGGCCCCGAAGGGAAGTATCTCTATTTCATCTCCGCCCGTCATCCCAACCCGGCCTGGAGCGAGAGCGAATTCAACATCGCCACCATCAAGATGGACGGCGTCTATGTCGTCACGCTGCGCAAGGATCTTCCCTCGCCCTTCGCACCCCGCTCCGATGAGGGCGGCAGTTCCGCAGCCGAAAGCCACAAGGCGGAAACGCCATGGAAGGCCGGCGCCATCGCCCCATTCCACATCGACCTCAAGGACATGGCGTCACGGGCCGTACCGCTTCCCATCCCGGCGGCCGACATGGCCGGGCTGGCGGCGGCGGGAGACCGTGTCTATTACATGACTTTCCCGGTCCAGGGCATGGAAGGTTTCCTTCCGGGCGAAGAAACCGAACTGCACGTCTTCGACATGAAAAAGCGGGAGGATCACGTACTCGTCAGCAATTTGGATGACTATGCTCTCAGCGCCGACGGCTCCACCGTTCTTTACCGGGAGAAGAAGGATTTCTTTATGGCGCAGGCCGCGCCGTCCCACGGTGAAGAGGCGCCGAAACCGGACAAGCTCGTCCTCAAACACATGACGGCTTTCATCAATCCAGTCCAGGAATGGCACGAAATGTTCGAGCAGGCCTGGCGGCTGAACCGCGATCTGTTCTACAACCCGAAAATGAACGGCAAGGATTGGAACGCGGTGAGGGCGAAGTACGAGAAATTGCTGCCCGAAATGGCCTGGCGGCAGGACCTCAATTACATCATCGGGGAAATGATCGGAGAGCTGCAAAACTCGCATTGCTATGTGGGAGGCGGCGACCTGTTCCACAACAAGTACGTGCCCACAGGGCTGCTGGGCGTGGATTTCGCCCTGGACCGGAAGTCCGGGCGATACTATTTCAAGAAGATTTACCCCGGAGACAACTCGCGACCCGATTACCGGTCTCCGTTGACGGAACCCGGCATCCGCGCCTCAGCGGGCGATTACCTTCTCGCCGTCAACGGGCACGGCCTGAAAGCCCCCGTCAATCCTTACAGCCTCTTCGTGGACACGGTGGGCAAGACCGTGACGCTGACCCTGGCCGACAACCCGGAAGGGAAGGGCAGTTGGCACGTGACAGTCCGCCCGGTCAAACAGGAGCTGAACATCCGCTTGGAGGCCTGGATCCGGCACAACCGCGAAACGGTGAACCAGGAGTCGAACGGGAAGATCGGCTACGTCTATCTTTCCGACATGGAATCCCTTGGCATGGACCAGTTCATCCGCCAGTTCTATCCCCAGATTCGCAAACAGGGACTGATCGTCGATGTGCGCTACAACGGGGGCGGCGAAATCGACCAGATCATCCTGGAACGCCTGCGCCGCATCCTCATCGGCATGGACACCACGCGCCTGCGGCAGCCCGATACCATCCCGCAGCAGGTCCTCCACGGCTACAAGGTCTGCCTGGCCAACCATTACTCCGCTTCCGACGGCGACATCTTCCCTTACTACTTCAAGCACTACAAACTCGGTCCGGTCATCGGGACCCGGACATGGGGCGGTGTTCGAGGCTATAACGACGTGTGGACCCTTCTGGACGGCGGCATGCTGATCGTGTCCGAAGACAGCCTTTACGGCCTCAAGTCGCAGTGGATCATCGAGAACCACGGCGTGGAGCCTGACATCCGCGTGGACGACCTGCCCCAGGAGGTGATGGCAGGGAGGGACGCCCAGCTGCAGGAGGGCGTGAAGTACATCTTGAACGAGCTCAACAAACAGCCCATGCCCCTCCCGCCGGTTCCGGCTCCGCTGCCGGCTTACCCGGCGGAGTCTCGTTAATCAAGGACTCCGAGGACCCGGCGTATCAAGGGAGGGGCTCGACCCCTCCCTTTTTGTGTACCCCGTCCTTTGAAATCGGGGGGATAAACAAGTGTTATACTATTTTAATAAGAGTGAATGGGAGCCGGTTCAAAATTTGAACCGGCCCGATAAGGGATATTTCCGGAGTGGTCATGCCGAAAATCGCATTGCGTTCATTCGTTTTGCCGTGTCTTGCGGCGGTTCTTATCGGTTGCGGGAGCAAAACGGCCCAACCCAAGCCTACCGCCAGTTCCCCGCCTGAAACGCCCACGACGAATTCGGCCCTTCATTCCTTTCCCATGGCGGTCGCCCACCTCCATTTCAACGGCTTGGAGAACGCCTCGGGCAAAGTCGTCTTCACCCAGACGGATCGCGGCACCCAAATCGTGGTGGATATTACCGGTATCTCACCGGGGCTGCACGGGATCCACATCCACGAAAAGGGGGACTGCAGCACCCCGGATTTCAGCTCGGCGGGCGGGCATTTCAACCCTTCGGGCACCGCCCACGGCGGACCCGACAGCGAGGTCCACCATGCAGGCGATCTTGGAAACATTGAAATCGGGCCCGACGGAATCGGCCATCTGGAACTCACCAGCCGGATTCTGACCGTCGAGGAGGGTCCTGATTGCGTCGTGGGCCGCGCTGTCATTGTTCACGCCGGCCCCGACAACCTTATTTCACAACCTTCAGGGGACTCGGGACCCCGCATTGCGTGCGGTCTCGTCCGGCTGGAACTGACCATTCCCGAAGCGGAACTGCTCGAATAATCTCCGCGCTTTCGTTTATAATTGGGCTCATGGTAGATGGGCCAGAGTCTTCACCCCGGCTGCGACACTTACTTGCGGTGCAGTTCCGCCGGCTACTTCCGGCGGGGATCGTTCTGATGTTGATGGTCGCGCTTACGGCCGCCTGGCGGTGGACGCCGCTTCACCAATGGGTAGACGTCAGTACGCTCGTGGCGGCGGTGAAGGGATTCAAAGCGAGTCCCTTCGCCCCCCTCATCATTCTTGCGGCCTTCCTTGTCGGCGGTATCATCGCCTTTCCCATCAGTGTTCTTTTCGTCGCCACGCTCGTCAGCTTCGGTCCCTTTCTCGGCTTTACGTACTGCCTGGTGGGGGCGGTGACGAGCGCCGCGCTGACGTTCAGCGCGGGCCACCTCCTGGGACGCAGCGCCGTCCAAAAGCTGATGGGTTCGCGTCTCGACACCGTCAGCCGGAAGCTCAGCCGCCACGGCCTCTGGGGAATGGCCGTCATCCGGATCGTCCCCATCGCCCCCTATGCCATCATCAATGTGGCTGCCGGCGCATCGCCGATCCGCTTTCGTGATTTCATCGCCGGCACGGCCCTGGGCATTCTGCCCGGTCTCATTGCCATGACCCTCTTCATCGACCGCGTCAAGGCGACCCTGTGGAAGCCCGGTCCCAAAACTTTTCTTGCGCTCGCCGCCGCCGTGGCGGCGATCCTGATCGGGCTTCTCCTTCTCAAGCGATGGCTCGCCAAGAGGGGAGAAATCAGCGAAGAACCCGGCGGCGATAATCACTGAAATTCCCTTTCCTGAACTTTCCCACCTCCTTCCCGTAATCACTGGAGTACGGAATCGTTTTCCGTGACATCCTGCTGGAGGTTGGAATGAAAAGGAATGTTCGCACCCTGATCTTTGCCCTTTGCCTGCCGGTTGCTCTCGCGTCACTCCCCGCTTTCGCGGAGGCAGCCACCTACCACACTCAGAAGACTTTCCCCGGCAAGGCCGGCGGAGCGGTCAAGGTTGAAGCGGCATTTCAGGATGTGCAGGTAAAGTTTGTTTCCGGCCAAACGGTTACCGTGACGGTCGACCTGAAGATTTCGCGCTGGCCTCAAAATGCCAAGGACTACTTGAACCAGCTCAAGCCCGTCTTCAACCAGGATGGCGACACACTGGTCATCCGGTCCAAGGCGAAATCGGGCTTTTCTTTCGGCTGGAGCCAGGCGAAAGGCACCATTGCAGTTCAGATGCCGCGCGGGATGGACCTGCAGATCGCGACCGGTTCGGGAGACTGTATGATCAAAGGAGACAACGCCGGGCGTTCCATCTCCTGCCGGACGGGTTCCGGCGATATCCATTTCGACGGCGCCACGGGGCGCTTCAAGGTAAACACCGGTTCCGGCGATGTCTCTTTCGAAAGCGGGGCAAAGGCCGACCAGGTAAAGATTGGAACGGGTTCAGGCGATGTCAGGCTTCGCGGTGAAGCGGCGGACCTGGCGGTCACCACCGGATCCGGCGACGTGACGGCCGAGGGCGCCACGGGCACCACGAAAGTGAGAACGGGATCCGGCGACCTCCAGCTGCGAAACTTCGCGGGCTCACTCGATGTGGCCACCGGGTCTGGGAATGTCACGGCTGCCTGGGCTTCCGCCCCGTCCGCCGCCGTGGTGCGGGCATCCACCGGCTCCGGAGACGTGATCCTGGCGTTTCCCGCTTCAACGGCCGTGTCCGGCGCGCTTGAAACCAGCTCGGGCGGTATTCACTCCTCGTTTCCCGGAACGAGCGGCCGCGACGGCAGGGAGTGGACCTTCAGCGGCAAGCACGGAGGCGCCCATCTGGACATCAGGACGAGCAGCGGAGATATCACTATCCGGAAGTCCAGCTAAAATCGATTCCATTGGATTCATGGAAAGAGGACGGGGGCGTTCCCGTCCTCTTTCTTGTTCTATCCCAGCCGCCTGTTTTAAGCCGGCCGGAAGAACAGGGGCCCGGGCTAGGCGATTACGGCGCCGGGGCTTTCGGAGGTCCGTAAAGTGCCGCAATGGGCTCGAGGGCTTCCAGTACGCCCGAGCGGAGTTTTCTCAGGCGTTCACCCGCCTCTTTCCGGCCTCTAAGCAGCAGGACGGCCCTGATTAGGTGGAAGAACCTCTTCCGGCGGGAATAGTACCTCAGGGCCCAAAGGCCGCACAGAAAGCCGGCTGCGGCGGCCGCGAGGGAGATGGGCCCGAGCCAAAGCCAGAGAACGGCCGTTTCGACGGAGTAAAACACCGCCAGAAGCCCCAAGCCCACATAAAGCTTATGCGTCGCAACAACGTCCTCCTCCTTGGAAATGGCCCTTGCGATCGGTCCCGTAAGGGTGTAAGGCACCGCGTGCCAGAGCCACCCATACAGCGCGAAGGGATAACCCGCCGCAAGGAAGAGAAGGTGCCGGACGGTGTAGCCAAGTGCATTAGGGAAACGGGTCCGCCTCACCACGTCCGAATCGGTGAGCTTGAGCACACCGAGCGTTCGCAGGTAAAGGCGCGCCCGCGGAAGAAGCCTCGAAAGGAATTCGGGGTGCGACCTCCGGACCTCGTAGTACCCTTCGACGAGACGCCTCTGCAGTTCCGCCTCGGCAATGCCGCCGGGATCGATGCCCAGGCTTTCCATGGCCAGCGGTCTCAGCCCTTCGATCAGACGGACATCTTCCCAGCGCTCCGCATTGACGGTGACTGCCGCCAGCTCGGCGCGGATCCGGCCGGTCAAGGCCTCCACCGCTTCACGGGCTTCGGGTTCGTTCCAGGGCAGGTCGGAATAGGAGGTGGGCAGGCCCACAATCACAGCCGCGTCGCTTCGAAACAGTGACCGCGCCGAATAGACAAGGCCCACGGGAATGAGGAAGGGGGCGTGTCCGCCCGACAACGCCCGTCCGACGATCCGTGCGGCCCCGGTTTTAAAGGGAACCAGGTGGGGCTCGTTGTGGCTTCTGCCCTCAGGAAAGAGCGCCAGCACCTCCCCCTTCGCCAGGTTCTCTTCACAGGCCTCGAACATGGCGGCGTTCTTGGACATGTCGGCGCCTGCATCCATGCGCCGCTGAACGGGCACGGCTTTCAGAAGCCTGAGGAAGGGGCCGACGAACGGGCTTTGAAAAAGCGGCGCCTTCGCCAGAAAGCGGACCGGGCGCGGGCACGCAAAAGAAACGAGGAGCGGATCGAGAAGCGAGTTCACGTGGTTGGAGACCAGGACGACGGGGCCGGACGGCGGGAGGCGCTCCATCCCCAACACCGTGATCCTTCGAAAGAACACCCTCAGAATGGCCCGGATGACCCGCTTCATTCCCTTCCTCCCCTTTGGTCCGGCTTTCTTGACCCATTATGCCGGACACACGCGCGCCGCGCAAAATACGGCCGGCCGCCGGACGGCGGTTTTGGTTCGCCCCTGCCGGGAATCGCGGCCGAAGTCGTTTCTGCACAGGCTGCCGTGCCACCCGGCCTTGGAAGCAGACGTCTTTCAACCACAGAGCCCCCAGAGGACGCAGGGATCCTGTTTTCACCAACAAGAGATAGGAGCGCGAGGGAAGCCGGTCGTGAGCGTGCGGGCCCGGCATGCTGTAGCTGTCCCGAAAGGGGAGGCAGGCTCTCTCTGCCTCCGGCGTTTTCGTCTTCCCGCGCCCAACGGCGCCGGAGCCTTTTTGGGGGATCCGCGCGGGCTTCAGCTCCGCGGGCGGTTCCGGTAGCGGTCGGCGGCCTTCAGGGATTTCTTGCGCAGGCGCAGGGACTCGGGCGTCACTTCCAGCAGTTCGTCGTCGGCCAGAAATTCCAGGCATTGCTCGAGGCTCATGACCCGGGGCGGGATGAGCTTGATCCCCTCGTCGGCAGTGGAGGCGCGCATGTTGGTGAGGTGCTTTTCCTTCACCACATTGACGTCAAGGTCATTGTCGCGGGAATGTTCGCCCACGATCATGCCCTCATAGACCTGGACGCCAGGACCCACAAAGAATTCGCCGCGGCTCTGGAGATGGTCCACGGCGTAAGCAGTCACCCGACCGGGGCGGTCGGCCACCAGTGCTCCCGATACGCGACCCAGGATTTCCCCCTGGAAGGCATCATAGCCGTCGAAGAGATGGTTGAGGATACCGGTCCCGCGTGTTTCGGTGAGAAACTTCGTACGGAAGCCGATCAGCCCCCGGCTGGGAACCCGCCATTCCATGCGGACCCGGCCGGAACCGTGGTTCACCATCTTCAGCATCCGGCCGCGCCGCGTGCCCAGAAGCTGAGTGACGGTTCCCGTGAACTCTTCCGGACAATCCACCTGGACGATCTCCATGGGTTCTTCCACCGAGCCGTCCGCCGCCTGCCGGGTGAGAATCCTCGGGCGGCTGACCGAGAGTTCAAACCCTTCACGCCGCATAGTCTCGATCAAAATGGCGAGCTGGAGTTCGCCGCGCCCCATGACTTCATACTGGTCGCCGGTATCCGGGAAGAGGATTCTTAAGCTGACGTTGCCTTTGGCCTCTTTCTCAAGCCGGGCCTTGATCTGGCGGGCCGTAACGAACCTGCCTTCGGTACCGGCGAAGGGCGAGGTGTTGGCCGAGAAGATGACGGAAAGCGTGGGCTCGTCCACGTGGATGGGTGGCAGCGCCGCAGGAGACTCCGGATCCGCCAGGGTGTTGCCGATGCCCACATCCTCGATGCCGCCTACCACGCAGATGTCGCCCGGCCCCGCTTCGGCCGCCTCGACCCGTTCCAAACCGTTGAACGTGTATAGGTTGAGGAGCTTGCCCTTGAATGAGCGGCCTTCCTGCATGACCTGGACATCGGCCGACGCGCGAAGCGTCCCCTGCATCACCCGGCAGAACGCCATGCGGCCTACGTAATCGTTGTAGTCCAGGTTGGTCACCCAGGCCTGGAGAGCTTTTCCTTCCTCGTATTCCGGGGCGGGAATCGTGCCGAGGATGGTTTCAAAAAGAGGAAGCAGGTCGGTGCCGGGCTGTTTTGGATCCAGGGTGGCCGTGCCCTTGCGGGCGTCGGTGTAAAGCACGGGAAATTCGATTTGCTCTTCGGACGCGTCCAGGTCGATGAAGAGGTCGTAGATCTCGTTCAGCACCTCTTCGGCACGCGCGTCGGAGCGGTCGATCTTGTTGATGACAACGACCGCCGGCAGCTTCTTTTCAAGCGCCTTTTTCAAGACGAACCGGCTCTGGGGCAGAGGCCCCTCGGCCGCGTCAACGAGCAGCAGGACGCCGTCCACCATCGTCAGCGCGCGCTCGACTTCGCCGCCGAAATCGGCGTGCCCGGGTGTGTCCACGATATTGAGCTTGACGCCCTTGAAATGAACCGCCGTGTTCTTGGCGAGGATGGTGATGCCCTTTTCGCGCTCCAGGTCATTGGAGTCCATCACGCGCTCCACCACCTCCTGGTTGCTGCGAAAGATGCCGGACTGCCACAGCATGGCATCCACCAGCGTCGTTTTGCCGTGGTCGACGTGGGCGATGATGGCGATATTGCGCAGGTCTTCCCTTTTCACTGTCACTCCTTACGCCCGGTTGTCCTTGGGTTCAATCCGGGAAAAGACAACCATATCAAGATTTGGGGCAAAAGGGAAGCCTCTTGGGAGTTTGGCGCGGGCGCCGGGAAGCGGCCGATGAAGTCGCGGCGCCGGGCGCATGGGGGATTTCCCCCACGTGGACTCATTTTCTTCCCGGGCCGGCATCGGGCGACAGGCACAGGCCCATTTCATTGATAGGAAAAAGGTTTCGTCCCGCATGGCGGCTGCGTCGCCTTCACACACGGCCATCCGGCCTTGGCGGCAGCACCACGATCGAGGTCCCGAAAGCACGCTGGTTGGGCGGTAGAGCGTCCGATGCCCCACTTTCGTTCCCAGCATGCCGTGTCATCTTGACCCCCCCAGGACCCCATGCTAGTCTCACCCTCTGAATCGACGGGACTCTCCGTCCTGCCTGTGATCCGGGGGGATCCTCATGGTGAATGCTTATCTGCCCATCCTGATTATGGTCATCTTGGCAGCCGTTTTCGGCGTCTTCATGATGTTGTTCTCCTGGATTGTGGGCCGAATCGGGCGGTCCGGAACAGATCTGCGTCCCTACGAATGCGGGCTCGACCCGATGGACGAGCCTGAAAAACGCATCTCCATCCGCTACTACGTGGTGGCGCTTCTCTTCCTCCTGTTCGACGTGGAGACGCTGTTTCTCTACCCTGTTGCGGCCGTCTTCCGCGAACGCGCGGCCATGCCCGCCTGGCGATTCTTCGTATACGGCGAGATGGTTCTCTTCGTGGCCATCCTGATCGTGGGCTACGTTTATGTCTGGAGAAAAGGAGCGCTGAAATGGGAGTGAAGCGCGCGAAAGGTCCCGCGCCCCTGGACGAACAGACGCGCAGCGACCTGGAAACCATCAAGGGCGGGATCGTTCTCTCTACGGTGTCAAAGGCCGTGGATATCGCCAGGAAGAACAGCCTCTGGCCCATGCCCTTCGGCCTGTCCTGCTGCGCCATCGAAATGATGGCCATGGTGGCCAGCCGTTATGATCTGGCCCGCTTCGGGGCCGAAGCCATGCGCTTCACGCCCCGCCAGTGCGATCTCATGATCGTGGCCGGCACGCTCACCCGCAAGATGGCCTTTGCCTGCCGCCGGATCTACGACCAGATGCCCCACCCCAAATGGGTCATCGCCATGGGCGCCTGCACGGTGACGGGCGGGATGTTCAACAGCTATTCCGTTGTTCAGGGAATCGACCATATCATCCCCGTGGATGTGTACGTGCCGGGTTGTCCGCCCCGGCCGGAAGCGTTGATTTACGCCGTCATGAAGGTGCAGCAGAAGATTTTGCAGGAGAAATGGATCCCGGGGAAACGCGAAAACCGTGGAACCTACCGGGGACGCGACCCCAAATACGGCGCCCTGCCCGTACTCGAACCGGGCGTGACCGCGGTTCCGCACTCCCATCCTGAGGATCCGGACACACCCACGTGGCGCAAGGGCTATTTCGGCGGCTGAAGCCGGCGGGCGGCCTAAGAGAGGAACCGATGCAGGAAACAGCGGCGACCCTCCAGGAAAAATTCCCCGGGGCCGTGACGGAGGTGCTGAGCGACGGGGACGAAACCACGCTGATCGTGGCGGCTTCCTCCGCAAAAGGCATTCTGGCCTCGTTGAAACAGGATCACGGCTTCAACTACCTGGCCGATCTCTCGAGCGCCCATTGGCCCGAGGAGGCGCGTATCGACGTCGTCTGGATGGTCAGAAATCTAGAGTCCAGGCAACAGCTCAGGATCCGGGTACCCCTTCCCGAGGAAGATCCCGTGATCGAAACCGTCTCCGATTTGTGGAAGGCGGCGAACTGGCTGGAGCGTGAGGTTTTCGACCTCATGGGCGTCCGGTTCGAGGGACATCCCGGCCTCAAGAGAATCATGCTTCCCGACGATTTCGAAGGCCACCCGCTGAGGAAGGAATATCCCGTCGAAGGCTTCGACGAATGGCGCAACTATCTCCCGCCGGAGGGTGAAGCTCATGAGTGACCCGGTCCGCCTCGATGAAGAGCGCCTCGATCTGAATACGGAAGTCATCACCGTCAACATGGGTCCTCAGCACCCCTCCACCCACGGCGTGCTGAGGATCGTCCTCAAGCTGGACGGCGAAACGGTTCTTTCGGCCGAACCCATGGTGGGATACCTGCATCGCGGGATGGAAAAGATCTGCGAAAACGTCACGCTCCACCAGGCCGTTCCCTACACAGACCGGATGGATTACCTGTCCCCCATCAGCAACAACATCGGCCTGGTGCTCGCCATCGAGAAGCTCATAGATTTCCAGATCACGGAAAAGTGCCGGGTGATGCGCGTCATCTGCTGCGAACTGGCCCGGCTGTCGAGCCATCTTTTGTGGCTGGCGACGACGGCCCTGGACATCGGCGCCGCCACCGTCTACTTCTACGCCTTCACCGCCCGGGAAAAAATCTACGATATCTTCGAAGAAATGACCGGCGCGCGCTTTACCGTCTCATACGGGCGTATCGGCGGGCTCGCCCGCGATTGGGCGCCCGGGCTGGCGGAAAAGATTTCGTCCGTGGTCGGCGGCATTCCCGAAACGCTCGCCGAAGCCAACCGTCTGCTCACCCGCAACAAGATCTGGATCGACCGCAACCAGGATGTGGGGCCGATTTCCGCCGAAGACGCCATCTCCTACGGGCTTTCCGGTCCCAATCTCCGCGCCGCCGGCGTGGAATGGGACATCCGCAAGGCCTACCCCTATCTCGGATACGACCGTTACGATTTTGAAATCCCCGTGGGCGAGCATGGAGACTGCTACGACCGCTACCTCGTCCGCATGGAAGAGATGCGCCAGAGTATCGCCGTCATCCGGCAGGCCTTGAAGGAATACGACGCTTCCATGCCCCTTTGGCCCGACGGCCCGG
>JARRNO010000041.1:0-21030 GCA_037384885.1 Acidobacteriota bacterium
AGGTCAAACGCGTCGCCCGGGCGCTCCGGAAGGCCGGTATCGGGAAGGGCGATACGCTGACCATTTACATGCCGAACTGCCCGGAAGCAGTCTTCGCCATGCTCGCTTCGGTCCGTATCGGGGCCATCCATTGCGTGGTGTTCGCGGGCTTTGCCGCGCACGCCCTGGCGGAGCGCGTCAAGGCCAGCGGCTCCACCGTCATCCTGGCGGCGGATACGGTCTTGAGAAAGGGAGCCGAGATTCCCCTGAAGCCCATCGTGGATGAGGCCGTGTCGCTTTGCGAGGGAAGCGTGAAAAAGGTGGTGGTCCTTCAACGTGGGAGTGCGCCCTCGGTGCTCGATCCTGCTCTCGAGACGGACTGGAACGATTTCCTGGAAATCGGAAAGGGGCAGGATGACGGCTGGGTGGAGATGGAGTCCAACGAGCCGGCCTACATTCTGGCCACATCGGGGACGACCGCACGGCCAAAGCTCGTGGTGCACACCCACGGCGACTATGCCGTCGGGATCACGACGTCTGCAAAATGGTGCTTCGGGATGACGCCGGAGGACGTCTGGTGGTCCACCTCCGACATCGGCTGGGTGGTGGGTCACAGCTACATCGTCTACGCCCCGCTCCTCATGGGCTGCACCAGTCTCGTGTACGAGGGGGCCCTGGACTACCCCGGCCCGGACGTCATCTGGAAGCTCATCGAGGAGTTCCAAATCAGCGGCGTCTTCACGGCGCCCACCGGGGTCCGGCTGCTGATGCGTTACGGAGAAAAGCTCGCGAAAGAGCACGATTTCTCGTCCCTGACACGCGTCTTCTGCGCCGGCGAAACCCTGAACGGGCCCGCCTGGGAATGGCTCCAGAAAAAGGTCTTCGAAGACCGGATCCCCGTGATCGACCATTACTGGCAGACGGAGACGGGCGGCCCGGTGTTGGGCAACCCTTACGGCCTGGGCATGCTTCCCATCAAGCCGGGGTCGGCCTGCCTCCCGCTGCCTGGAAAGGAAGTGTCGATCATGACGCTGGACGGCAAGCCCTGCAAGACGGGCGAGAAGGGAATGCTCGTCATCAACCGGCCCTTCCCCGGTCTGACGGCCCGCCTCTGGGGCGATCCCGAACGCTACGGCCGCGACTACTGGAAGCGCATCGAAGGTGTCTATTTCACGGGGGATTCGGCCCATATCGACGAGGACGGCTACGTCTGGGTCGCCGGCCGTGCGGACGAAGTCATGAACATCGCCGGCCACCGCATCGGGACCATCGAAGTGGAGTCGGCCTTTCTGAAGCATCCCGCCGTTGCGGAGGTCGGGGTGACCGGACGGCCGGACGATCTTCGGGGCGAGGTGGTATCCGCCTTCGTGGTGTTGAAGAAGGACCATAAAGCCTCTGCCGGGCTTCGAGACGAACTGGCCGCCACCCTGAGAGGAGAACTGGGCGCCATCGCCGTAATCGGGGAGATCAATTTCGTGGATATGCTTCCCAAAACGAGAAGCGGGAAAATCATGCGGCGCGTCCTCAAGGCCGTGGTCAAAAACGAGCCGCCCGGGGACATCTCCACCATCGAGGAAGAGGGCTCGGTCCAGGATGTGAAAGCTGCCTGGAAGCAAATGCGGGCCGCCGTGGAGTTATTTAGTATTAGATTGTTGATGGTAAAGAGATCAAATTGAACCTGGACTACCATTAAGTACGATTCTCGAAAATGAAACTTTCGAAGCATGTTCAGGATCATCACGGACGGCGAAAACTTCCGGGAGTATGTCCTTCTCAAGGACGGCCAGGGCGTGCTGCTGAGAACGGCCAAGCCGGAAGACGTCCCGGCGGTGGACGCTTTCATGCAGGGCGTCTCGCAGGAAAGCCTTCAGATGCGATTTATGGGAGGCGTCGCTCAGGTTTCGAGGGATTTCATCGGGAAGCTTTGCGATTTCGACCCCAAGGAACAGGCCTGCCTCCTCGCCATCATCGGCGAAGGCCCCGACATGAAGGTGGTCGGGATGGGAAACTACATGGGGATCGGCGGCCGAAACACCGCTGAGGTGGCTTTCCTGGTGGCGGACAACTACCAGGGACGCGGAATCAGCACGCTCATTCTGGAACGTCTGGCCGGCATTGCCTCGGGCAACGGCTTTGTGGGTTTCGAAGCCGAGGTCCTCTTTGATAACCAACCCATGATCAATGTTTTCAAAGACTCGGGCTTCGAGGGCCGGCAGGCCGTGGACGGCGGCAGTATCCACGTGGAGTTTCCCGTAAGCGGCGCCGCCGCGCTCCGCGAGCGCGCCGACCTGCGCGACCGTATCGCCGCCGCAAATTCGCTCGTTCCGCTTCTCCGTCCGAAGACAGTGGCGGTGGTGGGCGCATCGCGGGAGCCCAGCAGCATCGGCAGCCTTATCTTCCGGTATATCCTGGGGGGACGGTTCAGGGGAACGGTTTATCCCGTCAACAACCAGGCCGTCTCTGTGAACGGCGTGAGGGCTTACCCTTCGCTTGACAAACTGCCCGAGCCCGCCGACCTGGTCGTCGTCGCCGTGCCGGCCGACCAAGTGTTGGACGTGGCCGAGGATGCCATTCACGCAGGCGCCAAGGGGCTGATTGTCGTTACCTCCGGTTTCGCCGAGAGCGGCAAGAAGGGCATGGCCCTCCAGAACAAGCTGGTGAACCTGGTCCGGTCCCATGGAGCGCGGCTGGTGGGTCCAAACTGCCTCGGTATCTTGAATACGGATCCCGAAGTGGAACTCAACGCCAGCCTCGCCGCCGTCATGCCACCCTCAGGCCGGGTGGGATTCTATTCCCATTCGGCGGCGCTCGGTCTCGTCATCCTGGATTACGCGGCGGAGCGGGGGATCGGCTTTTCCAGCTTTGTCTCGGCGGGGAACCGGGCCGACGTGTCCGGAAACGACCTTCTCCAGTATTGGGAAGAAGATCCGAACACGGACCTTGCTCTCCTTTATCTCGAGACCTTCGGGAATCCCCGGCGCTTCGCACGTATCGCCCGGCGCTTTTCCTGCCGGAAGCCGGTCCTCTGCGTCAAGGGCGCCCGCAGCCGCGCCGGGCGCGATGCAGCCCGCGCCCATATCGCGGCGGGCATTCAGAGCGATGTGGACGTGGATGTGCTCTTTCGCCAAGCCGGCGTGATCCGTGCGGATACTTTGGAAGAAATGTTCGACGTGGCGGCGCTCCTTGAACACCAGCCGCTGCCCCGGGGAAACCGGGTCGCGATCATCAGCAACTCGGGCGGCGTGGTCACCATCTGCGCGGACGCCTGCGAGGCCAACGGCCTGGTGCTGGATGGCCCCGGGATCGTTGACTTGGGACCCCTCGCCGACGCTGAGGCCTACGAAAAGGCCGTTCGTGAGGCGCTGTCCGACGACAAGGTGGACTCCCTCATCACCATTTTCGCCTGCGTGGGGGATTGTGACCCCAAACCCGTGGGGCGGGCTATACGACGCGGTGTTCTGCGGGCCGAAAAGCTCTCCGGAGTGGCCAAGCCGGTCCTGCTCTGCCTCATGGGGGCGGCGGGCCTCGTGCAAGTCGTCCAGGAAAACGGGATCAAGCCCGGCAGCAAGCGGCATGTTTTTCCTTCCTACCGCTTTCCGGAATCAGCCGCCCGGGCGCTGGCCCGCGTGGTCCATTACGGCGAATACAGGCACCGCCCTCCGGGCCGGGTCACCTGGTACGAGGACGTCGATCCCGCCCTCGCACGCCGGGAAGTCAAGGGCGTGCTGGAGAACGTCAAGGACCGGGACGAGATCGTCTGGGTGGACGGCGACAAGGCCTGGATCATTCTGGGCTGCTTCGGCATCCGGACCGACACGAAGGTTGTCCCGGAGGCGGGCGAAGAAAACGGCGGAATTTCTTTCGAAGTGCGTGCAGACCCTCATTTCGGACCGTTGATCCACCTTCACCCGGCGGGAAAGGATTCACTCGACCGGATTACACCCCTGACGGATCAGGATGTGGCGGCCTTCGTGGAGCACGCCGAGGCCGGGGACAACTGGGGGGTGGGAGAATTGCTCGGGCGCATGTCCCAACTTCTTGAGGAACTCCCCTGGCTCTGCGCGATGAAGGCCGAGATCCGCCGGGCCGGATCGGGTCCGTTCAAAGGAAAAGCCGTTCTGAACAGCGCGGTGAGCATCGGGTTCAAGGCATCGGGGTTCAGCGGCGGGAAATCGACGAGCCCGTGACGCCCTGCCCCGAGGCCCCATAACAAGGGGGAATGGTTCCATGTTGATTCAGGACATTATGCAGCGCGACCTCGTGACGGTGAACGTGGATGTAAGGTTGGCCGACGCCTATAAAATTATGCAGGACAACGGGATCCGGCATCTGCCTGTCATGAGCGGTGGAGAACTGGTGGGGATCGTGACGGACCGGGACCTCCGGCTGGCCACCAGCGCCCTGACGTCCACGCCCTTTCCGCCCGACTGCGACGTCGAAGGGGTGATGAACCAGCCGGTGCAGACGGCCGATCCCCTTGATCCGGTGGAGACGGCCGCGCGCACCATGCGGGAGTCCAAGTTCGGCTGTCTGCCGGTGTTGGACAACGGCAAGCTCGCGGGCATTGTCACCGGAATCGACCTCCTGGACGCCCTTATCCGGCTCACCGGCGTGGATAAGCCCTCCGGGCGTCTGGACATCCGCCTGCAGGACCATCCCGGGGAGCTGGCCCGCCTGACGCATTTCATCAGCGAAAGACATGTGAACATCCATTCCATCCTGACCTACCGCGAGGGCGGCGAGGACCTTCGGGCCGTGCTCCGGATCGGCTCCATGGAGACTCGGCCGCTGGCGCAGGCGTTGAGCGAGCACGGGTTTAAGATTCTGTGGCCCCCGGCGAAGCCATGGTCGAACTGATCTACCGTCCCGAGTATGCTTCCTATGATTTCGGGCGGGACCACCCCTTCAGCCCCATCCGGCTGGAGATGGTTCTCGACCTCCTTCACGATTTGGGCGTTCATGTCGAGCCCACCGCGTGTCCGAAGGCTGAGCGGGAAGACATCCTGTCTGTCCATTCTCCGGAGTACGTGGCCTGCGTGGAGGCCCTCGGCCGAGGAGAATCGGTCGAGGACGCGGAGCGATACGGCCTGGGCACGCCGGACAACCCCATCTTTCCCGGCATGGCCGACGCCGCGGCTTGGCTCGTGGGCGGGACGCTCGGCGCGGCCCGCCGGGCCGCGGAAGGGGAGCCTCGCAACGTGCTCCATTTGGGAGGCGGCCTGCACCACGCCCAGTGGAGCAACGCTTCAGGTTTCTGTCTGTTCAACGATCTGGCGGTGGCCATCCGGGCGCTTACCGAAAGCGGCCTTTACGTAAGTTACCTGGACATCGACGTCCACCACGGCGACGGCGTGCAGGCGCTCTTTTACGAAGACGACCACGTTCAGACCATCAGCTTCCACGAATCGGGCCAGTATCTTTTCCCGGGCACGGGTGGAATCCATGAACTGGGCCAGGGAATGGGGCGGGGGCTGAAAATCAATGTCCCGTTGGAACCCTTTACGGAGGAAGAGAGTTACCTGGACGCTTTCGACCGCGTGGTGCCGCGGGCGCTGGGGCACTTCAAGCCCGGCCTCCTCGTTGTCCAGGCGGGCGCCGACGCCCACTACGAGGACCCGCTCGCCGATCTCATGCTGACGACGCGGACTTACGAGGCCTTGTACCGCAGGATTATCAAACTGGCCCGGGAGCACGCTGGAGGCCGCATTCTCTGGACCCTGGGCGGGGGATACTCGCTTCTGGCTTCGCCGCGCGTCTGGACACTCCTTGTCCTGACCCTGATGGAACAACCGCTGCCGGAATCGCTCCCGGCTGTATGGGTCGAGCGGTGGTCCGAACGGTTGAGAAAGTCCCTGCCGGGAACGCTGCACGACGCGAATCCGGCCTTCGATCCTATTCCCCGCAGGGAGGAAATCAGCCGGAGGAACAAAACGGTCGTCCGCCGGCTTCTCGACTCTCTGAGCCGTTACTGGCTATGACCGCCCCTTAGGAGGAGTTCGTGATGCCGCATCTACTCTTGGCCCTGCCCCTGGTTGCGCTGCTGCTGTTCTTCGTCATGCCCTGGCAGACGGCGCTGATTATCTACATCCCCATTCTTCTTATCTTCGGATTTCTCTACTGGAAGGCGCTTTCCGCCATGCACATGAAACCGTTGGCGGGAGAAGAATCCATGCTGAATCAAAGGGCGGTCGTGGACTTTATCGAAGACGGAAGGCTCAAGGTTCGCTGCCGGGGCGAGATCTTCGACGCGGACGGCCCGGCCGGGCTCGCGGTGGGCCAGCAGGTCGTCGTGACGGGAACACGGGGGCTGAGGCTTCAAGTGCGGCCGCTGGGAAAATCCGCTTTGGGAAAGCCCGCTACTCCCCCCGGCCCTTGAGCATGGGAATCCCCAGATCCGCGGTCATGCGCCGCCGGATTTCGGGATCGTCGATGTCCGCCGTCCCGCCGTTCAAGTCATCGGCCGCCGGCGTGGCGAGCCATAAAATAAGCGAAGCGGACTCATCGGGGGACCGAAGCATTCCCTTCTCGTGAAATTCCTTGAAGCGTCCCACGCCCGGAAAAACCGACTCCGGAACCGCGCGCACTTCGCCCTGCATCCGGGTGGCGACAATGCCGGGGCGCAGCGCATGAACCCTGACGGCCGAATTTCGATGCGCAAGCTCGGCGCCCGTGTGGCGCACCAGGTGCTCCACGCCAGCCTTGGCCGCGGCGTAGGCGCTCCAGGATGGGATCACGTGCGAAGCGGCGCCGCTGGAGACGGCGATGAACTTGCCGGAATTCTCCCGGACCATTTCGGGCAGGAAGGCGCGAAGCGTATAAAAAACGCCGAGGAGGTTGATTTGGATGTTGGCCGTCCAGGCGTCGGCGTCGTTCTCCCATGCGAATCCGACGGGGTGAAGGATCCCGGCGTTGGCGACAACCACGTCCGCCCGGCCGAAGGCCCTCTCCGTTTCCTGGCAAAGCCGTTCGGCGGCCTTCCATGTCGAGATGTCGGCGGGAATCGCAACGGCCCGGGCGCCAAGCGCCTTGATCTCGCCGGCCACCACCTCGATTTCATCCCGGCTGCGCGCGGTCACGACCACCGAGGCGCCGGCGCGCGCCAGCATGAGGGCCGCCGCCCGCCCGATGCCGCGTCCGCCGCCCGTGACGACGGCGACTTTATCTTTCAACGAGGGCTGCTGTTTCATGGCTTTTCCTTTTGAAGCGGGAGGCGTGGGCTATTCCAGCGCCTCGATCAGTGTGCGGCAGAAGGCCGGCAGGTCATCCGGGCGCCTCGAGCTGATCAGGCTTCCATCCCGCACGACCTCCTTGTCAACCCACTCAGCCCCGGCGTTGACCAGGTCGTCCCGGATGGCCGGGACGGATGTGACCCGGCGGCCGCGGACAATGCCCGCCGAAACCGGCACCCAGCCGCCGTGGCAGATCATGGCCACGACGCCTCCCTTGTCGTGGATTTCCTTCACCAGCCGCAGCAGGGCGGGATGGCGGCGGATCCGGTCCGGGGCGTAACCGCCCGGGATGATCACGGCCTGGAAGTCCTCGGGGGACACTTCGTCCATGGACGCCCCGGCCTCGACCGGATAGCCGTGTTTGGAGTGGTAGGTCTTTCTTTCGGGGCCGACGACCGTCACGGCGGCGCCCGCCTCGCGAAGACGAAGGAGCGGGTACCAAAGCTCCAGGTCCTCGTACTGGTCTTCGGCCAGGATGGCCGCATGTCTGGTTTGAAGTTCCATCGGCTCGCCTCCTCGCAGAGAAAGTTTGCACCGGGGCGGGGAAAGGGGGCCGACCGCACGGCCTTCAAGATCAGGCGATGGTCACGTCCTTGTCCAGGTACACGTCCTGGATGGCGTTCAACAGTTCGACGCCGTCCTTCATGGGTTTCTGGAAGGCCTTCCGGCCGGAAATGAGCCCCGTACCGCCGGCGCGCTTGTTGATGACGGCGGTCTTCACGGCCTGTGCGAGATCGTTCTTGCCCGACGCGCCGCCCGAGTTGATCAGCCCCGCCCGGCCCATGTAGCAGTTGGCCACCTGGTACCGGGTCCATTCGATGACGTTGTCCTTGGCCAGCTCGGTGTACACGCGCTCGTCGGTCTTTCCGAATTTAAGCGCCGTAAATCCGCCGTTGCATCCGGGCAGCTTCTGCTTGATGATGTCCGCTTCGATGGTCACGCCAAGGTGGTTGGCCTGGGCCGTCAGGTCGGCGGCCACGTGGTAGTCCTTGTCCTGCTTGAACCCGGGGTTGCGAAGATAGCACCAGAGCACGGTAAACATCCCCAGGTCGTGGGCGTGCTGGAAGACTTCGGAAATCTCTACGATCTGGCGGTTGGACTCTTCCGATCCGAAATAGATGGTCGCGCCCACTCCCACGGCTCCCATTTCGAAGGCCTTCTCCACGCTGCCGAAAAGGATCTGGTCGTACTTGTTGGGATAGGTGAGCAGTTCATTGTGGTTGATCTTCAGAAGAAAGGGGATCTTATGGGCGTAGCGGCGCGCCACGGCGCCCAGGACGCCGAAGGTCGAAGCCACGGCGTTGCAGCCGCCCTCAATCGCCAGCTTGACGATATTTTCGGGGTCGAAATAGATGGGGTTTGGGGCGAAGGAAGCGCCGGCCGAGTGTTCGATGCCCTGGTCGACCGGCAGGATGGACAGGTAGCCGGTTCCCGAAAGCCTGCCGTGATCGAACAGGGACCTCAGGTTTCGAAGCGTCGCCACAGTGCGGTCGGACGGGACGAGCACGCGGTCGATGAAATCCGGCCCGGGCAGGTGGAGCTGGTCCTTGGATATCCCGGTGCATTTGTATTCCAGCAGCGAAGCGTCTTCTCCCAGCAGCGATTGAATTCGTTCCTTCATGGTCGCATCCTCTTTGGTTTTCCGAACACTAATTTGGGTGCCTTCCCCTCTCTACTGGTATATTTTCACGTTTGACACCCGTCTTCAAGTGATCCATCGTCCGCGCGTCGCTGCGCTATACTACCCGCCGGGGGAACCAACGTCATGGCCATACGGGAAAATTTTAAAGAGGGGCCGGTCGAGGGGATCCGCGTCGGGCGCTTCGGCCGCGGGATCAACACCACCGCCGTTCTCTACCGCATCGGCGCCACGCTGGTGGACTGCGGTCCGCCCAACCAGTGGCGCCACGTGAAGCGCTTCCTGGGAGAGCGTCCCGTTTTAACGGTCCTGTTGACACACCATCACGAAGACCACGCGGGCAACGCGTCCCGCCTGCAGGCCCGCGGGGCTGAAATCCTGGCCCCCGAAAAAGCCCTGGCGCCGCTGAAAGACGGCTTTGCCATGCTGGCCTACCGCCGCATCATCTGGGGACGACCCAAGCGGGTGCAAGCGGGCGCCTTGCCTGGAAAGGCGGAGCTGGAAGACGGCTCGCACCTGATCCCAATTCCGGCCCCGGGTCACTCACCCGACCTGACCTGCTTTCACAGCCCCCGGCACGGGTGGCTGTTCGGGGGGGACATCTATATCGCGGGCCGGCTCAAATATCTCCGCTCGGATGAGAATCTCGAGCAGCAGATCGAATCGCTGAAACGCGCCGTCGAACTTGATTTCAAGGTGCTTTTCGTACTCCAAGCTCAACCTCATCCTGGGCTGCCTTAACGGCGTTCCCGAGTCCGGAGACGCCGCAGCCGAAGGGAAAAGGCACTGAACTGCAGATGCGGCCCGGGAGCATGGCGCTTCGCGCTCTTCGGCGACCCCGGTTCCGCCGCGGTGAAAAGCGAGCTTGGATGCGCCTGGAAACTCGGAGCGCCGGCGGCCGATGCGCTTTGCGCGTAGCGAATCTTAACCGTGAGTCATAGACGCGGGAATACCTCTGCGGGCAAGGATTTGAAAGGTAGGCTGTTGCGGGATCGTTTCGCGAAGGCCTTCCTGGAATTCAAATGACGGAAGACCGGGCGAAGCCCGCATCCTCCAGCGTCTACCCTCTACCCTCTTCCCTTTCCCTTGGCGCGGCTTGCCGCGCCAGCGGAGCGCCGTCGTCTAAAGCAGATACGCCAGTCCCAGACCGATTTGGGCGAACATCATCATGGCGTACATGTGCGTCCAGGAGGGATGGTTTTCGGTGTAGGCGAGGCTGTCGGGATCGCGAAGGATCAGCCAGACGGTGTAGCCGCCCCACAGGATGAGCAGGCCGCCGAGCAGAACGATCAGGAGGGGATTCCCCGTGAGCAGCCGTCCGCCGGAGGGCGCAGGAAGAAAGACGCCTGCGGGTAGCAGCAGCCAGGGCAGCACGAAAGCCGGCGCGATCATCCAGGCCGCGCGGCGGGGCCCGTACTTCACGGGAAGGGTGGCGCAGCCGCCGCGCCGGTCGCCTTCCATGTCCGAAAAATCCTTGGTGGACGACGCGCCCAGCAGGAAGAAAAAGAAGACGGCGCCGAGGTACCAGGGCTCTGCCACCGATACGAGGGCGACCATGGACCAGCCGGCGACCTTCAGCAGTTCGCCGCGGGCGGCGGCGATCGTGACGTTCGCCCAGATCCCGTAGCGCTTGGTCCGCCCGAGGGCCGGCGAAGAATAGATGAAGGTGCATAGCAGTCCGGCTGCGTAAATCCAGAAACAGGCGTGGGCGTACCACGGGGCCCAGGTCCGGGCGGCGAAGCTCGAATCGAAAGGCGGCGGAACGATCCACCAGATAGGCGCGAGCGCCAGAATGTACATGACCGTCGACACCACCCAGGCCTGTGCGACGCCGATCTCGCCCGTGCAAAGGGGGCGGCCGGGCTTGTTTTTCCTGTCGATTTCCAGGTCGTGGATCTGGTTGATGATGTTGGAGGCTGCGTTCATGAGCGAGGCGCAGAAGGATCCCACCACCAGGGACCAGAACAGGGGCCAATTGAAGTGCGGGTGGAGGTTGTGCGCCGAGCCCCAGGCGCAGGCCGACCCTGAAAGAATGCCCAGCAAGGGCGGCAGCAGGGTAAAGGGCCGTGTCATGCGAATCCAGGGCTTGATCATTACAGGACCTTTCCGGCCAGGATGAGACGCAGGTAGATCCATGCGCCGTGGATGCCCTGGGGCAGCCAGATCAACGACCCGGCCAGGCCGCCGATGAAGAGGTGGATGATTTCCTTCGAGAAATAGCGCGGCTTGTTGTTCCACTCATTGAGGACCGACTCCAAAAAGAAGCAGAAAACAAACGCCAGGGCCATGACGGCGACGGACGCCGGCCTGAGGAATCCCGCGCCGCTTCTTACAATTCCTCCGGTCGCAATAGAGGAGGAGAGTCCCCATCCGGCCAGGATCACAACGAGGCCGGCGATCAGCCCGGCGGCCGATCCGAACCAGGACACGGCGCCCACGTCGCCCGGCTTGGCCCGCCGCCCATGAAGCAGGGAAAAGGCGGCGCCCTTGGAGGCTTTGCCGAATTCTGACGCGGCCGTATCCCCGGCGTAGACCGCCAGGGACACCACGAAGGCGGGAAAGGACAGCAGCGCGAAAACGGCCGGGATGAAGCCCTTTGAAAAGACCGACCCTGACAGGCGCTTGCCCCCGTGGCCCTCCTGGATGCCCCTCGACTCCTTGGCATGTTTGCCGTAGTACGTGCTGAAGTTCGCGATGACGTAGAAGAGCAGCAGCACCAGGTATCCGGGCCAGCCAAGGCCCAGGATCACGGCGATGCCGAAAGCCATGCCCAAAAGGCAGGCGCTGAGGCTCACCCACCGGAAAAAGTAGGCCGCCAGGGCGATGGCAATATTCACCGCGATGAGCACGCCCCATTCCGCCAGGCGTCTCCCGGTATAGATCCCCGGGTGAAAAAGCGCCGGAAGCGGGCTGTCGTACCCATGTCCCACGTAGCTCAACGCGAGCCACGCCATGAGCGGAACGGTCAGGTTGTCGTCGATCTGCCCCGGCAGCGTCTCCACCACGGCGGCGCAGAAAACCGCCAGAATGAAATAGGGCAGCCAGGGCATGAAAGAAGACCACTGCCATTGAAAAGCGTGCGGCTGCACGCCCAGAGCGTGGAAGTCCACGAAGGGGAGCGGCAGCAGCGGAAAAATGAAACAAGCGGCAAGAATAGAAGCGGCCAGTCCAAAGACCATAAAGCCCGCCATGCCGGTCCAGCGCTTACCGGGATTCCAGGGCAGCGCAGGTCCCTTCAGGAACATGCCCGCCAGGCCGCCGAAGGAATCGCCGAAGGCCAGGACCGCCCAGGCGGCGCCCACGATCATCATGGCCGCCTTCATGGGCAGGAGGATCTCCGCGCTGGGCAGAGACGCCCCGGTTGGGAAGACGACCCTGCTTCCCCATCCGAAGCTCAGCACCATGAGCACCAGGACGATGAAGGGATACCCGATCATGCCCGAATACCCGCGCGCTTCCTCCTCGGGCCGGAGCAGCTTCTTGTAGCCGTAATGGGGAAAGAGCCAGAGGTTGTGGACGATGGCGATCACCGCGCAGAGCGCCGCCTGGACAGGCGTGAGCCAGCGCAGCGCCAGGGCGAAGAGCCCCATGGCCATGTGCAGGACTTTCCGGATCACTTCCCGGCCGGTTCCGGGCTTCATAACCGCCGCCTTTCCGCGGCGGTTCGGGCATCCCCCGTCATGCTCCACCTCCATCCTGACTTCATCAATCTTGCGGAATTATTCTACGCCTGCGTGTCATCCTCATGGAGACGGTCCACGCGTCCCCCGAGGGCGGAGAGGCGCCTTTCCAGGCGCTCGTAGCCCCGGTCCAGGTGGTAAATTCTGCGGATCTCCGTGACGCCCTCGGCGCAGAGCCCGGCGATGACAAGGCCGGCGGAGGCTCTCAAATCGCTCGCCATGACGGGCGCTCCCGTGAGCGGCGTCGAGCCGACCACCACGGCCACGTTGCCGTCCACCTGGATGTCGGCCCCCATTCGGATCAGCTCCGAAACGTGCATGAAGCGGTTCTCGAAGATCGTTTCCTTGACGGTGCCCGCTCCTTCGGCCTGCGTGAGCAGCGCCATGAACTGCGCCTGCAGGTCGGTCGGAAAGCCTGGGTAGGGGGCGGTGGTGACGTTGACGGATGCCAATCCTCCGGGCGCCCACACGTGGACGCTGTGGTCCTCGATTTCGGCCTTGCCGCCCATGGCCCGGAGTTTTTCCAGCAGCACGTCCAGGTGGACCGGCTCAAGGGAGGTCACCGTGACGTCGCCTCCGGTGGCCAGGGCCGCGATGAGCAGCGTTCCGGCCTCCACGCGGTCGGGAATGCAGGCGTGTTCCGCCCCGTGAAGACTTCGCCCGCCTTCCACGCTGAGCGTGTCTGTTCCGATTCCGTCCACCGCTGCGCCCATCCGGACCAGCAGCCGGGCCAGGTCGCCGATTTCCGGCTCGCGGGCGGCGTTGTGAATCACTGTCGTTCCTTCGGCCGCAGCAGCCGCCATGAGGACGTTTTCCGTCGCACCGACGCTTACCGTGTCAAAAACCACGTCGCCGCCTTTCAGCTTCCCGGCGCGGGCTTCGATGTAGCCGTGTTCGATTTCGATCTGTGCACCCAGCGCCGCCAGGCCTTTCAGGTGCTGGTCCACCGGCCGGGTGCCGATCGCACATCCGCCCGGAAGTGAAACCCGGGCCCTCCCGAATCGGGCCAGGAGCGGCCCGAGCACCGCCACGCTCGCCCGCATCCGGCGAACCAGGTCGTAGGGCGCCTCGGGTTTCGAAACCGAACTTGCCGTAATCGTCATCGGGCCGCCGGGCTTACCTTCGATGCCTGCTCCGAGGTATTTCAGCAGGTCAGCCATAAAGGCGATGTCCCTCAGTTCCGCGGTGTCCCTCAATGTCACCGGGCTGTCCGTCAGAAGAGCAGCGGCCATGCACGGCAACAGCGCATTCTTTGCGGGCCTGACGGGCACGGTCCCGGTGAGCGGGACGCCGCCCTGGATGCGAAATAGATCCATGAAGTACCTCCCTGGCCCGCCCATTATAGCAGGACGGCCGCTTTCCTGACGCCCCGGCCGGCTCTTTCCGGCGCCGGAGCGGAGCCTCGAGTCCATGGGCCATGTCCCCCAAGATGGCCGTCCCTGCGGCGATTGCTTTGAAAGGGAAAGCCCCGAAAGCTTATGCTTTGTTGTGGAGATCGAAGATGAGCGATGAGAAAAGAATTCTTGTAATCAATCCCGGTTCGACCGCCACGCGCCTGGCCCTTTACCGCGGCCGGACGGCCGAGGCCGAAGAAGAAGTCTCTGTGGACAAGCTGCCTGGGGGCGTGGCCGACCAGCTGCCGGCCCACGTGGAGGCCATCCGGCGCTTTCTCGAAAGGCACGGCGACAGCCCGCTACACGCCGTGGTGGGCCGCGGCGGCCTCGTCCGGCCCGTGCCGTCCGGGACGCTCGCCGTCAACGACGCCATGCTCGAAGACGCCCGCATCGGCTACCAGGGCGAGCACGTTTCCAACCTGGGCTGCCTCGCGGCCAACGCGATTGCCGCGCATTACGGTATTCCCGCCTACGTGGTCGATCCTGTCGCCGTGGACGAATTCACGCCCCATGCACGGCTCACCGGCCTCCCGTCCATCAAGCGCCAGGCCCTCTCTCACGCACTCAACCTTCACGCCGCCGCGAGAAAGGCATGCGAACAGACGGGAGTTCCCTATGAAGAGAGCCGTTGGGTCGTGGCGCACCTCGGCGGGGGCTTTTCCATCGTTCCCATGGAGGGCGGAAAGATCCTCGATGCGAACAACGCCAATTCCGGCGGTCCGTTTTCACCCACGAGGGCGGGGACCCTTCCCACCCAGTCCCTCATCAAGCTTTGTTTTTCCGGCGACTACTCCCAGGAAGAACTCAAGGCCATGACCACCAAGAAGGGCGGCCTGAAGGCCCATCTCGGCACTGAAGACGCCCGCGAGGTGGAGCGCCGCATTCAGGAAGGGGATCAGCAGGCCAAGCTCGTCTTCGAATCCATGGCCTACCAGGTGGCCAAGGAAATCGGCGCCATGGCGGCCGTCCTGTCCGGCAAAATCCACGGCGTGATCCTCACCGGCGGTCTGGCCCATCGCGACAGTTTCTGCAAAATGGTCACGGACCGCATCGCCTTTCTGGGCCCGGTGCATCGCTTCCCGGGCGCCTTCGAAATGGAAGCCCTCGCCTTCGGCGCCCTCCGGGTCCTCGAGGGAGAGGAACAAGCCATTCCCTACCCAGGAGAAACTTCATGAACAAGCGATTGATGCTCGGCAACGAAGCCGTGGCGCGCGGCGCATGGGAAGCCGGCGCCGCCTTCGGGACGGGCTATCCGGGAACCCCCAGCACGGAAATCCTGGAAGCCCTCGCCCAATATAAGGATGTGGAAACCCAGTGGGCTCCCAACGAAAAGGTGGCCTACGAAGTGGCCATGGGCGCGGTGCTGGCCGGCGCCAGGACCCTCGTCACCATGAAGCACGTGGGGCTGAACGTGGCGGCCGATCCGCTCTTTTCGTCCTCGTACATGGGCGTTCACGGCGGCCTGGTGGTGGTCTCCGCCGACGATCCGGGCATGCACTCGAGCCAGGACGAGCAGGACAACCGCTATCTGGCGCGCGCCGCCAAGGTCCTCATGCTCGAACCGGCCGACGTGGAAGAGGCCCGCTGGATGACCCGCGAAGCCTTCGCCCTGTCCGAGCGCTTCGATTCGCCCGTCATTCTTCGCATGACCACACGGGTCTGCCACCAGACAGGCGTCGCCCTGATGCACGACCGCGAAGAGGCCGGAGTCAAGGGCTATAAGAAAGACATTCCCAAGAACGTCCTGCTGCCCAGCCACTCCCGGCAGCGGCGGCACAACGTGGAAGACCGCCTGCGTGAAGCCCTGGCCTTCGGCAATGAGAGCGATTTCTTCAATCCCATCATCGAGGGGACCTCGCACGTGGGCGTCGTGACCTCCGGCGTCAGCTTCGGCTACGTTCGCGAGGCCGTGCCCGACGCTTCCGTTCTGAAGATCGGCCTGAGCAATCCCATCCCCATGGACCGGATCCGGAAATTCGCCGCCACGGTGAAAAAGCTCTACGTGGTAGAAGAGCTGGAGCCCTACCTCGAAGAGGCCATGCTGGCGGCCGGTGTCGAGGTGGAAGGCAAGGTCCTCAGACCCTATACGGGGGAGCTCAACATCAGCCTCGTGGAGAAAATGCTCTTGGGGAAGGCCAGCCACCAGTCTGAAATCGACCTGGGCGGTCTCGAGGTTCCGCCGCGCCCGCCCACGCTCTGTCCCGGCTGCGGCCACCGCAGCATGTTTACCCTGTTCAGGGACATGCACCTGCGCGTCATGGGCGACATCGGCTGCTACACGCTCGGGGCCCTCAAGCCCTTGAAGGCGATGGACTCCTGCATGTGCATGGGGGCGTCGCTCGGCATGGCCGAAGGGCTTGAAAAGTTCGGCGGAGAGAAGGAAAAGGGAAAGACCGTCGGCGTCATCGGCGATTCCACCTTCTTCCATTCCGGCGTTCCCACCATCATCGATATGCTCTATAACAAGAGCACCACCACCGTCGTGATTCTGGACAACAGCGTGACGGCCATGACCGGCGCCCAGCCGCATCCCGGCACCGGAAAGGACATCCACGGCGGCGAAGCTCCGAAACTGAATGTCGCGGATGTCTGCCGGGCGCTCGGCGTCCGGCGGGTGGTCCAGGTGGATCCCTACGACATGGAGAATGCGAAAAAGGTTCTCGAAGAGGAGCTGGCGGCGAAAGAACTCTCCGTCGTCGTGGCCGTGGCGCCCTGTGTGCTCGCCCACCGGGTGACGCTGGGCGCACCCGTGGATATCGACCTGGAGCTCTGCAACCGTTGTGGCGCCTGCGTCCGGGTGGGATGCATGGCGCTTCACGAGCAGGAAGGCTTCCCTGAAATCGATCCCGACCTTTGCAACGGGTGCGGCGTCTGCGCGCAGGTCTGCGAAGAAGCGGCCATCACCCTGCACCGGGAGCCGGTGTCATGAACAGCAATCAGGAGACTGGGATGGAAATCACCAACATCATGCTGTCCGGCGTCGGCGGGCAGGGAATCCTCACCAGCGGCCGCGTGCTCGCGCTGGCCGCCATGGACGCCGGTCTGGATGTCAAGATGAGCGAGGTTCACGGCATGGCCCAGCGGGGCGGCAACGTCGACACGCACGTCCGCATTGGAAAAGAAGTCCCCGCCTCGCTGATTCCCAAGGGCGGGGCCCATTTTCTCGTGTCCTTCGAGAAGCTCGAAGCGCTGCGCTACCTGGAATACCTCCGGCCGGACGCCACGGCGTTTGTTTCCCGGCAGGAAATTCCGCCGCTGACCCAGAACCTGAAAGCGGGAAAGGGATACGTCCAGGACCTGGACCGGATCCTGGAAGAAATGGCGCCGTCGGTGTTCTGGGTGGACGCGGTGGACATCGCCCGCGAGCTGGGCGATATCCGCATGGTGAACATGATCCTGCTCGGCGCGCTGGCCAACCGCCTTCCCCTGACCATGGAAAACTGGGAGGCGGCGCTTGCCCAGCGGTTCAAAGAGAAGATCCGCCCGCTCTGCCGCAAAGCTTTTCAGAGAGGATGGGACCATGGGTCGTGAGATCAGGAACCTCGAATCGATGCTCGAGGCGGCGAAGGCCGCCGGGCCGGTTCCCGTTGCCGTGGCCTGCGGCCATGATCTCGCGGCGCTTCAAGCGCTGCTGACGGCGGAAAAGCACGGTCTCGCCTCAAGCCTTCTCGTGGGCGACGCCGGGCAGATCGGCCCCGCCATCCGGGCGCTTCCCGAACGGCTTCGAAGCGCGGAGATCGTGGACGCTGCTACTGAAGAGGAAGCGGACCGCCTCGCCGTGGAACTGGTGCGGAACGGCCAGGCCGGCGTTCTTCTGAAAGGCAAAACAAAAACCGCCACTCTGCTGCACGCCGCATTGGACAGGGAGACCGGCCTTCGCACCGGCAGCCTGCTCTCGGACGCCTTTCTCTTCGAATACCAGAGTCCCGAGGGGACCCGGCTGGTCTGTATCACCGACGGGGGCATCAACGTTTCTCCCGATCTCGACGCCAAGCGGCAGATCCTTCTGAACGCGGTGGAGGTCTACCACGCGCTGGGTGTGGAGAAGCCGCGCGTGGCGTGTGTTTCGGCGGTGGAAACGGTCATCCCGGGGCACCGGGCCAGCGAAGACGCCGCCGCGCTGGCGAAGATGGCCGAAGCGGGTGACCTGGGCGACTGCCTGGTGGAGGGGCCGCTGAGCCTGGACCTGGCCGTTTCGCCGCACGCTGTGGCGCTGAAAGGCCACCGCGGCCCCGTGGCCGGGTACGCGGATATTCTACTCTGCCCGGACATCGTCTCGGCAAACCTGCTGGCGAAGTCGACGACGTACTTTGCGAAGGCGCCGCTGACGCACATCATCATGGGTTCCAAGGCGCCCATCCTGATTCCCAGCCGCTCGGACACGCCGTCGGCCAAGCTCCACTCCATCGCCCTGGCCGTCCTCATGCTCAAAAAGGTCTGGAACAGCTGAGAGCATCCAGGAAGAGGGAAAAGGGTAGAGGGTAGACGTCCTATGTTGCGCTTCGCACGGTGAACCGTGAGTCGCGCGGCAAGCCGCGCCAAGGGAAAAGGAAGAAGGTAGAGGGTAGACGCCGGAGGAAGCGGGCTTCGCCCGGTCTTCCGTCATTTGAATTCCAGGAAGGCCTTCGTGAAACGGTCCGGCAAAGGACCGCTGCCCAATGTTTGCCCGCATCGGCACACGTTCGCTTACGATTCACGTTTCACGGTTCACTGGCCGCTGTGCGGCCCTGCCGCGCGGAGGATTCTACGACCAGCCGGACGCGGGCGCCGCAACATCGACTCCAGGCCTGGATGAATGCGAGGGTTGGATTGGACTGCCATCGCTCGGCCTGAGCGACAGCCTGCTGGCTCGTCCCAAACCTTTCGGCGAGAGCGGCCTGTGTCAGCCCGGCGGCTTCGCGCGCCCGGCGAAGCAGAAATCCGGGGACTTCCCTTTCCCATTCCGGAAGTTTGCCCCAGCGTCTCAAGGCAATCCACTCACGGTAGGACCGTGGCTTGCCCCGGCGAAGTTTCGCCAAATCCAGGCCTGTGGGGGAAACTGGACAGGTTTGATTTAAAGGACGCGATTTGCCCATGCTTCAAGGTCCTCCACTGGGGGTTCGCCTTCGGGGTAGAGCGCGGCAAACTCTTCAAGTTCGTTCAGTGCACGCAAGACATCTTCCTCTTCGGCGCGTGAGCGAAGCCTCGTCCAGTCCAGGGCCGCTTTCTTTCTGTTGAACAGGACAAAGGCATTGGCGCCGTCCACCGGGGATTTCCAAAAGACCCACGCGCAGAGCCGGTCGACCAGGAGGTCTTCCACGCTGATGAGAAGAACCGAATGCTTCCCGAACCGTTCCATGCGGGCCGATTCGCCGCTTTCGAGCCGCGCCCCGGGAAACTCGAGATAGACTTGCCCGCGTTCGTGAATGTAATCGCGCCCGTCTTTTCGAAAGCCCGAATCCGCAAGGGCATGGGCAACCCGGGCCGGAACGTGACCCACGAAATCGAGATCGCCTGTTGTATAGGCGCCTCCAGTATAAAGCTCGACGGCTCCGCCTCCCACCAGCACGGGTGATTCGTCCTCGGCAGCGTACAGAGACTGAACCCAGGCGGCTAGAGCCGATGTCTTTTCGGGGCCGTCGGCCATCGAAATGATTTTTTCGAGCTTCATACTCCCTCCAAAAACAATATATAACTTGTTATGGCCCTGCGCAAGCGGAGCACATATGTGTCAAGTAGGGAGTGGAGAGCAAGCGCGGCCCATTTACAGTGAGACAGTGTGGCAATGAGCAATTCTTTTTCTCACCGCCTCACCGCCTCACCGCCTCACCGCCTCATTGTGCAGTTGTCGGCCGTCGCCCGGCGCCTATTGCCATCCGGAAGTTCCTCAAGCTACGATACCGTCATGGACCAGGATGCGGAAAAGCGATTCTTTTCGGAAGCGAACGCGCAGAACTCCACCCGGGAGACCAATGCGGCGGCGCGGCTTCTTCAATGGGCCCGCGACAGGAAACTCGGGATCTGGTGGGGCGGAGAAGACGGGGAAGACTGCTTCGCGCCGTACCTGGACCGGGGAGGGGAGCGGTATTTTCTGTTCACGGCCTGGGCAGGCGGCCGGGTGGAGGTGGACTTTCAATACATGAAGGGCCGCCCGGTTTTCGATTCGGACGGCGCGAGGCGTGAACTCATGGACCGCTTCAACGAAATTATCGGAATCGAATTCCCGCTGGACAGCCTGAACCGACGGCCGTCGGTGCCCCTGATCATCCTTTCTTCCAAGACCGTCATGGAGCAGTTCCTGGCCGTATGGGAATGGTACCTCGCCCGCCTCGCCGAACTCGCCTGAGCCTGTTTCCGGCCCTGCTGAAACGCGGAGCGTGCAGGTCGATCCCTTGCGTGCTGGGCCAGGAGCGTTGCGTAGGCGCCGGCCGTTAGGGACGGGAACGCGGGCGCTGCGCGCCCAGCCGTCTCGGTCAATGTCCCTGCTGAAAAGTAAGCTTTCCATCAGGTGCAGTTGACCGTCGCGCCGCACTGGCGTGCGGTGCGTTCCCGTTTGGCCGGACGCACTACCCGCTCTGCAACCGCGAGCGAACAAGCCCTCTGTTCTAAAAGATGTGCGTTGCCAGTCCGTGCTCATCTTCTTTGTCAGGCATCGCGGCGCGGCACGCTCGAAGTACACCAGTACGACTCGGTGCCTCGCCGCTCGCCTTTCGCGAATCTAAGCCCGTCCGGGCAACAGCCGGATTTCGCACAAAGCAGCGAAATCCTATCAGGCGGGCATCCCTCCGCTGGAATTCCGGGGCGCGCCGCCTGACGGCGGCCTGGCGCCTTGCGCCTTGGCCACTTCGTGGCCGGCCCCCGGAGAAAACTCGACAGAAACAAGGAGGCGAAGCAGTTAAGAATCGCCGCCTCTGTCGCGCTGGCGCCGGCCGTTAGGGACGGGACCGCGGGCGCTGCGCGCCCAGCCGCATGGGTCAATGCCCCTGCTGAAAAGCAAGCTTTCATGCGTCTCGGAACTCGGCGCGACGGCGGAAGGCAGACGGCAGACGGCTGTTCACAAATGCTCGGGCCCACCTTTCAAGGATGGCGCGTCGCGCCGTGTAGCGGCCTTTGCTTGCCAAAGGCCGACT
>JARRNO010000041.1:21046-23990 GCA_037384885.1 Acidobacteriota bacterium
TTGACTTCTTAGGCGGCCGGCATTCGTCCTCCGTCGGGCCATCTGGCCCCGATGGGAGCTGCCTCCAGCCGCGATATCCCGCGGTCTGCTTTTCCAATTCATGCCCGCAGAGGTATTTCCGCGTCAACGGTTCACGGTCGATATTCACTGTGCGCAAAGCGTGCCTTGCTTCCTCGCTCTTCACTTCTTGACTCGAGAGGCTGCTAAGCAGCCGGCTTGCTGGCTGCTCCGCGGCCCGCTGCTTGCCCGCCGCCCGGTCTCCTGCTAGGATGATCCTTGGGATGGGAGCCACACTCGAATTCACCTTTCAAGCCATTTGTTAGGAAAGTCAATCCATGACTGAGCGCGCACTGTTGTTGATCGACGGGGGCTACCTGGACTTTCTCCAGCGCTCCCTCGGGTCGCCACGACTCGATTACGGCCGGATGGCGGAAACCATCGCCGAACGGCTCGGATACAGACTGCTTCGCTGCGTCTATTTCAATTGCCTGCCCTACCAATCCGCCAACCCCGCTCCGGAAGAGCAGGAAGCCTACAAGAAAAAAGCGGGCTTTTACGACCGCCTGCAGCGGCTGGACCGCTTTGAAGTCAAATTGGGGCACCTCGCCTTCCGCGGCACCGACGAGATCACGGGCAAACCGGTTCTGGAGCAGAAGCAGGTGGATGTGCTGCTGGCCACGGATATGGTCTACACCGCCGCCCGTCGCAGCGTAGACGCCATCATTCTTCTCTCCGGGGACGGCGATTTCGTTCCCGCTGTCGAACTGGTCAAGCGTGAAGGCCTGACCTTCGCCCTGGTCCATGGTTCGAGAAGCGGGTCGCAGCTGACCGTCCACGAACAGCTCTGGCTGGCCGCTGACGTCCGGCTGGAACTCGATATGGAATTCCTTTCGCCGATTCTAAGAGACACCTGATCGAAATGCACACGGCGGCGGGAATCGCTTGACCTTCGCTTCGGCTGGGCCGTAGAATGGATGTCCCGATGAAGATGCGCCGCAAACGCCTCGCAAGACGGGGCTTCTGGTTGATTCTCCTGCTCCTGCCGGTCTTGGTGCTCTACCTGGCCTGCAGCGCCCGGCCCGTGAAGGTGGGCGCCGTGCTCCCCCTGACGGGTCCCATGTCGTCATTCGGTCTTTCCATGCAGAACGCCATGAAGGTGGCCCAGAGACAGGTCAACGACGGCGGCGGCATTTCGGGCCGGCCGCTTGAGATCCTCTACAAGGATTCGGGGGGCCTTCCCGGCAGGGCCTCGGATTCCGCCCGGCAGCTCGTCGAAAAGGAAGGCATCTTCGTTCTCATCGGGGCCGATACGAGCGCCGACGTCCTGGCCATGGTCCCGCTTACGCGGGACGGCCGCTGCCTTCTCCTTTCGCCGTCGGCTTCAACGCCCAAGCTGACGGGCGCCGGGGACTATGTGTTCAGGAACTGGCCGTCCGACACCCTCGAAGCCAAGGTCATGGCCGACTTTGCCGCCTACACCCTTCACGCCACGAGGCTTCTCGCCGTGTCCCAGAAAGGCGAATACGGCGACGGGCTATTCATGGCCTTTGCCGGACGCTTTTCCGGGGACCGGCGCCGGGTTTCCAAGATGTCCTTCGAGCCGGGCGCCGAGCCTTCGGCTATCCTGGCCCGGCGCATCAAGATGCAGATGAACAAGGCGCAGGTGCTCTACCTGATCGGCTATCCCCATAGCATCGTCCCGCTGGTGCGCGCGCTTCGCGAAGCCGGTGTCGACCAGCCCATCCTCTCCGTCAGCTCCCTGGCGGGGAGCCCGGAAGTGGAAACGTTGGGCGCGGAAGGCCGGGGGCTTCTTTTCCCGCGTCCCGAATGGAACCCGGACAGCAGCAGCAGCGGCGTGAGCCGCTTCGTGTCCGATTACAAGAAGCGGTTCAAGAAGACGCCGGACGTCTACGCGGCCCACGCCTACGACGCGGTTCGCATTCTCGCCAGGGTCATGTCGGCCGGCCGCATGCGGCCCGCCCGCATCCGTGAGGGCCTGCTCGATCTCGGCGACTACGCCGGAGTTTCGGGCAAAACAACCTTCGACAAGCAGGGAGACGTGAGCCAGCCCTTCCAGGTCTGTGTGGTCTGGAACGGCAGGGTGGCGCCGCTCTCATCCGTCCGCCAGAACGTTCTGCCCCAGCTGCAGCACCTGGTGGACGCCCTGCGCTTCGGGAGTTGACCTTGGAAAGGATCATGGATCGGACCGGCATCGCCCGGAGCTGCAAAACATGGCGGGAACAGGGACGCCGCATCGTCTTCACGAACGGCTGCTTTGACCTTTTGCACGCGGGCCACGTCCGATATCTCTTCGCCGCACGAAAGATGGGCGACATCCTGGTTGTGGGCCTCAACACGGACGATTCCGTCCGCCGTCTCAAGGGCCCGGACCGGCCCGTCACGACGCAGGAGGACCGCGCCGAGATCCTGGCGGCCCTGTCCTGCGTAGACGCAGTGACGCTGTTCGACGAAGACACGCCGCTGCGTCTGATCGAAACCATCACCCCCCACGTGCTCGTCAAGGGCGCCGACTGGGCGCCGGATGAGGTCGTGGGACGCCGGCACGTGGAAGCGCACGGGGGAAAAGTCATCACCGTCCCCCTGTCCAAAGGCCGCTCCACCACCGGCCTTCTCGACAAGATCAAGGATACGCAGCAGTGAACCTGCTTCTCCAGGCCTTCCTGGACGCACTCTTCCTTGAATTAACGCAAGAAGGCCCTCCCGATCTTGCCGGGCTTCAGGGCGGCGCCGTGCCCTACGCCCTTGCGGCCGTGCTGAGCCGCGACGGCGTGCGCCACGGTGTCCTCACCTCCACGGAAGAAGCTGCGGACCGCCTCCAGGAGCAGCTCGACTGCCTTCTGGGCGAAAGCGCGGCGCCGGCCAGGCTTCCCGTGCCCGACGACGATCCCTACGACGGCCTGCCGGGCCACGCGGCCCTCCAGCT
>JARRNO010000042.1:0-22305 GCA_037384885.1 Acidobacteriota bacterium
GAGGACGATGGTCACCCAGGGCCAGCGCTGAACCTTGTTTTCCCGGATCCCTATGGGAATCAGCATGTGGTCCCTCTCCAACTACCATAAGAAACAGCGCGGCATCCGGCTGAACCGGCCGGCGTCACAGGCCGCCGGTCTGAGCATCATCGGCAACGCCGGCCTCTTCCCTTTCTCTTAAGTGCTTCTTCCGCTCCAAGTTCTCTGCTGCGGCGAAACACTTCTGTCGCCTCTGGCTGGGGGCGAAAGCTCGGGAGAGATCGGTTAGTCCTACTATGCCCCGAGCCTACTCCGTCGTCAAGATTCGATCCACTCTTGGTGTGTCCCCGGCATTCGTGCGCCACCGAAGGCGCCCGGCCGGAAACGGCCGTGAAATTTGGCCCAGCCGTGTTATTCAGGATTCGCCAATTGGGCCGCCAGGGTGCGACACGAAGGGTTCTCGCGCGAAGGATCGCCCGCACTCTTTCACAGGCACTCTCTTCATTGTCTGGCGTACCCGGTCTTCAGCCTCCTCAGGGCATAATGGGTCCAGGCGTTTTGTTCAAGCCTTCCTTTGCTGAGGAGGTGAACAATGCGCAAGATCATCAGCTTGGTTCTTTCATCCGTTCTCCTTTCGGGCATGGCCGCGGCGGCTTTTCACGCCGGGGCGATTTCCGAATCGACAAAGGCCGGGCCCTTTACCGTCACGTTGAAAGTGCTGCCGGCCGAATCCTTTACGGGCTCAGGCGCGGCGATGGTTCGGGACGGCGGCGCACGCGCCGTAACGCTTCACAGCCGCCTGAGGCCGGACCGGCATCTTGTCGTCTTCGTCAGGCGAAACGGCAAGCCCGTGAAACACGCACGGGTGACCATCCGGTACCGTCGCGTCCAAAACGGCGGACAGGCATGGAAAACACTTCCGGTCGCGAGGATGCACGTCGCCGGAAAAGGCCTGGCGACGACCCACTACGGCAACAATGTCAACCTGCTCCCGGGCCGGTATGAAGTAGAAGTCAGCGTCAACGGGCGCAAACCCGCAGGATTTCACTTCATGTACACGGGGGGCCGATGAAGCAGGCTGGCGATTAACGGCCGTTGCAGACGGTGACTGCGTGACGAGGTGACGAGGTGATTATGGCCGCATGACGGCCCGACGACAGACTGCCGACCGCCGTCGCGCCAAATTTCGAAGCGCAAGCAGAGGACGCTGCAGCCGCCGAAGGCGGCGAATGCGTGACCTTCTGGCCTCCCTCGCTTCCTAACGCCTCCAGGGGGCTTCCTGCAGCGAAGATCCGGCCGCAACGCGGCAATCGCCCTCTACAACTCTCTTAACGCGTCCGCAACGGGGAGGCGGGCCGCGTGAAGGGCCGGAAGAAACCCGCCCAGAACTCCCATGAAGGCCGCGAAGATGACGCCTTTCATCAGCAGGTCCGGCGTGACGCGAAAGGCGAAGGCCACCTGGGAAAAACTCTGCCAGTTGAGGGTGGAAGTGGTCAGCCCGTTTACGGGCAGAACGAGAATGCAGCCGAGCAGTCCTCCGGCCAGGGCGATGACAAGGGATTCCACGAGAAATGAGAACACGACCCCGGCTGGACCGAACCCCAGGGCCCGGAGCGTGGCGATTTCGCGTGAACGGGCCGATACGGAAGAGTACATGGTGTTGAAGGCTCCGAAGACGGCGCCGATCGCCATGATGGAGGCCACCAGAAATCCCAGGACCCGGATCATGGTGGAGACGGCTCTCGACTGCTTGGCGTAATAGCTTGATTCCGGTTCTGTCTGCACGGTGAGCCTCGGGTCTGACGTGACAGCCCTCTTGAAGGCGCCGAAGGATGCCGGGGAATCAAGCCTGGCGGTTACCGATGAAAAGATATTATCCGGGCGCTTGTAGGTTTCGTTCAGAACCACGTTGTCCGCCCAGACTTCGGAATCAAACGCGCTTCCGCCGCTGTCCATGATGCCCACGACCGTCCAGGTGCGTCCGCCGAATTTCGGATGGTCCCCAAGGCGGAATCCCGTGTACATGTCTGATGCGTTTTTCCCCGCCACCAGTTCAGCCATGCCGGGGCGAAGAAACCGGCCCCCGGTGATGCGCACGCCGTCGTGAACCTTGAGCGCCAGATCCGAGACTCCCCGGACGGGCGCCAGCGCGTCCGAATTGGACGCCTTGTGGTGAAAGGCCGTGACCACGAAAACCTCGCCCGAGACTAAGGGGCGCCCTCCGGCGTCGTGCGCCACGCCGGGAGCGTCCTGGATCACCCGGAGCTGGTCCAGCGTCACCACGCTTTCCATTTCCGTGGTGGCGCCTCCGCGAAGGACGATGGCGTTCTTGGGAGACCCCGATTCTGCCAGAGTAAGCTGGAAGCCTCTCGCCATGGCGAGCATTGCGGTGAAAACAGCCACAACTCCTGCGATTCCCAGCACGGCGATGAGGTTCGACGCCCATCGCGCGCGAACACTCCGCAGGTTGTAAATCAGGGGAATCGCCATGTCAGATTCTCCGCAGGGCTTCTACGATGCGCAGCCGCCTGGCCGTCAATGCGGGAAGAAGTCCCGAAAGAGCCCCGACAGCCATGGCCAGCATCAAGCCAAGGAGCATGCGGGAGGGGGCAAGGTAAAACAAAGGCAGAAAGCCGCCCGTGGGATCACCACCAAGCGTAAAAAGCTTCACGCCCGCCAGACCAAGCGCTCCGCCGATGACCGCATAGGCCTGGGATTCGGCCAGCACGAACCAGAGAATGGACCGGTCGCTGAATCCCAGCGTTTTCATGACGGCGAGCTCCCCGGTGCGCTCGCGAATGGACAGGGCCATGGTGTTGCCTGTCACCAGCAACAGCGTAAAGAAGACGACCGAGCCGATCACCATGATGAGCAGCTGGATGTTGCCCACCTGCTTGACGAATCCCGCCGCGAAGGCCTTTTCCGTTTCGCTCTTGGTTTCCCATGACGAATTGGAGAAGCGATTGTCGATGGCTTCCGCCACGGCGGGCGCATCATCGGGATTGTCCACCCGGACCACATACCATCCCACCTGGCCCTTCCCCCACGTTCGCCGCTCTTCGAGGTAGTCGCTGCGAAACCAGAACTGCGTGGTATCGTCTTCGGTACGCGTTCCGTCGTAGATACCGCAGACATTGAATTCCCAAACGCCTCCAAAGATGGAGGCGACGATGGGCACGCGGTCTCCCACCTTGAAGCCGTACTTTTCGGCGGTTGTGCGGCCAATAATGCACCCCTCGCGATCCGCCAGAAAATCCGCCCATTCCTTCGGCGGCACCTTGTACTCGGGGTAAATCTTCAGCCACGTCTCTTTCTCACTGGCCAGTTGGGGGAAGAAATTCTTGGGATCCTGGTAGTAGCCCCCGAACCAGCTGGCGAAGGTGACGTCCCTGACGCCCGGGATCTGCAGGAGGCGCTCCTTGTAGGAGTATGGAAGCGGCATGATCAGCGAAACGTTGTTGCGGACGACAAGACGGTCTACCCCTGCCACCTCCACGCCCTGGTTGAAGGCGGTCTGTATCGTGGCGAGCAGCCCGAACAGGAAAAGAGCGACAGCGAACGAACCCACCGTCAGAAGGGTTCGCACCTTCTTCCGTCTTATATTGGCCCAGATGAGATGAACGTATTTCACGACTTCGCCTTCCCGGTCTTCCGCGGGTGATTCCCGCCTCAGGGCGCGCCGGACTCCACCAGCGCCCCCTTTTCCAGGTGAAGGACCACACCTGCGCGTTCGGCCGCGCGCGGATCGTGGGTCACCATGAGCACGGTCTTGCCATACTCCCGCGAGAGTGTCCAGAGCAGGTCCATGACTTCGTCGGCGCTGCGCCGGTCCAGATCTCCAGTCGGTTCATCGCAGAGAAGGAAAGTGGGATCGGCGACAAGGGCCCGGGCGATCGCCACGCGCTGTTCCTGCCCCCCCGAGAGCTGTCTCGGATAATGGCGCCGCCGCTCGGACAGTCCGACCAAGTCCAGCGCCGTCTCCACGTGGCGTCTCCGCTGCGCCCGCGTCAGCCGGGTCAAGAGCAGGGGAAGCTCCACGTTCTGGTACGCGGTCAGGACAGGCATCAAGTTGTACATCTGGAAAATGAACCCCACGTGCCGCGCTCGCCAACGGGACAGCCGCGGACCGGAAAGCCGGCTGATCTCGTCCCCGGCCACCGTGATGCTTCCCGAGCTGGGGAGATCCAAACCTCCCAGCAAGTTAAGAAGCGTCGTCTTCCCCGATCCTGACGGCCCCATGAAGGCCACGAACTCCCCCTCGCTCACGTCCAAGTTGAGACCCTGGAGAACGTGTATGACCTGTCCGCCGCGCCTGTACGTCTTGTCCAGTCCACGCACACGGATCAGCGATTTTCCTTCGTCACGGCCGTCCACCTTGACCATTTTCCGCCGCTCCCTTGCCGTGCTGCCGGGCTTCAACCACCCTCCACGGACACCTTCTGGCCGTCTTCCAGGCGCTCCGGACCGGAAGCGACGGCCCTGTCACCTGAAGCGAGGCCCTTCAACACCTCCACGTCCGCCCCCCGAGTCTCTCCCAGGACCACTTCCCGCCGGTGAGCCCGCCCGTCCTTCACGACGAAGATCACATCCCTGCCGTTCCACTTCCGAACGCAGGATTGGGGAATGAGCACCCGAGGGCTTACCCGGCCACCAGGCTCGGGTTCACTTAAGAACGCCACCTTCACCCCCATATCCGGCAGAATGCGCGGGTCCAGTTTTTCAAAGGAAATACGCACCTTCACGGTGGCCTTCTGCCGGTCGGCCGTTGGAATAACCGTCCTTACTCTGCAAGGAATCCGCCAGTCGGGATAGGCGTCCAATACAGCCTGGACCGACTGGCCTGTTTTCACCTTCGCGATATAGGATTCGTTGACATCCACTTCAATCTCGAGGGAACTCATGTCGACGATGGTGGAAATGCCCGTTCGTGTAAAGCCTCCTCCCGCAGAGATTGGCGAGACCATTTCCCCGGGCTGGGCGTCCTTGGATACCACCACGCCGTCAAAGGGCGCCCGAACCACGCAGTTGTCGATTTCGCGACGGGCCACCACCATCTGGGCCGAGGCTGCATCCACCTGATGCTGGGCCACCATGAGCTGCGATTGCAGTGAAGCGGCGTTGGCTTCAGCCTGGTCATAAGACTGCTGGTCCACAAACCCGCTTTTCAGAAGCTCCCGGTTTCGTCTTAGCTCCAACTTGGCCTCTTTGAGCCGCGCTTGAAGCCCGGGGACGGCGGCCCGGGACACGTCGCGCTGCGCCGAAGCTGATACATAGGCCGCTTCGGCGTCTCTTGCGTCCAGGCGCGCCAGGACCTGTCCCTTTTTAACGCTCATGCCTTCATCCACCAGGACTTGCAAAACCCGGCCGGTGATTTTGGCAGCAACAGTCGCGCGTCTCCTGGGCGTGACATAGCCGCTTGCGTTCAAAACGGTGCGTGCCTCGATACTGTCCGCGCTCTTGGCGGAGGCCAGCGTGACGCGCGCCCGCCTTCCCGCCATGGCCAACACGACAACGGCGAGAACGGCCGCCGCGCCGGCTGCAAGGAGCAGCCATTTCCAGGCGCGCCTGCGCCCCCGGCTTCCTCCCCGTTCGCTGTCTTCGATTTTCAGCGCCGAAAGAGCCGCGCTGCTTTTCCCCATTTCCTCTGCCATCGATGCGCTCCATTCCCTTCATGTTCTTAGGGGGCCGCCCGCAAAATTCACAGCAGACCTGGTATCCACAAGGGATTCAACCTGGTGGGAAATCAGATTTTATGGGAGTTTCCCGCCAATCATGAAAAATCCCCTCCGCTGCCAGCGGATACGTCATCCGCTCGCATTTCGAATGCGTCCCCATAAATTCCGGGCTGATTAGTATACCAAGACTCAAGACATGCCGACAGGCAACGGCAGGAGCGACTCGGCAGGCACTTGGCAAAAGCATGGCCTGCGTTACGCCGCCTCACAATCCGAACCTTCCATGGACCCGCCCGGCCCGCTGTGTCGGGAACGCAGCCTTACCGGACTGTGGATTTCCGGTACTCCTCGGGAAGGCGGTGCTTTCCAGACCCGAGCTTCGGCTGCTCAGGCTTCGGGCGGGCCTTCGCCGCCACGATGAGCAGCCAGACGACCACACCCAGCCCGCCTGCGAAAAGCAGGAAGAAGAGAATGATCGCGCCCCACTGCGGCGAGACGGCAAGTTTAGACAGTGTGTAGAAGGGCTTGAGCGCCGCATCCCTCAGGGCGTCCCTCATGACGACCATGCAAAGTACGGTCAGGCCGAGAAACATGGCCGCCATATGGAGGTGTTTAAAGGGCTTGACGGAATTGATGCCCACCAGGGCGAATACCACGGAAAGCAAGGCGCAGACGACCCCCACCATAAATGCGGCGGTAGAGAGTCCACCGCCGCCCATAAAGATCCGGACCTGATCGGACGGGAGATCCAGCAGCCACCAGATGCCGACGAGAATTTCAATGACCGTCGCGCCGGCGAACCAGGTCGCCCCGCTGCGGCACTGCCAGCGCGCCTGATCGGGTTCCTGGTGCAGCCGCTTGATCCCGGTGATCGCCACCCAAAGCCCGGCCACCGCCACGGCAGCAAAGAACATGTGTAGAAACCGGGGCGGAAGCGACGGTTCCGCGAGGTTCAACTGGAAACCGGATGGATGCGCGAGATACTTCTGCAGGAAGCGCCCCGGGTCGGCCATGAGCGAAAATACGTTGCTGAAGACGAACCCCACAAAGCCCAGCAATGCGAAAATCAAAAGTGAGATCCACCCCCGCCAGGCGCCAAGGCGCTCCCAACGCCATGATAAGAAGTACATCAGGGCGTAAGCCGCGATGACCGTGGGAATGATCAGGATGAAGGGTGTTCCCACGAGGATGGAAGAGGTGTAAAAGACAGGGCCGTAAAGCACCTGGAGAAAGAGAAGCGGCGCGACACCGAACGTGATGACAAATGGAAAGACATAGGGAAAGGTGCGGGCAAGAGAACGAGCCGCTTGGAAATGCTTGGGTTTTCCCTTAAAGCAGTACACTGCGGTCAGGAGCGTCCCGCCCCAAACGAGGTCCATCAGCAGCATGTGAATAAACAGCGTGGCGTCGGCCAGGGTTTTCAGCAGCCAGAGCGGCGCTGGAATGGGAATGGGATCGACAGAAGGCACGGGACCGATCATGGCGCCCCCCCTTGCTTGATCGCTTTGGCCCGGTCGCTCAGATAGCGGGCCAGCACCTGGCTTTCCTTTTGAGTTCCACTCCAAGAGGGCATGGCTGGATTCATCGCCTGGATGTTTTCGATGAGCGGGGCCAGTTCGTCCGGTCCCATTCCCTGAAGGGCGGGAAGGATCGGCCGGAAGGGTCCGTCCAGCGTGTGGCACATGCCGCAGTGCCTCTCCCAGACCGCCTTTCCCGCCATGGAAATGGGTGCGGTGGGTGCAAGCGACTGTAAATAGGCCGCAACAGCGCGGGCTTCGGCGGTCGTCCCGCTGAAGGGGGGCATCCGGCCCCACATCAAATTCGTCCGCTGCACCAATTCCCCGGCGAATTGCGGGTCGAAATTTGCGAAAACCGTGGACAAGGGCCGGGGGCCGCCGGAGGCCAAGTGGCAACTCGAGCACGAAATCTCGAAGATGGCTTTACCACTTTGGAGTTCGTTTTTCTTGTCGAGCTTATGATCCGGAACAAACCGGGCGGCTCCCAGGATACCCGCCTGCTTGATCTCTCCCTCCATGTGGACGGGGATACTGTTCGAATAAATATAGGACGCGACAAGATAGGGGCTTCGAAGTTCCTCCCGCACCCACTCGGAAAGGCCGACGGCCGCCAGACCGAGGAACAGCATGAAAAAGGCCAGGCCTTTTCGAAGCATCCTCGACTTCAGCCACGCGAGAAAGAGGCTGAACATGACCAAGAGCGCCACGACACCGACAAGGGCAAAGCCGAGAGGCTTGAGATTCGGGATTTGCACGAAAGCGGTCTTCTGCACCTTGGGAACGCGCACCAGGTACCACCAGCCGGCAAAGGGGAGAAGAACGGCCGGGAGCCAGAGCCATCGCGCCGCACGCTTCGCCACTTCCGCCCTCAAGGTCCGGTCGGGCTGGAATGCAACCGATACGAGCGCGAAAAGCCCGGCAAGCACCAGCGCCAGCAGGGTGCGAAAGACCATCGACGGCCACATGGTGGGATTGAAAAAGGCGACCCGGAGTCCGTGGTTGAGAAGCCAACGGCCGGGCGTTAACTGGAAGCTCAGGATTCCGTTGATCAGCACCAGGCTCATAAACGCGGCGATGACGTAGGTCCACCCCACCGCCATGTGCGTCCGCTGCGAAGTCTTGCCCCAGCTCGAGTAATAAACGAGGATGGAGAGGATCTCCACGAGGAAAAAGCACCACTCCATCGCCCACACCCAAACAAAAAGGTGAATCAGGGCGCTTGTGGCCTCGGGGCTGATCAGCCCGATCGTGAACCAGATACCCACGCCGGTCACTGCTCCGAAGACGAGGGTGAGGATCACGAAGATTTTGGAAAAGGACGACAGCCACGCCTTCATGGGCTCATCGTCATGCCGGTGCGCGTCGCGCTCCATGAGCACAAGGAAGAACCCGCCGCCAACCGCAAACTGGGCGATAAAAACGTGGAATACCGCAATAAAGGCGATGAGCCAGAACGAACCGAAAGGAACAAGCCAGACCGGGTAATTCATCGAGCCCTCGACGAACGGGCCGGTACCCGCCGGCATGGTCCATTCCAGTGCGGCGGGACCGGAGTTCCAGCGGCGCCGGCCGGCGGCGCCGGCATTAAGACACCCTATTTCAGGGTGTTCTTGGCTACGACAAAGCGCTGAATCTGGTTGGTTCCTTCGTAAATCTGGGACAGCTTCGCGTCACGCATGATCTTCTCAACGATGTAATCGCGGGAATAGCCTTCCCCGCCCATGACCTGGACCGCGTCGGTGGCCACCTTCATCGCAACGTCGGTGGCGTAATACTTGGCCATAGCGGAATAGGTGCCCACCTCTTTATCCTGGTCTGTCAGCACGGCGGCGTTCCAAATGAGAAACCGCGCCGCCGTGATTTCAGTGAACATGTCGGCCAGCATGAAGCTGATCGCCTGGAAATTGGTGATGGGCTGCCCGAACTGCTTTCGGTTCATCGCCCACTTCTTGGCCGTTTCGTAGGCTTCCCTGGCCATTCCCACTGCGGCGGACCCCACGCCTGTCCGCGTGCGGTTAAATGTCTTCATCGCAAGAACGAAGCCCATGCCCTCGCGACCAAGCATGTTTTCGGCAGGGACTTCCACATGGTCGAAGTTGATCTCGACCTGGCAGGAAGCCCGCTGCCCCATCTTGGGCAGTTCCCGGCCGATGTTCACTCCGGGCGCGTTGCTGGGAATGACGATAGCCGACATACCGCGCGCGCCTCTATCTGGATCGGTGCTGCAGAAGACCGTCAGGAACATGGCCTGCTTGCCGTTGGTAATAAAGCGCTTGTTGCCGTTGATAATATACTTGTCGCCTTTCTTGACGGCAGTGGTTTTGATGGAGCCCGCGTCCGAACCTGCATCGGGTTCGGTCAGGCAGAACGCCGCCAGCCCGCGGTTTTCCACCAGCTCGCCGAAAATGCGCTTCTTCTGCTCGTCCGTCCCTCCGATAAGAAGGGGGGTCAGGGCGAGATTATTGGCGTCGATGCAGATTCCAATGCCGGAGCAGGCCGCGCCGAGTTCCTCGCTGGCGAGCGCGCCGTCGAAGGTGTTGTGACCCGCACCGCCGTATTGCACCGGAATGGCGCCATTGATGATCCCTTCATCGTAGGCTTTCTCTACGACCGGAAAGGGAAATTCGCAAGATTCGTCGTACTGCCGGGCCACGGGTCGGATTTCACGGTCCGCAAAGTCTCTCGTTTTCTCGATGAGCTGCTGCTGTTCCTTTGTAAGATCAAAACTGACCATGCCTGTCCCTCCTCGATCAGCTCCCAGCATACACCGTGAACCCCCGCCGGACAAGAAGACGGTTCGTCGCCCGGGGACCAGGCGTGCTTGTTGCGCCCGGCTTGACGGCGCAGCGGTCTATTGCAGGTTGCCCGAACGAAACGCTTCAAATCCCGTGATATCAGCTCCTACAACCAGTTTGTGGATGTCGTGGGTGCCTTCATAGGTGTAGACGCTCTCCAGATTCTGCATATGCCGCATGGCGCTGTATTCGTCCAGAATGCCGTTGGCGCCTTCGATGTCGCGCGCCATGCGGGCGCATTCCCTGGCCATGGACACACAGTTCATTTTCGCAAGGCTGACCTGCGTGTGCTTCATGATTTCGCTGTCTTTCATGCAGCCGAGACGCCAGACGAGAAATTGGGCCTTCGTGATTTCGTTGAGCATCCAGACGAGCTTGTCCTGGACGAGCTGAAACCGGGCGATGGGGCCATCGAAAACAATGCGCTCTTTCGCGTAACGAAGGGCCTCGTCGTAACAGGCCATCGCGGCCCCCACAGATCCCCAGGCAATTCCATACCGTGCTTGGGTAAGGCAGGACAAAGGACCGCGCAGTCCCTGCACTCCCGGCAGACGGTTTTCCTCGGGGACACTCACGTCCTCCAGGATAAGCTCCGAGGTTACGGAGGCGCGCAGCGAGAGCTTTCCCTTCATCTCAGGCGCCGAGAAGCCCTCCATTCCCTTTTCCACGAGAAAACCCTGAACCCCGTTTTCCGTCTTGGCCCATACAACTGCTACATCGGCGAGGCTTCCGTTGGTAATCCACATTTTGGCGCCGTTCAGGATCCACCGGTTCCCGTCTTTGGAGGCACGGGTCTTCATGCTGCCCGGATCGCTTCCCGCATCGGGTTCGGTCAGGCCGAAACAACCGATCTTCTTACCGGAAGCCAGTTCCGGCAGCCATTTCGATCGCTGCTCCTCTGTTCCGTAAGCATAAATCGGGAACATGACAAGCGCCCCCTGAACCGACGCAAAAGACCGAACGGCGGAATCACCGCGTTCAAGTTCCTGCATAATCAGCCCATAGGCTACGTTGTCGAGGCCCGCACACTCGTATTTTTCCGGCAAATTAGCGCCGAAAAGCCCGAGTTCCGCCATCTGCGGCACCAGGTCCATGGGGAAGGTCCCGGCTTGATAATGCCCCGCGATGACTGGCAGCACTTTATCTTCCACCCAGGACCGCACCGTGTCTCGAATCATCTTCTGTTCATCATTCAAAATATCGCCCAGCCGATAGTAGTCGGGCGCTTGGAATTTTGCCGGCATGTTCGCTTTCCTCTCTCAATGTATTGCTGGATCGGGACGTGGATATCGCCGTGTACCACCGGAATGATTCTAGCACACACGCGTTGATGGCCGGCTTCGTGTTGAGGCACAACTTTCGCCGCCGATCTTTGTGGATATAGGATTTGGCACAAAAACGGGTTTCCGGGCGGCCTTGCGCGTTCCCAGCCCTTGCTCCAGCACCTTTTGGCCTTCTTTCGTCAAGGTCCAAAAACCCCATTTGCCGCTTTTCTCGGCCAACCCGTCATTTCGAAGAATCTGAAAGTACTGGCGGCCCGTCGCAGGGAAGGCGCGGCCCTGGGTTTCAAAGCACGCAGCGACGTGGTTCGCACTAACTTCCGGCACGCCTTGCAGGGCCCAGAATCCCATGTAGTTCAAAAAACGTTCCTTATGGCTCTTTTGGGATTTATTCTTCAGGAAGGCAGTCAACTGCTTGGCGTTGACTTGGGGAATCGCAGTCTTCCGGGAGGTGGTTTTCTCGCGCTTTGCAGAGGCGCCTTTCGCACGGCGCTTCACCGGGGGCATGGTGGCAGGCGACACCGCCGGGGCGGAATCACCTTCGATTTCCTTGGCGAACTTGCCCGTCGTAGCCTTTACGAAGGCTTTGTCACCTTCCACATCAAGTTCGAAGTCACCTCTCCGAATGTAAAACCGATACGTTTTCTCCGCCATAATTTCCTCCGCTCTCGTACTTTATATATCGCCTCCAGACTAACAATAAAATGTTCTCACACAATTGTCAAGGCTCTATAACGCCTATAATTTCAGTTTTCCCAGCCTCTTCTATTGATTTGCGCCCTCGAAGGCGCTTTCCGAATAACGCCGGGGATGGCTATTACCCTCATAGTTGTTCCGAATGAACTGCATACGAGTACAAAAAACAGGCGGGGAAAGGTCCCCGCCTGAAAAGTAGCCAGATTTCAAAGGCCTAATTGGTGGGCGGGGCCGGAGGAGGATTGACACCCGTGCGCGGACAACCCATCATGCCGGGCCCCATTCCGCTGCCGCCGGGCCTCATCCCCCGACGGGGTCCTCTTCCCTCTCTGCGCCGGTGCATCCTGCGCTGGGCCATGTCTTTCCTGAATTGCTTCCACTGCTCAGGCGTCAGGACCGATTTGACTTCCATCATGTGGCGAAACCGCTCTTTCATCATCCGGCTGCGCGCGGCGGACACCGCATCAATGGCATTGTCTACCGTCTTTTCGCTGGTCTGGGAGCTGGTCATTTGCTCCTTCAGCGCCAGCATTTTCTTCTTCAGGTCCGCGCGAAGATCGATCATCCGCTCCTGGTGCTGATAGCGAAGCTTTTGAAGCTGTTCCACCTGGGACTTGTTGAGGTTCAGGTTCTCCCAGCCGCAAGATCCGCTCCGAGGCATCTGGGCGGCGACGGCCGCTCCACATGCCAAAAGGCCGGCCAGGCTTGTCATCACAAGAATTTTCTTCGTCATTTTTACCTCCTCAAGGCTAATAGACAACAGTTGGCAGTGGATAGTTTAATGACCGATATCCATTGCCGGGACTTCCCGGCGCAGAGTTCGCCCGGCATGGACTGACTGGACCTTCTTCGAAGCTCTCCCGGATTGCTTCATGCCTTGACTGTCTGGTAGAGTCAAGTTCAAGATGATGGATTCAACGATGAACTGAAAAGGAGAGCCAGGGATGAGCCTACTGAATGCTTCTCTCGTGATGGGACCGGCCGGTTCCGGGGCCGGCGCGGGACGGCAGGGCTGGGGCCTTGAGTTTTTCAAGGCAGTGTTTCTCGGCAATACGCTCGAGGTGTGGCTGACAGGGCTGGGCATCGCTCTGGCCGTACTATTCGGGCTTTACATCGTACGGGCCGTCATCACCAACCGCCTTTCCAAATGGGCCGCCAAGACGGATACGCATTTGGACGATGCGGTGATTTACCTGGCGAAGCGGACACGCTTTCTTTTCCTGCTGCTTGTCTCGCTTTACTGCGGCTCCTTGACTCTGAAGTTCCAGGCACCCGCGCCAGATATCATCCGCAAGATCGCCGTGCTGGCCGTCCTTCTGCAAGGCGCGTTCTGGGCCAACGCCCTCATCAGCTATTGGTTGAACCGCTATAAGGAAAAGAGCGCCGATACGGACCCTGCCAGCATCACCTCTATGGCCGCTTTGGAATGGGTCGGCCGGATCGGGCTCTGGGCACTGATTCTCTTGCTGGCTCTGGACAATCTTGGCATCGACATCACCGCCCTCATCACCGGCCTGGGAATCAGCGGCGTTGCCGTTGCTCTTGCCGTCCAGAACGTTCTCAAGGATCTGCTGGCGTCTCTTTCGATCATTCTCGACAAACCTTTTCTCGTAGGTGACTTCATCATCGTCGGCGACTACATGGGCACGGTGGAGCATGTGGGGATCAGGACCACGCGTGTCAAGAGCCTGACTGGAGAGCAGTTGGTCTTTTCCAACACAGACTTGGTCAGCAGCCGCATCCGGAACTACAAGCGAATGCAGGAGCGCCGCATTCTCTTCAGCGTGGGCGTTACCTATGACACCCCTCACGACAAGCTCAAGCGAATTCCGGACATCATCCGGGAAGTCATGGCCTCGCAAGAGAACGCCAGGATCGATCGAACGAATTTCAAGGAATTCGGAGCTTTTTCTTTGAATTTCGAAACCGTGTACTACGTCAAAGTGCCCGATTACAATGTCTACATGGATACGCAGGAAGCCGTTAATCTCGCCCTCTTCAAGCGGTTCGAAGAGGAAGGCATCGAATTCGCCTTCCCCAGCCAAACCATATACGGATACGACATGGGCAAAGGTCCGGGCACGGAAAATAACACGTCGGTATCTTCCGGGAGAAAAGGGCAGCGGGCGCCAGAGACAAGCTCGTAATGGTTCCGGCAGCCCAGACTGGGTGCTTTGACGTGTGATCTCCCACCCCGCTCTGACGCGGTTGACCCCCTTCAACCGGCGCGCTAAGATTCTGAACCGGGGGGCCGCAGCCGGTTCGACTGCGGAGATGATCCGGCCGGACACGACCGCTCGATTGAAAAGGAGCTCACTTCATGACACTTAAAGAAGCCATTACGACAGCGATAGAATTCGAAATCAAGATCCGGGACCATTACGCCTGGGCGATGAAAGAGTCGAAGGACCCCGCCGGCAAGAAGTTCTTCGAGGTCCTGACCCGCGAAGAACAGGGCCACGTGGACTACCTGAAAAGCCGCCTGAAAGAGCTCGAAGAGAAGGGCGAAATCACGACTGAACCCATCCCGACCGTCATCCCCTCGGCCGACTGGCTGGCAAAGGGACTCGAGGACTTGAAAGAATCCGCGGAGAAGCGCGATTATGCCGAAGAGACCCAGCGCCTTTTCACGGCTTTGAAGCTCGAAGACGAAGCCACCGATCACTACAAGCACCTCATGGGAGTTCTCGGCCCCCAAGGGAAAGAGCTTTTTAAGCGCTTCATCGAGATCGAGGACGGTCACACGGCCCTCGTGCAGACCGAAATCGATGTCGTCACCAAGACCGGTTTTTTCTATGATTTCCAGGAGTTCAACCTCGACGGTTGATTCCCCCATCGTTTCAAGAAGTCCCAATCGGGCGGTGCGTGCTGGCGCGTGCCGCCCGGCCGATGTCATTTTCGTCCATCATTCCGGAGCTGGACCATGACACAGCCCACTGGGAAAACGCTGCCCGCCGAAAAGCTCGTTGAGCTGCTCGGCAAAATGCTTCTTGCCTGGGACGGACAGTGGTTCTTAAAGGTGGCGGAATCCTGCGGACTTGAAACTGCAGTAGAGCTGAACGCCAGGGTTCGGGAAAGCGAAGCCCGCATCGAAATGCGGGAACTCATGAAGGCCCTGGGGCTAAAAGAAGCCGCCGGACTGGAAGAAGCCATGGAGGTGATCCAGTTCTACGGGCGTGATGTCTTTTCCGGCGTGGTCCAGGCGGACTACCGCGCGGAAGGCGGCGCCCTCACGGTCGACGTCTGCCGGTGCCGTCCTCAAGAGGGTGCGTCCAAGGCCGGCCTGAAACCGGACACCCCCTGTATCGCATGCGCCCGCTTATGGAACGCTTGGCTGGGCACCCTGATCCCCCATTCCCAATGGGAAACGGATATCCGTGAAAGCCTGGGACGGGGCGCCTCCCATTGCCTGATTCAGATCCGGAAAAGTGCTGGGAAAAGTGCGGAGCCCGGGAATCGCCCCTAGGGGGCAAGGACCGGCATGACAAAAGCGGCGTGCGGAATTAACAGGCCCCGAGTCCGGCCGAAACGCTTCTCCAGTGCTTCGATCGCAGGCGCCAGCCCCCGAAAAGGCCTGACGGGCAATCTTCGCATCACCTCTTCCGGCAGGTCCGACAACATCCAGACCTCATGGCTCATGCACTTCCGCTGCCACGCCAAGGCCGTCTGCCCGTTGACCTGGTAATCGTCGAGCAGGGCCTGCTTCCAGGCGTCGAGATCCGGACCGAAACGGAACCATGGCAGAAACTGCCTGCTTCCCGCCCCCTTGGGGCAGGCCGCCAGAAATAGGATCACGCCGCCGGGTTTAACGGAACGATAGGCGAACTCCAGGCTCTTGTGGGCCTGGACGAGATTGATGTCTTTGGGAAATCCTCCGCAAGAGGCCACCGCGAAATCAAAGGGCTCGCTTAGTCGTACCACGTGGTGCCGGCGCACCCAGTCGCAGCACCGGTTAAAACACCGGCCTCCCTCCAGGCCCCACAGCTTTGACAGGTCCAGGTCTGCGGTCAATCCCGCCACCAGGTGATAGACCTTGTGGCGTACCCTGCTTTGGACCCAGAGGAACTCTCGATGGACGGGATTTCCTCGTAATACGCCTGCCCCGGGCGTCCCGCGGCTCACGACCATCTTGTGGTTCTCCGTAATGGATGCACGGGCCCCGACGCCGGGAAAAATCATCTTGCGGCCCCCGCCGAAACCGGCGAAGTAATGAAGATTCGCCACCGAGATGGTTATGATTCCGTCCGCCTCCTTGACCAACCGATTCACTCGAATGTCATGGCCAAAGGGTGAAGTACCGAGTGAAACAAGCTCCGATGAGCCGGCGTCATGCTGCACTACCTGCCAGCGCGCCACGTTCTCTCTGCCGTAGAGCAGGGAAAGGGTTTCTTCCGGCATGGGCGGGTGAATACCGTTGGCCGTAAGCAGCGTGACCTCTTTGCCTTCAAGGAGAGGGGCCATCCGCGACAGCAGTCTTTCCGCCCGGCACGGCCGGGATTCGTCCGGTACAATGATCGTGATTCGCCGGCGTCCCGAAAGGAACCTTCTCAGGGAAGATCTGGGAAATTGCCTGTCAAAACCGACGTCATCCAGACGGGATGGCCAGCGCGGCTCGAGGAGTTTCAAATCGAGCCGGCAGCGCGCCTTCAGTGATGTGTGTCCATAGGGAAGTTCCAGAGCGGCGCCGTCCATTCCACCCTCCGGGTTGCATTCGATGCTCGGGAGCCGGGCGGCTCCCGGTTTTCAAGGCTGTTTCTTCTTAAGAAATTTTGCCACGGAATCCGGGACGAAATTTTGAACCGGGCCGCCGAGGCGGGAAACTTCACGCACCAGCCTGGACGACAGGAAGGTGTACTCTTCCCTCGGCATAAGAAACACCGTCTCCACCTCGGGAGCCAGCCGCTGGTTCATCAGGGCCATCTGGTATTCGTATTCAAAGTCCGACAGGGCGCGTATCCCTCTCAAGACATGCGTGGCGCCTCGCTTGCGAATATAGTCCACCAGGAGCCCCTCGAAACGGTCGACCTCCACACCCGGAATGTCCCGGGTGCATTCCTCCAAAAGATTCAGGCGTTCGTCGAAAGAGAGGAGAGACGTCTTCTCGGTGTTCTTTAACAGAGCCACGACGACGGTCTCAAAAAGCCCCGTAGCCCGCCGGATGATATCCATGTGACCGTTGGTCGGGGGATCGAACGACCCAGGATAGATGGCCAGGTGCTTCAAGACGCGACTCCCGTTTTCTTCTGAATAAAGTCCGCAAGCGAGCTGATGTTCCTGAATGCCTGGACGCCCACTTCCTGGTCTTCTATTTTGACGCCAAACTCCTTTTCAAGGGCGACAACAAGTTCCAAAGCATCTATGGAATCCAGGCCGAGCCCCTCCCCAAACAGAGCCATATCATCGGTAATCTCATGGGGTTGCATCTGCTCCAGCCTGAGCCTTTCCACGATCAGGCGCCGAAGCTGGTCCTTCAATTCTTCCATGGTTCCTCCGCGGTGAAAACGGCTCATTGAAGTGATTCAATGCCCTGCCTAAGCATACCCCATGAACTTACGGGGGTAAAGATGTAAACGTAACCCCACCGCTTGCCGGGTCATATTCTCTCTACCTTTGAAGCAGTTGGCTCGGGCGTGCTATCTTCTTCCGTAAGGAGGCGCCCCATGCCCGATTGCCTGTTTTGCCTCATTCTGGACGGCAGTGTTCCTTCAAAGAAAGTTTACGAAGACGAAGATGTGTACGCCTTTGAAGATATCAATCCCCAGGCCCCCGTACACGTGCTTGTCATCCCCCGCAAACACATCCCCACCTTTAACGACATGACTCAGGAAGACGCGCCGCTTGCGGCCAAGATGTTTTTGGCTGCGCAGAAAATTGCGAGAGAGAAGGGCCTGGACAAGACCGGCTACCGTCTCAACGGCAACTGCCTTGAGTCGGCCGGACAAAGTGTCTTTCACATCCATTTCCATCTGCTGGGCGGCCGGAATTTCAGCTGGCCTCCCGGCTGAGACAAAGCACCCGCCCCACGACTGCCGGCTTCCCATCCGCGGCATCCTTGGCTCTAATACTGTCCCTGCGCGCCCGTAGCTCAGTCGGATAGAGCATCTGCCTTCTAAGCAGAGGGTCGGGGGTTCGATCCCCTCCGGGCGCACCATCTTTTACGAAGGAATCCCGCAGCGCACAACCCGAAGGATCGAAGCCCCGGCCGGGCGAGGGGTGATGGGCCGCCGAGGCGGCCCGACGGACGTCAGCCGACGGGTGTCAGACGCCAAAGATTTGCTTGGGTTGCCGTTGCAGGAAACCGTGGCGGGCGAAGCCTGCTCCTCCAACGCTTCCCCTCTCCCCTTTTCCCGGGCGCGTTTTGCTGCGCCCAGCACCCTTCCCTTTCGCTGCGCGGTGCAGCCGTGCTTATGCTATGATTTTCATGATGCAGACACGACCTGCCGCCCGAATTCACGTCCTCCCCGACCCCCTGGTCAACCAGATCGCTGCGGGCGAAGTCATCGAGCGCCCCGCCTCCGTGGTCAAGGAGCTTGTTGAAAATGCCCTGGATGCCGGCGCCGCCAGAATTTCCATCCAGCTTGAGGGCGGTGGAAGACATCGGATTCTCGTTGAAGACGACGGCCACGGCCTGGACTCTGACGAGCTGCTGCTTGCTCTGACCCGGCACGCCACCAGCAAACTTGCGAGCGAGAAAGACTTGTTTCAAATCTGCACGTTGGGATTTAGGGGCGAAGCCCTCCCATCCATCGCCTCGGTCTGCCGCATGACGCTGGCGAGCCGTTCCCCCGAAACCGCAGAGGGCGCCCGGATCAAAGGGGAAGCGGGCGCCTTCGGAGACCCGGAACCCTGCGGGCTGCCCCCCGGTACCCGGGTGGAAGTCGAAGATCTGTTCTTCAACGTTCCCGCGCGCCGCAAGTTCCTGAGAACGCCTGCCACTGAGCTGACTCACATCATCACAATGGTTGAGCACTACGCCTTGGCTTCCCCTTCGACCGCCTTTCAATTGTCTCACGACGGCCGTTCGCTCTTGACTCTTCCTCCCGCAGAGGACCGGCGATCCAGATTCTTTTCGCTCTTTCCGGAATTTAAGGAGGAGGATTTCAGCCCGGTCGCACTGGAGCGTCCGGGCGTCGTTGTTGAAGGACTGGCGGGCGTTCCGGAAAGAAACCTCGCCTCACCGCGCTACCAGTTCACGCTGGTCAATGGACGCTTCGTGAGAGACCGGGTCATCCAGCACGCGATCCGGCAGGCCTACGAAAATACTCATCCAAAGGGACGCCATCCCCTGCTCATGTTGTCCCTTCAAATTCCTCCGGGAATGGTGGACGTCAACGTTCACCCCACCAAGCGCGAGGTCCGTTTCACCGACAGCCACGGGGTTCATCAGGCCGTATTCCATGGGATCCGCAACGCCGTGGCGCCCGGCGAAGAGCAGCGTACGGCCACGCCCGCCTCCATCCGCTTCCCGGGGGCGCCTGGACCCAACAGCGAGATTCCAGCGATTTCAGATCCCGGCCGGCTATTCGATCAGAGAAACCCATCCGCCCAGGATATGGGACGACGAGCGGATTCCCTCTCCGGCCCGGCGTCGTCTTCACCGCTGCGCGCGCTGGCCCAATGGAGAGACTCCTTCATCCTATGCGACTCTCCGGAGGGGTTGGCGATCGTGGACCAGCACGTGGCTCACGAGCGTCTCCGATTCGAGCAGTTCAGGCGGTTTCTGGATCATCCCGGCCCGCGCCAGCCCTTTCTAACAGCACGCACGTATCCTCTTCCCAGACATGTGGCCCACCGCGGGGCAGAGGCGGCGGAGCTTCTCAACAGCCAGGGGTTCGAGGCCGAGCCCTTCGGGGAAGGCGTCTTGGCCGTCCGCAGCGCTCCGGCCTTCCTCGGCAACGGCGAAATAGACGCTATCCTGGACCGGTTCTTTCAGGAGGCGGGCGAGTTGCTGCAGCTGCCTCGGAATCGGTGGAAGGAAGTGTTGATCATGCGTTCTTGCCGGGGTTCCGTCATGCTGCACGATCCGCTCACGTTGGAGAAAATGCAGTATCTGTTGGACACGCTTTTTTCGATGGGCGCCCCCTTGACGTGCCCTCACGGCCGTCCTATCGTCTATACGTTGCGAGAGGCCGATATTCTGGCCCGTTTCGACCGGAAGGGATCGTTGCTCTGACAACGCACCATGCGGCTTCGACCGAAAATGGTCCCATACCAGGAGGTTTCAGTGAATCGAACGGCAATTCTCCTTGGCGCCCTGGGCGCCCTGGCCATACTTGGATGCTCCCAGAACCAGGTCTCCTATAAAGGACCGGCGCCCAAAGCTCCGGTCAATGCACCTGACGCCGAGGTGGTTCCGAAAACCACCCCCGGCATGAACCAGATGCCCACCGCCGAAGAACAACAGAAGGCCCAGGAGCAGGCCCGGTCGCCGAGAACCGACGCCAAGACCGACACCTTCACGTTCAGGGGGCAGGTCGTTCTTCCCAAATCCCTTGAGGCGCGATTCAAGAAAGGGTCCACGCTCTTCATCATCGCCAGGGACAAGAACAACCCCACGATGCCCGTGGCTGCCAAGAAGCTCATTGTGCAGAGTTTCCCCGTACCGTTCGAACTGACTCAGGCCGATGCCATGAGCGACAGCCCCATCCCTCCCCACGTGGAACTTCTGGCGAGGCTGGACCGCGACGGCAACTTGACGACCACGTCGCCCGATGACATGGACGCCGGACCGGTGAATGCGGAGGAAGGACAGGCGGTGACGCTGACGCTGAGGCCGGCGGCAAAATGAGCGGTGAACCGGCCCAATACCCTAATTCGCCCGGCTCGTCAGCATCATGGCAAGGTTGAGGGCCCCCGGCGGATGCGAGTGGGATAGAGCCCAGACGCGGGACGATCTCAAGAAGCATCTGATTGAAGAAGCCTATGAGGTGATCGATGCCATTGAAGCGCGGGACGACGCCATGCTTCGAGAGGAGCTGGGAGACCTCCTGCTCCAGGTGGTTTTTCACGCCCAGATTTCCGCAGAGCAGGGCAACTTCGACATGGAAGACATCTGCCGGGCCATCAACGAAAAGCTTGTGCGTCGGCACCCCCACGTTTTCGGCGATGCCAAGGCCGAAGACGCCGGAGAGGCCCTCCAGAACTGGGAGGCCATGAAAAACCGCGAGAAAAACGGAGAGGGCTCTATCTTCTCGGGCGTACCGAAACAGCTTCCCGCCCTTCTCAAGGCCTTCCGGGTTCAGCAGAAAGCCGCCCAGGTCGGATTCGACTGGGATGCGATCGATCAGGTCGAGGCCAAAGTCGGCGAAGAATGGCGGGAATTCAACGAAGCGCTGGCCGGCGAATCCAAGGACCGGGTGCGGGAAGAAATGGGAGACTACCTTTTCGCCCTGGTCAACTTGTGCCGCTTTCTCGACCTGGATCCCGAAGACACCCTGCAGGCGGCGAACCGAAAGTTCATGTCCCGCTTCCAGGGCATGGAAAGGGAAGCTCAGAAACGCGGGCTCGAGCTTCATGGGATGACGTTGGACGAAATGGATGCGCTGTGGGACAAGGTGAAAGAGCGAGAAAGAGGCACGGCCTGAACCGGGCGAAAAACCGGGAGAGAGGTTCATGGCCCCCGCGCCCGATCGATAGATGAACGGATGGAAAGCATGCTGGAAAAGCGAAGGGAAGACCAACAGACCGGTCCGGTCCGCGGTTCGACAAGATCGAAGTTTCTGATCAAGACCTGGGGATGCCAGATGAACGTGCTGGACAGTGATAAGCTCGCCGGCACTCTCATTTCACTGGGCTACGAACCCACCGTGGACGAAAACGAGGCCGAGGTCATCCTGCTTAACACCTGTTCAGTCAGGCAGGGTCCGGAGAACAAGGTTTTCACGGAACTCGGCAGGCTCAAGGCCTTGAAAGCCAGCCAACTCCGGGTGTTGGGCGTGGTGGGCTGCGTGGCCCAGCAAGAAAAGCAGGCGATTTTCGAGCGGGCCCCTTATGTGGACTTGGTCATGGGGCCCAGGGGCATCCGCCACCTCCCGGAACTGCTGAACCAGGCCCGCTACCAGCACGCCCTTGAAACGGAATTCCGGGACGATTCCATCCTCTACCCCGACCAGCTCATTCACCGAACCCACCGCACCAAGGCATCCATCACCGTCATGGAAGGCTGCAACAAACGCTGCACGTTCTGTATCGTTCCCACCACGCGCGGACGCGAAGTCTGCCGGCCGCTCGAGTCGGTCCTCCACGAAGTGAGGCACGCCGTCGACGTGGGGTACAAATAAATAGAGTTACTCGGCCAGAACGTCAATTGCTGGAAGCACGGAGAGGACCGTTTCTACACGCTTCTAGCTGTCGTCAGCGACAT
>JARRNO010000043.1:0-2563 GCA_037384885.1 Acidobacteriota bacterium
GCGTCCCGAACTGGACAGCTGAACATGAAAAGTGTTACCTATGTCCTGAACCTAAAGTGTTACCCATGTCTTGATTGTGCCCCGCCCCAAGCACTAAACACAAGATACTAAACACTGCGCATTAGGGCCCGTTCACGGCGCGAAGCGCATCCCGCCGCTGTTTCCTCGCTTCTTTGCCTCCTAGCCTTCTCCGTGCCTCCGCGTCTCCACGGTTAAGTCAAGGCCATCAAGTTTCTTCCTCCCTGTGAATAGACCGCTTCGCAGCTTGACAGGCCCAGCGGGCGCAACCACAATGAACGCTCGGTCCAGTTTCGCTCAATGGAGGCGTTTTGAAGAAAGCGGCCCCGCGGCCACACGGCCGGCTCGCCTGGAAAGAAGCAATGGGCGCCCTGTGCGCCTGGTACGAAGAGAACGCGAGATCCCTGCCGTGGCGCGAGACGCGCGACCCGTACCGTATCTGGATCAGCGAAGTCATGCTGCAGCAGACACAGGTGAAGACCGTGCTGCGCTACTACGGCCGATTTCTGGAACGCTTCCCCACGTTGGAGGCGCTGGCCGGGGCCGACCCGGACGCGCTGATGAAGGCGTGGGAGGGGCTGGGCTACTACGCCCGCGCACGTCGGCTGCCGGAGGCGGCGCGCTGGATCCTGGAGCGCGGCGGCTGGCCGGAAACGCAGGAGGGGCTGCAGGAGGCGCCGGGGATCGGACGCTACACGGCGGGCGCCCTGGCGTCAATGGCCTTCGGACAGGCCGCGCCCATCCTGGACGGCAACGTGAAGCGGGTCTGGAGCCGCCTCTTTGTCGTGAAGGAAGTGCCCGCGGGCAAGGCGCTGGAGCGTTTCTGGGCCGATTCGGCCGCTGCCGTCACCGCCGCGGACCCGCCCGTGGTGAACCAGGCGCTGATGGAGCTGGGCGCGAAGGTCTGCACGCCGCGATCACCCGCCTGCGGCGAATGCCCGCTGTCTTCGTGGTGCCGGGCCTTCAAGGAAGGCGAACCGGCGAAGTACCCCATTCGCAAGCCGCGCGCTGCCGTTCCCACCGTCCAGGTTTCGGTGGGATTGATCTGGCGAGAAGACCGTTTCCTCGCGACGCTGCGGCCGGCGGAAGGGCTTCTCGGCGGTTTGTGGGAACTGCCGGGCGGCAAGATCGAGGACGGCGAGTCTCCCGAAGAAGCGCTCCGCCGGGAACTGCGTGAGGAACTGTGCGTGGACGTGGACGGGATCGAGGCCCTGCCCATCGTCCGTCACGCCTACTCGCACTTCAAGGTGGTGATCCACCCGTTCGACTGCGTGCTGGCCCACGGATCGCCGCTGCCACACCCGGACCGACCCATGAAATGGCTGACGGCGGAAAGTTGGGATGAACTCGCCTTCCCCGCCGCCACGGTGAAGATCTTCGCGCACCGCTTCGCTGAAGCGCGACGGGCGGCCGAAGACAAGCCGGACTGGAACGCCGTCGGCCCGGCATCTTGAGCCTGGGGCCGCGTGGAAGTATGATGATAACAGCCGCGAAGTCTCACAGTTTCTTTCCCTGCGCAGGAATGCTTCCAGTATGCGGAGGGCTTCCTCGAAGTGGGGATGGGTGAGCAGTGGGGCCGAAGCCGCGGCGGATCAGATGATTTGGCCCTGCCGCGGTCGGCTTTGCAGAGCCGGGCGCCGAGTGGGAGGAGGCCAACCTCTTCCCGCTTGGAAAAGTGGAGGGGGACATGTTCCACACGCTGCTGCACTTCGTTCCGGAAGAGGGGCTGAAGATCGTCCTGGTCCTTTTCCTGGCCTTTCTCGTCGGGCTGGAACGGGAGGAAGCCAAGGGCTTGGACGGCGGGTATCTCTTCGGAGGCGTCAGGACCTTTCCCCTCATCGGCCTGCTGGGATTCACGCTTACGCTCATTTCTCCCAAGAGCCTCGTGCCGCTGCTCATCGGCTTGCTGGTGCTGGGCGCCTTCCTGGTCGTGTCCTACGCCCACAAGGTGGGGACCGAAGGCGGCATCACCACCGAGCTGGCGGCGCTGATTACTTACCTTATGGGCGCCCTGGTGGAGAAGGACCTCTTCTGGCTCGCGGCGACCATCGTCATAGCCGACCTGCTCTTTCTTGAAACGAAGACGGCGCTGGAAAACCTCTCGCGCCAAGTGGCCAAGGAGGAGATTCTCACCTTCACCAAGTTTCTGCTGGTGGCCGTGGTCATCCTGCCCGCCCTGCCCGACCGTGATTTCACGACGTTCCACATCAATCCCTTCAAGACGTGGGTGATCGTGGTGGCAGTCTGCGCCATTTCGTACGGCAGCTACATCCTCCAGAAGGTGGTGAAGAAGCGGGGCGGGATCATCGTGACGGCTCTGCTGGGCGGCGCCTACTCGTCCACGGTGGCGACCGTGGTGCTGGCCAAGAAGGCCAAGAACCAGGACGGATCGCGGCTTTACTCGGGAGCGATTCTCCTGGCTTCCGGCGTGATGTATCTGCGGCTGTGCATCCTGCTGCTGTTTTTCAACGGGCAGCTTTTCCGGCGTCTTGTGATCCCCTTCCTGGTGCTGGCGGCGGTGGCCTGCCTGGCGGGATGGCTGTGG
>JARRNO010000043.1:2635-13904 GCA_037384885.1 Acidobacteriota bacterium
TGCGCGATCCCGCGGAGAGCGCGGCGCCGCAGAATCCGCTGGAGCTGAAGATGGCCTTCCTGTTTGCAGCTATCTTCGTGGCCGTCATCCTGGCCACGGCCCTGGCGATCCGCTTCTTTGGGTCGGGCGGCCTCTACACGCTGGCGGTCCTCATGGGCGTGACCGACGTGGATCCCTTCATCCTTGGCCTGACGCAGACGGCCGGAATGACCACAGTGATCACGGTGTCGGCCGCGGCCATCGTCATCGCGGCAGCCAGCAACAACCTCGTGAAGGGCATCTACGCGTACGTCTTCGCAAACCGGAAGGCGGGGCTGCAGAGCCTGATCTTCCTGGTGCTGCTCGCGCTGTTGGGACTCCTGCCGCTGCTCCTTCTCTGACCTTTGTTCCGTCCTTTTTATAAGACGGAGAATTTTCGCTATACTTGAAATTCCGGAGGAGCCGTTGAGCCTGCGAGGAAATCTCAACACGATGCCCCTTCCCGATGTGATGCAGTGGCTTGCCCAGGGGCGCAAAACCGGGATCTTGCACGTCCGTTCGGCGGACGGCATCGGCAAGAAGGTTTACTTCAAGCAGGGTGACGTGCTTTCCACCGCGTCTTCTTCTCCCCGCGAATACCTTGGCCAGTTCCTGATCAGCCGGGGCTACATCAGCGAGGAACAGCTCAACAGGGCCATAGAAACGCAGCTCGAAACCGGGATCAAGCTCGGCCGGATCCTCGTGCGCGTAGGGATCATGGAAGAGGAGCCGTTGAAGAAGATGCTGCAGCTGAAGGCCGAGGAAAGCCTTTTCGACCTGTTTCTCTGGGACGAGGGAGAATTCGTCTTCGAGGAGAAAGAGGAAATCGAGGGAGACCTGGTGCCCGTCTCGCTGGACGTGATGTCGTTGGTGATGGAGGGCATCCGCCGCAAGGACGAATGGGCCCGCATCCGGGAAGTCTTTCCCACCGACAACGTGGTTCTGAAGGCCTTGGAAGGGGGTGCCGGTCATCCGGGAAAGCTGGATAGCGCAGACCTCAAGCGAGTCCTGGCCGCGGTGGACGGACGGAGGAGCCTGGCTGAAATGGCGATGGAACTGCACGCCACCCCCTTTTTCGTGGCGTCTCATGCCTTCGCGCTCTACGAGAAGAAGCTTGTGGAAACGGCCGGGGAGCACCGCCCGCCGGAAGAGGTCCAGTACGATAATATCTCGGGGCAGATTTTGGCGCAGGCGGAGCGTTTTCTCGCGGCGGAGCGGTTGGATGATGCGGTCAACCTGCTCAAGTACCGCCTGAAAAAGACGCCCGACGACAAAAAGGCCCGGGCCTTGCTGGCCCGGACCGAGAAGCTGATGAACGAACGTTTTTTCGAAGATGTGGTCCAACCGGGGACCGTTCTCACCTTGAAGGTTCCTCTCGAGAAACTCTCCTCCTACGACCTGACGCCGCAGCAGGGGTATATCGCGACGCGCGTCAACGGGATCTGGGACATTGCCTCCATTCTCAAGGTCTGCCCCATGTCTCAGGACGAGGCGCACACGGCCATTCGAAAGCTGCTCGAGATGGGCGTCCTTGCCGTCCTTTCCGACAAATAAGGCGCACTTTCATTTTCCCTTCGCCGGCATTTTCAGGTTCAACGGCTTTCCGGGAAGCTCGGCCCGCGCGGCGATTCCGTCGCTCTTGAATCTCCAGCTCACTACGATGGGTACCCGGTTGTCCTTGCAGGCGTCCGGGCTGGCCACAAAGACCCCCGACGCTGAATGGCTGAAGTCCGCAAGTTGCTGGTAGGCCTTTCCGCTCTCGCCGGAGGTGGACAGGGCCCACTTGGGGTTGTTGGTGATGATGGCCAGCCCGCCGGAGACCAGGATGACGGGTTCATGGCCCTTAGACCCCAAGGCAATGGACCAGCCCCGCGCCCCGGGGTAGCTCACGGGTTTCAGGTGCAGCTGCGGTGCGAGCTTATCCGACACCAGACTTTCAAAGCGGCGGGTGTCCTGGAGAGACCAGTAGACGGCAACGCCCTTGTGGAGTCCATCCGTGCTGTCGGTGCGCTTTTCAAGCACCGCGACCGCCTGCTGGCCCAGCGTGGGCAAAAGGTCGTTGGAGAAAGACATGTTGAACTTGCCCTCTCCCGCGCCGATCACGGCCCGGATCGTCCCCATGTCCTGCACAGGAAGCGACTTTGAAGCTTCTTCCATCAGCAGCTTGTACGCCTTCGCGGGCTCCATGCCGCCCACCCACAGATACACCTTGCCGTCCTTTGGAATCCTGTCCATCAAGGTGGGCCGCATGCTGCTGCCTTGTGCCAGCAACTGCCAGAGTCCTGAGGGCTTGCCCGTGTAACTGACCCATGCCCGGGCCTGCCAGGCGAGTTTGCCCGATTCCGGAGGGGCGGTCCAAAGGACGATGTCCCTGAGGCTCTTAAGCGATGCGAACTGTTTGACGGCTTGTACCGCGACGCCTGCCGGTATGTCGTGCAGTGCCTGGATGGCCTCCTTTTCGCCCTGATCCGATCCGGGTGCGGGTTGGGAATCGCCGGACCCCGGGGCTTTAGCCGCTTTTGCCGCCTTGGCCGCTTCGGCTGCTTTTTCCGCCTTCTCCGCTTTCTCCCGTCCCTCCTGAACGGCCTTGGAAAGCACCGAACCTTTGATAAAGACGTAAGCGCCCCGGTTGGACGGGATCTTCCGGACGGCGTCGAGAAAGTCTTTGTCGTTGGCGAGAGTGGATTTTCCCGGGCTCAAGGTCTCGCGGGCGGCCGCTTCGCCCGAAGCCATGACCGCGTAGCTGTCGCTCACGCCCCAGAAGATGGGCCGGTCCATGCCTGGAGGCGAAACCTTGTGAAGCTGCATGCCGCCCGAGGTGGCCACGACTTCACCCTTTCCGACCTTGTCTTCGAGGTAGGAGGTAAGCATGGCTTTCTGTCCCGGGAGGAGCCGCATCAGGCCCACGCCCTGCCACTTCTTGTCGGTTTCCCATGCACCGACGGCGAGCGGCTGGTTCTGAAGCGCGCTGGGAAGGTCCTTGGGGTTGACCTTCTCTTTGGCCCAGACCTGTCCGACCACTTGGAGAAGCGGGTCGTTCCCGACAGCCGACGCCGAAACCTGCGAATTTCCCTTTTTCGCGCTTTCGGGAAGGGACATCCACTGCCCGACCCGGGAGGTCTCGGCGAACACCGAGGTCTTTTCCGGGAAATGCGCGGCAAGGCCCGAATAGGGTTTTCCTTCGTGCGTATACCAGTACAGGCCGCCGGCGCCTGCGACGATGACGACGAGGACGATGATCAGGATCAGTATCTTCGATTTCATGGTCCGCTCCTCTGGCTCTCACCCGGTATCATACGCACGTGGGCCATTAAAAGTTATGAGGCTAAGGAAGATGGGGGAACTCCGGGCTTACTGTCTCCCGGACTTTTCGACCGTACCTTCGTAATAGAGAACCCTTCCGCCCGTATCCTTCACCGCCCAGAGGCTTTCGCGAAGCTGGACGGGCTTGCCGTCCTTTCCCTTCCAGCGGGAAGCGAGGCCGAAGACGGAGCCGGTTCTGGACAGCTCTGACGAGGCCTTGTCGCGGGCGGCGGTAGAAGCGAACCGCTCAGGAGCGAGCGGCGCGCCTGAAAGTTCTTCGGGGGAAGCGTAGCCGAGAATCGAGGCGAGAGCCCGGTTGGCGTGAAGGATCCGCCCTTCCCGGGACGCCCGGTAGACGCCCAGCCCCAGCTCGTCGAAGAAGGACCGGAGCCGCGTTTCGCTCTGGGCGAGGGCCAGGTGGCTGGTTTTGACTTCAGTGATGTCGTAAGCGGTTCCCAGCAGCGCCTCGCCGCCTTCCAGCAAGATCGGGGAAACGGTGACCTCGACCCAGCAGGGCGGCGCCGGGCCGGCGAGGCACTCGAGGGCCAGGTGTTCGATGTTCTCACCGCCGCTTCCGCCTTTGACGAGGTAGTCTTCGAGGGATTCCGGATGCCTCGGCTTCAAAATGCCGGCCAGGGATTTGTCCCGGGCCTCTTGCGCACTCACGCCGAACAGCCTCGAGAAGTGGGCGTTGACAAAATCGATCCGGTCGCCGCGAAGAATGAAAATGGCGGTGGATACGGAATCGGCCAGCCGGCGGAAGAGGGTCTCCCGTTCTTCGAGGCCTTCTCTGCGAAGCTGGAGTTCCTCGAGCTGCTGCATGAGCGTCTCTTCCGCGCTCACGAGCTCTTCGTTGGTCGCGGCCAGTTCTTCAATGCTGCGCTTGGCCTCTTCGTACAGGCCGGCGTTAACCACGACCATGGTCGCTTCCCGGGCGAAGATTTCCAGCAGTTCTAGCGACTTCGTCTGAAAGGCCTCCGGGTCGCTGCTGTAAACCAGGATTGCGCCGCGCACCGCGTCCTCGTGAATCATGGGGAGCGAGCAGACCGCCCGGTAGCCGCGCTTTTCCGCCTCTTCACGCCAGGGGGCGAAATCGAAGTCGTCCGTCCGGTTGACAACCGGCTTCCTGGCCTTAATGGACTTGCCCGCCGGACCTTGGGCCTCAGGACTTTCGTCCCAGCGCACCTTGATGCGTTCTGTATAGCCGCGATCTTCGCCGGCCGAGGCGAGTGGAACCACTTCCGTGCTCTCGGGAACCACCAGGCCGATCCAGACCATCCTGGCGTCGAAGGCCTCCATGGCGGCCCGGCAGATGGCCGCCGCAGCCTCCTCCCGGTTGATGAACCCGGTCATGGCCTGGGAAGCTTTCAGCAGTGCGAAAAGTTCCCGGTTTCTTTTGAGGATCTCCTCGTCCGCCTTCTTTCTCCGGGTGATGTCCCGGCCCACGGAGTAGATGGCTGTCATGCCCCCCTCTTCGTCAAAGTCCGGAACGACGCGGTCCTCGATCCAGACATATTCGCCGGTGTTCTTGTGGAGAAACCGGTACTCGAAGGTCTGCGGGGTCTTCCGGGTCAGCAGTCTTCCAATGGATTCGTCGAGCCGGGCTCGGTCTTCGGGGTGGAGAAATTCAAACCACTTGCCGGGGACATCGATGAACTCGTCGGGGGTATACCCCAGGATGCTTACGATCTTGCGGCTAATGAAGCGGGCCGTCGGAGTGGGAGGGTCGCCCGCCACCGTGCTGTAGTTGATGATTTCCTGAACGTTGTCCAACAGGAGACGCAGGCGGTTTTCGCTCTTGCGCAGGGCTTCTTCGGCCTTGCGGCGTTCGGTGACGTCGAACCCGGTGACGATGCCGGCCGGTCTTGCCTCGTATTGAAGGATGCCTCCGCTCAACTCGATCCATCGGACTTCACCCGACTTACGTTCAACCCTCACCTCGTATCGGTTCGGAACGTCTTCGCCGCGCTGGCGGAGCAGGCCTCTCTCCTTCACCAGATCCCGGTCTTCGGGGTGTACCAGCGCATAGAAGGGCCGGCGCCTGACTTCGGCAGCGGTGTAGCCGGTGATCTGCTCGACTGCAGGGTTAACGTAGACGAGCTTTTCGTCCTGGTAAATCAGGATGCCCGCGGATGTGGATTCAGCCAGGGCGCGAAAGCGTTGTTCGCTTTCTCTCAAATGCCGTTCGGCCGTCTTCCGGTCCGTGATGTCTTCGTGAAAGACGAGGAGCCCCGGTCCTTCGGGGAGATCAAAGGCGGTGGTTCTGATATGCAGTTCAAAGACTTCGCCGTCTTCGCGCCGCCCGGTGGTGTCGATGGTGATATTGAGGTCTTCTCCGCTGCAGGCCTTTTCGAAATATGTTCTTGCACTATCATGGACGCTGGGGTGGAGGAAATCGAGGATGGGGCGTCCCACAGCCTGATTGGCATGCTTCAAACCAAAGATCTTGAGGAACTGTTCGTTGACCATGAGAATGCGGTCGATGCGGCACAACGAGACGCCGAGCGGAGCGCCGAAGATGAAGCGCCGGTATTGTTCTTCGGAGCGTTTCAGGGCACGGAATTCGATCCGGCGGCGGTAGACGCGGAGAAAATATAAAAGCAGCAAAATAACCGCGAGAGCCCCGGCGATGCTCCACGTGATCGCTTCCCGGATGGGGAATCTCCTGGGTCTCGGGTCCCAACTGTTCTTGATGTTTCTCAGGACCTTGGAACCCGAGAGCGCTTTCAGCGCCTGCTCGAAGGACGCCTGCTGTTCGAATGCAGGGCTGAAGAGGAAAACAAGCCTATACCGGGCGAAAAAGCGTGGACCGAGAAGCCCGGGGGCGATGGTCATTTCCCCAGGGAAATGGGTCTCCAGCAGATAGACGGAATTAAGGTATTCGTTGAGAACGCCTTCGACCCGGCCCGATTTGAGCGCCTGGAAACACTCCAGGCTGCTGTCGAGGGGGACAGGGTGGACGTTGATGTTCTGTTTCCGCATCCATCCGAGCAGGGTTGAGTGAGCTTGTGTGTGCGCCTTCACGGCGATGTTGAGGCCGTTCAGGTCCGCGATGTGGCGGATGCCCCGCCGGTCCCGGGTGACGATCACGAGCCCGGTGTTCAAGTAGGCGCTGCTCCTGGGAAGGCCGCCGTTTCGCGGGCTCGATGCGTAAACGCCTCCGAGTGCGAGGTCGGCCTCTCCGGTCTTCAGGGCCGTGAGCGCCTCCTCCTGGGAGAGCAGCCGGATTTCGGACAACCATCCCCGGGACGTACAGACAAGGCGGAGGATGTCCACATCGAGCCCTCTGACCGTGTCTTCGGCGGCAAAGGCGTAGGGCTCGTTCTGGACGGCGGCGACCGTCAGCTTGACGGTCCTGTCCCGCGCGCCCGCCGACGCCGCGACGGCCACCAGGAGAAGGACAACCAGGGCGAGTGCCTTGACCGCAAACTTCAAACACCGCCTCCCGCTCGGGAAACAACCACCGGTTCCGCGAGTCAAAAAGACTCCGAATTGACAGCAAATAAAATATATTGCCGCTGCTTGCCCATGGCAAACGAAAAATGGGCGGGACTTTACCATCGCCGTGCCTCCGCGCCTCGGGAGCGGAGGTCCTGGACAACCCGGCTGATTGCAGATAGGCTGTTTCCCGCTGCCGTTCACGCGTCTTCCCCCGAAGGGAAGGCGGGGATACCGAAGGAGAGTTTCCATGAGTGTTGCCTGTGGAATCGTCGGCCTGCCGCAATCTGGAAAAACGACCATCTTCAATGCGTTGACCGCTGCGGGCGCCCAAACGCACGCCTACGGCGCCGCTTCCCAGGATCCGAACGTGGCGGTCGTTCCTGTCCCCGATCCGCGGCTGGACGATCTTGGACGCGCTTTCAACACCAGGAAGATCGTCCCGGCCACGCTGAAGTTCGTGGATGTGGCCGGGCTGGTGCGCGGCGCTTCCCAGGGCCAGGGGATAGGGAACCAATTTCTCGCCCATATCCGTGAAGTGGACTGCATCGTCCAGGTGGTCCGGTGTTTCGAAAACCCCGAAGTCCCCCACGTGGAGGGATCGGTCAGCGCCGTCCGGGATGCGGAGACCATCGGCCTCGAGCTCGCCCTGGCCGACCTGGGATCGGTGGAGAAGCGGAAGGACAAGGCCGCGAGGACGGCCCGGACGGGCGACGAAGAGGCCAAGAAGGTCGTGACCGCCCTGGACAAAGTGCTTCCGGCCCTGGAAATCGGCGAGCCCGCGCGAAAGGCCGAGCTGCGCCCGGAAGAATGGGCGCTGCTTTCGGACCTCAACCTGCTGACGGCGAAGCCCATGATCTACGTGGCAAACGTGGACGAGACGGGGCTCGACCCGGCCCACCCGCAGGCGGCGGCCCTGGAAGAGCTCGCGGCCAAAGAGAATGTGGCGGTATTCAGGATCGTCGGGAGTATCGAGGCCGAGATGGCCGAACTCTCCGAAGAAGAGAAGCCCGAGTTCATGGAGGCATACGGGCTCAAGGAATCGGGGCTGGGCAAGCTGATCAAGACGGCGTTTTCCACGCTCGATCTCATGACCTTTCTGACGGCCGGAGAGAAGGAGACCCGCGCCTGGACGATCACGCGAGGTTCCCGCGCTCCCCAGGCGGCGGGCAAGATCCATAGCGACATGGAGCGGGGGTTTATCCGCATGGAGATTTTCAGTTACGACGATTGGGTCCAGTGCGGCCGGGATGTGAAAAGGGTCAAGGAAAAGGGGCTGTACCGCCGCGAGGGCAAGGACTACGTCATGCAGGAAGGGGATGTGTGCGAGGTCCTGTTCAACGTCTGAGCCCCCCGCCGGACGGCAGGGACATCAGGCCGTTTCGGCTTGTATTTCCTGTTCCACTTCGTCAAACGTGGCGTAAAGGCTCTCATGCTCCCGCATGCCTTGCGCCAGGAACCGGTCCAGGCGCTTGACGTCTTTTTTGGAAACCGTGAGATTGGCGCCCAGGATGAAAGCCGAATTGATATCCATGGTTGCCAGATCGGCCGAGATGAACGTGACGAACATCTTCCGGCGCTTTTCCGGGTAGAAGGCGTTGATGGTCTGCAGAATCTTGTAGCCCCCCTCGGAATCATCCGGAAAGCGGTTGTCTACGGTGACAATGCGGTAGGGCTTGCGCTTCAGCGCTTCGAGAGCATCGGCCGTGGACCTAGCCTGCTCCACTTGGTAGCCGAGCTTTTCCAGCGCGTCGCGGATGACCTCTTGAAAGAGGGGTTCGTCTTCGGCGACCAGCGCCAGATTCAGTTCGCCGTCGTCGTCTTCGGCGTCTTGTGCGTGAACGGACGGCCGGAGGCCGAGCTGCCGGAGGACTTCCGCCGCCGTTTCCCGCTTGAGCTTTTCCCAGGCCGGAGAGCCGGGCTTGAGAGATTCGGCCGTTTCAACGGGAGCCTTTGATCCGGCGGGAGCGTCCTGGACCTGCCGGCCGGGGACCGTCATTTTTCCGCCGCAGGCCTGGCACTTGAGGACAGCGCCCGAGGCGGGAAGCTTGCTTTCGTCTACGGTGTAGGCTTTGTTGCAAGAGGGACAGGTTACCCGCATGGTCACTCCATCAGATCCTTGACGTCCAGATCGGCGAAGGAATCGCCGCCCAGCTCTTCCGAATCGTTGGCCGGTTCCGCATCCTTGGCGCCCTCGGCGCCCTGTGCGGCCTGGTTCCCTTCGCGGGAAGTGCTCGCGATACCCGACATTCTGAGTGCGAGGTTCGGCGCGTTGCTGGCGTAGGATATGGCCGTCTCGTGTGTGATGACCCCTTCCCGCCAGAGCCGTTCCAGCTCCATGTCGAAGGTCTGCATGCCATCGAGCCCCCCGTCGTTCATGGCGTCGACCAGGGACTTACCTTCGCTCTCGCCGTGCTGGATGTACTCCCGGGTGCGCACAGTGGCCTTGAGAATTTCGCAGGCGGCGAATCTGGAAGACCCGTCGCTTTTCGGGACCAGCCTCTGGCTGACGATCCATCGGAAGGTCTGGCTGAAGCGCGTCCTGATCTGCTGCTCCTCATTCTTGGGAAAGACGCCGATGATCCGGTCGACGGTCTTGCTGGCGTCGATGGTATGGAGGGTCGAAAGGACGAGGTGTCCTGTTTCGGCGGCCTCGAGCGCGATCTCGATCGTTTCCCTGTCCCGCATTTCTCCGACCAGGATGACGTTGGGCGCCTGTCGCAGCGCCGCCCTCAGAGCCAGGGCGAAATTGGGCACATCCATGCCGATCTCGCGCTGGTTGATGGTGGACTTGTTGTGGCGGTGAAGGTACTCGATGGGGTCTTCGATTGTGACGATGTGGTAAGGCTTGGTTTGATTGATCCGGTTGATGATGGCGGCCAGCGTGGTGGATTTTCCGCTTCCCGTGGGGCCTGTGACCAGGACGATGCCGTTCCGGTCTTCGGCGATTTGGTTGATCTGGGAAGGCAGGTCCAGTTCCTCGATCGTGGGTACGCCGTTGGGAATGACCCGCAGGACGATGCTGTAGGTTCCGCGCTGCGAGAAGATGTTGACGCGGAACCGGGTCTTGCCCGGAATAGAGTAGGAGAGGTCCACGCTCCCTTGCTTGAAAAGCCTCCTCAAGAGCAGCCGGTCGTTGTGCATCAGATGAAGAGCGATCTGTTCCGTCTGGTAGGGAGAAAGACGGGTCAACCCTTTGATCGGTACGTCCACCAACGCCCCGTTGGCGGCCACCTGGGGGGCCCGTCCTACGGAGAAATTCAGGTCGCTGAGATTGGGCGCCGCCGAGAGCATGAATTCGAGCAGGTCGTCGATCTGGCTGGACACAAGGAACCTCCTGGGTGCCGGGCTTGGGTCATGGTTCGCAACGAGCAACCGGGTCCGGACCGGAACCGATTCTAAACAGTATGACCGGAGCGGGCGGCGAAGGCAAGTGGGGGAAGGCCCCTTACACCAGGCCCGCCGCGGCCAGAACCCGTTTCAGACCTTCTGCGTCGTCCGCCGCGAAGGCCCCCGTTTCAAAGCTGTCCAGGTCGAGGACCGCCCAGCATTTTCCTCCCGCATCCACGAGAGGAACCACCAGTTCGGAGCGATCGGAGGGATCACAGGCCACGTAGGCGTCTCCCAGATCCTTCACGTCATGGACGACCTGGACTTCGCCGCTCAGAAAGGCTTGGCCGCACACGCCGTGCAGGCCGATGGGCGAGCAGGCCGGCTTGTCCCGGCAGACTTCCAGGACCATCTTCGAGGCGTCTTCCGTGGGGACGTAGAAGCCGCACCAGGAGACCGCTTCGTCCTTGAGACCGTCCCAGAGCACGTCTGTGACGGCCTTCATGCGGGCGGCGCGTGTGTCCATGCCCGCGGCGATGCGGGCGGCGAGTTCGGTCAGAGCTTGGTAGTCGCGTGGCATGTCTTCTCCCCCGGAAAGCAGCGAGGCCTCCAGGATATCACGGGCGGGAGCATAGCGGTTGCGCGGGTTTCAGCTGCATTGGGCCGCAGGCGCTTTGCGCCCTGCCGCCCCGGCTGAATTGCCTGTCGACAAGCAAGCTTGCCTCCAGTCACTTCATGCCGTTGCGTCGCACTGGCGTGCTGAGCGGCCCCGTCGCACCTCCAGCTCCGCCACACCGGGACTACGAACGACCGTTCCCCCCACACTAAAAGAGGTGCGCCGACAGATCCGGAGCTGTCTCCGGCGTCACCGTTTGCCGGTTCACATCCTCGGAGTACATCCCAGTACGCCTGCGGTGTGACCGGCTCACGTTCCTTGGATCCAGCCGCCGTCCGGTCGGCAGCCGGATTTCGCCAACGGGAGGCGAAATCCGATCAGGTGGGTCTGCGTTTGCGGGAGTCGCCGGGGGCGCTGCCTGATCCGGGGGCGCTGCCTGATGGCAGCCCGGCGCTTCGTACCTCGCGCTTTGCGGACTACGTCCGCCACCCCCGCGAAAAGACGCAAAGCAGCGAGGCCACCAGGATATCACGCGCGGGAGCGTGGCGGTTGCGCGGGTTTCAG
>JARRNO010000044.1:0-23787 GCA_037384885.1 Acidobacteriota bacterium
CATCGAGCTCAACAATAGCGATCCGAGCTCCAGCTTGTCCATGCTGCCGAAAGACGCCTGGACAATCGACAGCGCGGATGGGACGTTTACGATTAACGATCCGGGCGGTTACATCACACAGCCGCTTCCGGACATTCATGACACCGTCCCGACAGCGGTGACTTCGACCTATCCAACACGCTATGAGATCACGTTGTTGACCCAGCAGTGGCTCCAGGACAATGCATCGGGAATGATCGGCACGACGGATGTGGCGACCGTCACCCTGGACATCACCTTCCACGCGCACCGGAACCGGGACGGACTTCAAAAAACCATTACGGATCAGTTTCAGTTCACGATAAGCGATTACTGATGGTTGAAGAACTCAAGGCTCTCGAAGAAGAGCTCAGGCAAAATCCTGATTCGAGACGATTTGCGGACCTGGCCCGTGAATACCAAAGAGCCGGACGCCTTGAGGATGCCAGATCGGTCCTGGAAAAGGGAATTGACAAGTACCCCAATCACTGGCAGGGCCGTATGTTGCTTGCGCAGATCTATATGGCGCAGGGGCAGTTGGAAAGAGCCAGCGACATGGCGGAAAAAATCCTGCTCGCCATGCCTGATCACGTCGGGGCCAACCACCTTGCAGCGGATGTGTACTACGCGCTCGACAACCGGGACTTGGCGCTGAAGCATTATAAAATCGTCGCCGTTTTGGAGCCGGAGCGGCAGGGTGTGTCGAGCCGGGTCGAGGAGCTTTCCAAGGCCCTTGAGGAAACGGGTCCCGCTGAAATTTTCGAAAGGGACGCCGAAGCGGCCGACCTCCTTTCGGAACAGGAGCCGGCCGGGTTCGACCAAGCGTTCCAATCCGTTTCCCCCCCTCTGGAAGAAGAGCCCGAATCGGCGCCAGAACCGGACGCCGAAGAAGTGTCTCATCGGGCAGAGGACGCAGGGGTCCATTCGCCGGAAGCCGGCCCCGCCGGCTTATCTGAGGGCTCCCCGGGGCCCCGGGAAGAAGAGGACTATCAAGCCTCGACGGATTGGGATCCCTCCGGCGCGGAAACCGTGCGGTTGGAGGCGACGGATCTCTCCATTCCGTCGGCGGGACCCGCCGAAGCGTTGCGTGGAGAGGATGCGGGGCAAGAAGAGCGCTCCCTGGAAGAATCCGGCGATGTTCACGAAGGATTCCTGGGGGAACCGGAGCCGGAGGCCCCCTCCAAGGGGCCTGGAATGGATACGGCCACGCTTGCTGAACTCTATGCAAGCCAGGGTTTCCCGGAGAAAGCCATTGAGGTTTATCAACGGATTCTGCTCGCAGATCCCGAGCGGGCTGATATTCGGGAGAGGATTCAAGCTCATATGAAGCGGCTCTCCGGCGAACTGCCCGACTCTGGAGATGTGGCAGAGGAAGATGTCAAAAAGGCGATCCGGCAGCAGCGAGTCCAGGCCCTGGAGAGCTGGCTACGGAAACTGAAAGAGGAAGAGCATGTTTGAGAGCGTGTTCCAGAAGCTGGAAGAGGGAATCCCCGGATTCAGGGCCGCTTCAGTCGTGGGCGGGGATGGGATCGAGGTGGAAAGCCACGTCAACGATACGCTCCCGCATGATGTGCTCAGCGCTGAGCTCAACGCCGTGGTTCGGAATCTCGACCGCCTTAAAGATGAAATCGGACTGGGGCGCCTCGAAGAAATTGCGCTGAGGACGGAGAGCGAAAATATCTTCATGGCGAGACTATCCCCAGATCTGGCCCTGCTGGTGGTGACCCAGCGCTCTGAAGTGACCGGGCGCACGCGTTACCAGATCCAGCGCATGGCCCACCAGTTTATCGAACGAATCTAACATCCCACAACCGGAGGATCTTCACATGGGAGTGATCGTCAGTAACCAGATCAGGAAAGGTGTGAAGCTGTTGATCGATGAACAGCCTTATGAAGTAGTGGATGTCGACCATGTCAAGCCGGGAAAGGGCTCGGCCTTTGCCCGCGCCAAGGTCAAGAACCTCCGTACCGGGCAGGTTCTCGAAAAGACCTATAAAGCGGGCGACAAGGTAGAAACCGCCGAAACCCAGGACCGGAAAATGAGCTTTCTTTACAGTGACGGCGACGGATTCCATTTCATGGACCAGAACACTTACGAACAGGTCTCCATCAAAGGCGAGGTCCTTGGGACCGCTTCGCAGTACCTGACGGAAAATACGGAAGTGTCTATCCTCTTTCATGGCACGGATCCCATTGATATCAGTCTGCCGAATTTCGTCACGCTGACGATCGCGGACACCGAACCGGGCTTCAAGGGCGACACCGTCTCAGGAGGCAAACCGGCGACCTGCGAGACGGGAGCCGTCGTCTCCGTGCCCTTTCACCTGAATCCGGGCGATAAGATCGTGGTGGATACTCGCACCGGGGAATATAGAGAGAGGGGCTAACGCGGAATGCTCTCCACCCGCCATCGGCCGCACCGGCAGATGGCCCCACGCCTGTTGCGCCCTACATCGCAGGCCATCCTCAGCGGCATTTGAGGCCGCGTCTGCGCCGGCGCCTTCTTTTTATTCACGAATCTCTCCGCCGCTTCACTCCGGTCCCTGGTGATAAATGCGGGCTCAGTCAGAATCCTTTGCGGCCCGCGCGTCTCTCCCCAACCGCTCCATGAAATAAAGAGCGCGCCGGATAACGGCGCGCTCCTGTGCTTGCTGCTCGCGGATTGTCTTTTAGGAAATCCGTCCCTCTATGGGGCTCGAAGCGCTCGCATAGCGCTTCCTGGGCATCCTTCCGGAGAGGTGGGCGAGACGGCCGGCTTCCACCGCCTGGCGCATGGCGGCGGCCATTTTAACGGGATCGCCGGCCTTGGCCACTCCCGTGTTCATCAGGACGCCGTCCACGCCAAGCTCCATGGCGACACAGGCGTCACTTGCCGTACCTACGCCGGCATCGAGTATCAAGGGGATATCCAGGAATTCCCTCATCAGGAGAATGGCGTGATGGTTCTGGAGCCCCAGGCCGGACCCGATGGGAGCACCGAGCGGCATGACCGCAGCGGCCCCGGCGTCCACAAGCTTTTTGGCGTTGACAAGATCGTCGTTGGTATAGGGGAGAACCGTAAAGCCCTCTTTGACGAGTGTCCGCGTGGCCTTGACGAGTTCTTCGTTGTCGGGGAAAAGGGTCTGCTGATCTCCGATAATTTCCAGCTTGATCCAATCCGAGAGGCCTACTTCGCGCGCCAGCCGGGCCGTCCGCACGGCTTCGTCGGCCGAGTAGCATCCAGCCGTATTGGGGAGAATGAAACACTTTTCGGGATCGATGTGATTGAGGAGGGATTCCTTGCGGCGGTCCAATTCGACGCGGCGAACCGCCACCGTAATCACTTCCGCACCCGAAGCTTCAATGGCTTGAGCCATGGTTTCGTTGTCGCTGTACTTTCCCGTGCCCAGGATCAACCGGGATCGGAAAGTCCGGCCTGCAATGGTGAGTGTGTCGCTGCTCATGAGAAATTCTCCGTGACAGCCGGTCAGGAGCCCTTGACCCCGTTTACCGACTGCAGGTATTGGGCCAGAACTTGCATCTGCTGCTTGGAGAGCCTGCCCTGGAAGGAGGGCATGGCCAGGCCCTTGCCCTGGTAGATAATGTTGACCAGTAAGTCGGTATGTTGGCCGTAAGGCCAGTCGGGCCGCTTGAGAGGCGGCGCCATTTTCCCGCCCTGCATGTTTGCGCCGTGACAGGTTGCGCAGTAAGTGCGGTAGAGAGCCTTGGGGTCGAGAACCTGCCGCGATGGCGGCGCGGCATACTGCGCATCACGAGAGCTGCTCTGGGCCGGCGGATTGAGGATGGTGCTTTTTCCCCACCCCCCCACGATGGGAGTGGCCTGCCAGATTAAAATGGCCAGTGCGGCGGGGACGACGATGGCGATCAGGTAAAGCACCCAGCGCGGAATTCCGCGGTTGGGATGATTTTCAGTAACCATTCGGACTCCTGAACGGGCATTGCGGCGTGCTGTATCTTGACCGTCTGAAACGAGCCTTTCAACAGGCCCGAGGCTCATCTTAACGCATCGCGCCATCCAAATCCACAGAAAGGGAAGGCGGTGGGCCTGCCGCTTTGTCGGCGCAGGAGCAAAGAAAGGAAATGGGGCCCGCAACAACAAGCCTGCGGTAAAAAGGTTGGGGAAACGTGTTTAGGAATTAGCGTCAGGAGGCTTTAGAGTCAGCACCGGGCAGGGCGCTTTCCGGACGACTTTCTCCGCGGTGGACCCGAGAAGTGCATGGCTCAGACCCGTGTGCCCGTGGGTGGCCATGACGATCAAGTCCGGCCGCCTCTCCTCGGCGATGCGAACGATTTCCATAAAGGCGCGGCCCCTCTCGAGCCGGGTGTCGAGCAGACCGGGATCCAGGCCGAGGCCCTTGGCCACATCCTCCAGGGCCTTTTCAGCCCGCGATTCAAGCTGGTCTTCCACTTCGGTCAGGGTGAGAGGCCCGAAAGAGAAATCGGCAGGGGCCAGGATGGGCTCAACCACGTGGAGCACGACGAGCTTCGCGCCCTCATCCCGGCACAAGCCGACAGCATATTTCAGGGCATACAGGGAAAGAGAAGAGAAGTCGATCGGGCAGAGAATCAGCCGCCACTTACGCATGGCTCTCTCCTTTGCTTTACCAACCTCCAGATTGAGACGGCCTTCCGTTTGAAAGATGAGGCGCCCGGTCTGCGTACTTCGCTTTCCTGGCAGGGGCTTCCCACTTTTGAGGCCGGCCTTCCAACGTCCGGGCCCGGCGCAGCCCGCAAGGGCCTATCAAAAACGCTCTTCTCAAAATATAATGCGCCGAGGACCGGCGCGCAGGACCGAAACCCCCGCCAAGGGGACCCATCCCATCTTGACACGCCATTACCTTGCGCGTATACTACGTAGGCTTTGCACGGCGGTTGTGTGTCCGCCCGGCTGTAGCGAGGAGCCTTCACATGAGTACGTACTTTGAAAAGAAGGAAACGGTCACCCGGAACTGGTACGTCGTCGACGCGCAGGATAAAACGTTGGGGCGCCTGGCCACGCGCGTGGCCCATGTTCTGATGGGAAAGCACCGCGCTAATTATACGCCGCATGCCGATACGGGTGACTTCGTGGTGGTGGTCAACGCCGAAAAAGTCCGCCTCACCGGCAATAAGCTGCGTGACAAGATCTACCGGCACCACAGCCAATACCCGGGCGGCCTCAAGGAAACGGCGGCGCGCGATTTGCTCGCCAAACACCCCGGGCGCGTCATGGAACTGGCGGTGCGGGGAATGCTGCCTAAAAACAAGCTTGGCGACCGGATGATCCGCCGGATGAAAGTTTACGCCGACGATAAACATCCTCACCAGGCCCAGAAACCTCAGGACTTCCCCTTTTAGGTCCTGAGCCAGTCAGCGGGGATTAAAGCATGAGCTTGATTCAGTACCACGGCGTGGGGAGGAGAAAGTCCTCGGTGGCCCGTGTTTACCTTCGTCCCGGCAAGGGCGGATTCGTGGTAAACAAGCGGCCCTTCGAGAATTACTTTCCCAATCCCGTCCATCGCATGCAGATCGAAACGCCTCTTTCGATCACCGGGACCCAGGGATCGTTCGACATCCTGGTCAACGTTCACGGCGGCGGGACCACCGGTCAGGCCGGAGCGGTCAGGCTCGGCATCTCGCGGGCGCTGCTGGAGTACAACGCGGAATTCCGGGGTAAGCTCCGCGCCCAGGGACTTCTGACGCGCGACGCCCGGAAGGTCGAGCGGAAGAAATACGGGCATCCGAAGGCCCGCAAGCGCTTCCAGTTCAGCAAGCGGTAAGCGCTGCATCCTATTGTGCCAACTCTACGGATCCCCCGGACGGCTCCCGGGGGATTACCGTTGTCGGAGAGAGCCGGAAAACGGCCGCCGCGAGGGGCCGTAAAATTGGGACCGCGGGCAACCAGCGGGCGGGCAAGGGCGCAGAAAGCGCGCTCTGGCCGGCAGGCTGACCGTCCGGCCCGCGGAGGCTGAAGGAGGAGACCTTGGCCATAGTCAGCATGAAGGAACTACTCGAGTCCGGCGTTCATTTCGGACATTTGACCCGCAAGTGGCACCCCAAGATGAAGCGCTACATATACGGCCAGCGCAATGGGATCCACATCATCGACCTGCAGCACACCCTGCGGGAATACAAAAAGGCCTCCGGCTTTGTGACAGAGGCCGTGGCCCGCGGCGGCAAGGTGCTTTTCGTGGGAACGAAGCGCCAGGCCCAGGACATCATCAAGGAAGCCGCTTCTGAAGTCGCCATGCCATACGTCACGGAACGATGGATCGGCGGCACGCTCACCAATTTCAGGACCATTCAGACGCGGGTGCAGCGCATGAAGGAACTGGACCGGCTTGAGACCGATCCCAAGTTCGACATGCTGACGAAGAAGGAACGGCTCCACTTGGCGAAGGAACGCGAAAAGCTGCAGAAATCCCTTTACGGCATCCGGGACATGGGCCGCCTGCCCGCGGCGGTTTTCGTGGTGGACATCCGCCGCGAAAAGAACTGCATCCACGAAGCCAAGAAACTGGGCATTCCCGTGGTCGCGCTTGTCGATACCAACTGCGACCCGGATGACGCCGATTTCCCGATTCCAGGCAACGACGACGCGGTGAGGGCAATCCAACTCTTCACCACGAAGATGGCCGAAGCCGTGAAAGAAGGCGTGGATCTTCGCCAGGCGCGCGAGGAAGAAGCCGCCGAAGAGGCCGCCATGGCGGAGAAGATCGCCCAGGATAAAGGGGAAACCGAGGGCGAGTCGCTGGACGAGGAAGATGTGCCCGAGGCCAAGCGTCTGATGGCGCGCAAGAAACGTTCCGAGGACAAGGCGCCCGTCCGAAAGGCGCCTGCCAAGAAACGCGAGGAAGAGAAGACCAAGAAACCGTCCCCCAGACGCGCGGCGGCCAAGTCCAAGAAAGAAGCGGAAGAACAGAGCAAGAGCAACTGAAGCAGGCGAGGAACCCATGGCGATATCACCGAAAATGGTACAGGAACTCAGGGCAAAGACGGGCGTGGGCATGATGGACTGCAAGCACGCCCTGGAAGAAGCCGGCGGCGAAATGGACAAGGCCGTCAAGATTCTCCGCACCAAGGGGATGGCGACGGCGGAGAAGAAGTCCGCGCGCCCGGCCTCCGAGGGGCTCGTTGAAGCAAAGATCACCGGCGACAAGCGAAGCGGCGCCATTATCGAGCTCAACTGCGAAACGGACTTTGTGGCGAAGACCGACGATTTCCAGGGCCTCGTGGAAGACCTGGCCGCCCAGGCGTTGGAATCCCAGGCGAAAGACGCGGCCGCCTTGCTTGAAGAGCCCTTCCACAAAGATTCGGCCCACAAGGTGAGCGAGGTCATCGTGGCCAAAGTCGCCAAGCTGGGTGAAAATATCCAGTTTCGCCGCTTCACCCGGTTCGAAGGTGACCACGTGGGCGCCTACATCCATGCGGGCGGTAAGATCGGCGTGCTCATCGAGTTCGAATGCGAATCGGGAGACGTTGCGGGTTCGGATGCCTTCGAGCAGCTCGTGAAGGATATGGCGATGCAGGTCGCCGCCTCCGCGCCCCGTTTCGTTCGCAAAGAAGAGGTGACCGACGAGATCCTGGCCCGCGAGAAGGAAATCTACCTGGAGCAGGCCATCGCTTCTGGGAAACCCGAAAATATCGCAGAAAAGATCGTGCTCGGCAAGATGAACAAGTTCTACGAAGAGAACTGTCTGCTCGACCAGGCGTTCATCAAGGATACCGGCAAGAAGGTAAAGGACGTCGTGGCCGAGGTGGTCTCGCAGCTCGGCTCGAAGGTCGACGTGAAGCGCTTCGCCCGCTACGTCCTGGGTGAAGGACTTCCTTCTTCGGCCTGCGGAGCGTAAGCCCGCCATGGCCGAGTCCGTCTATCACCGGATTCTTCTCAAACTCTCCGGCGAGGCCCTCCAGGGACGGAAGGCCTTCGGACTTGATCCAGAGACGGTGGGAAAAATCGCGGACGAGATCCTTGAAGTTCAACGGATGGGGGTCCAGATCGCCCTGGTGGTGGGGGGCGGCAACATTTTTCGCGGCACGCAGGCCGCGGAAAACGGGATTGACCGCGTCAACGCCGACTACATGGGGATGCTGGCCACTGTTTTGAACGGGCTGGCCCTTCAGGACGCCATGGAAAAGCGGAAAGTGGAGACGCGCCTCATGACCGCCATCGCCATGCAGGCGCTTGCCGAGCCCTATATCCGGAGACGCGCGATCCGCCACCTGGAAAAGAACCGGGTCGTGATTTTCTCCGCAGGAACCGGCAGCCCTTATTTCACGACTGATTCGGCCGCGGCGTTGCGCGCGATCGAGATCAAGGCGGAGCTTCTCCTCAAGGCGACCAAGGTAGACGGCGTTTACGACGCTGATCCAGTCAAGGTCCCCGATGCCAAGCGCTTTGAAGAACTGAGCTACATGGACGCTCTGGAGAAGGGCCTGAAGGTGATGGATGCGACGGCCATCAGCCTCTGCATGGAAAACCGAATCCCGATCAGGGTTTTCAACCTACTGGAGTCCGGCAACATCCGCCGGATCGTGGAGGGCCGCCAGATCGGTTCTGTGGTCCGCTGAGCAGTGGAGGTGGCGTATGAAAGAAGTCCTGAACAGTACCGAATCCGCGATGAAGTCGGCTGTCGATGCGACACGGCATGAACTGGCTTCGCTGAGGACGGGCAAGGCGAATCTTTCATTCCTGGAGCCGGTCCGCGTGGACTATTACGGGTCACAGGTCCCCTTGACCCAGGTGGCCAACTTGTCCGTTCCAGAAGCGAGGCTCATCGTCATCCAGCCCTGGGATCCCAAGCAGATTCAAGTCATCGAAAAGGCCATCATGGAGGCCAATCTCGGTCTCACGCCGTCCAATGACGGCCAGGTGATCCGCGTGCCGGTCCCGAGCCTGACCGAGGAACGGCGGCTGGAGCTTTGCAAGAAAGCCAGGGAAATCGGCGAAAAGGGCAAGGTCTCCGTTCGCCATGCCAGGCATGAGGGACGCCAGGGCCTGGAAAAGCTCGAAAAGGAAAAGAGCATTTCCGAGGATGAGCGCGACCGGGGATATACAAAGGTCCAGGAAATGCACGACAAGTACGTGGAGGAGATTTCCGAATCCGTTTCCAGAAAAGAAACGGACATCATGGAGGTATGAATGGCCTCCTCTTCCCGTATCGCCGTGGCCCTTCTCGGCGGCGGCGCCGGAACCCGCTACGGGGGCGGCATACCCAAGCCGCTTGCCCGCGCGAACGGTGTTCCGCTTCTTGTTTACAGCCTCAACGTATTTGAATCCATTCAGAATGTTTGCGCCATTCGCATCGCCTTCCCAGGCCGGTTCGAGGGAGAGCTGAAGAAAGCGCTCGAGGGAGGACGGTACCCCCGCCTCAAAGGAACGGCTCCCGCCGGTGCAACACGCGCTGAATCAGCGCTGTCCGCCCTCCGGGCCCTTGAATGCGAGGCCCCGGATGCCGTGTTGGTGCACGACGCCGCCCGCCCCCTCGTTACGGCCGCCGAAGTCAATAATCTGCTGGATGAGCTTCCCCGCTGGCACGGCGTGATTTCAGCCGTTCCAGCGGTGGATACGCTGTGGGCGGTTTCCGGCACTCAACTGCTGGAAGACGCCGACAGAACCACACTGGTTCATGCGCAAACGCCCCAGGCCTTTCATTACGGCGTCCTTCGGGACGCGCTTGAGAAGGGTATCGGGGAGGGCTTTGAGGGAACGGACGATGCCTCTTATGTCCTGCGCAACGGCGGGCGTATAGGGTGGGTGAAGGGATCGCGCTGGAACATCAAGGTGACGTATCCAGAAGATCTGGCGGTGGTGGAATCAGTTCTCAGGGGAAGAGCATGCGGATAGGCCATGGATGGGATCAGCACAGGCTGGCGGATGGACGGCCCTTTCGCCTCGGAGGCGTCGTCATCCCTTTTTCCAAGGGGCCCGTGGGCCATTCCGACGGAGACGTGCTGCTTCATGCGTTGACCGACGCACTTCTCGGAGCGGCAGGTCTTGGCGATATCGGGACCTATTTCTCCGATCGCGACCCGAAATGGAAGGACGCCGACAGCGCCGGCTTTCTCAAGGCGGCTCTTGGGATGGTTGAGAAGCGAGGCTTCCGAATCGAGAACGCCGACATAACTGTTGTGCTGGAGGCGCCCCGGATCGGTCCTTTCAGAAACGAGATTCTCGACAGTCTCGCCGCTCTTCTGAGGATCGAGAAAGACCGGATCAATCTCAAGGCTAAGACTGCTGAAGGGTTCGACGCCGTCGGCGCAGGGGATGCCGTGGCCTGCCATGCCGTAGTCCTGCTCGTTACCTGAAGATGTCCTAAAAAGGGCGCGCCGTTTCCGCCCCAGCAGAGTGCACCTAGCCGGACGCTTGTGCTAAAATTCCTTTTAAAACGGGGAGACTGCATGGATCGAGGAATCTTCTTCGCTCTGCTCTACTTCAGCGCCGTGGTGGTGGTCGTGGGGCTCATGCTGCTTCTGCTCTGGCCCTTTTTGGGCGCTATCGCCTGGGCGGCCGTGCTGGCCATGGCCTCTCAGCCCCTGCACAGGGTTCTTGCCACACGGTTTCCGAAGCGAAAGAACCTCAATGCGGTCCTGACGACGTCGGCGGTGGTTCTGACCGTCGCGATCCCTTTGATCATTCTGATCGTGCTCTTTGCAGGCGAATCGGTCCAGGTGGTCGCCGCGATCGAAAAAGCGGTGACCCAAGGAAAGATTCCCGGGCGGGAGCAGGTCATGGCCAATCCTCACGTCGCATATTGGGTCAACAAACTGCAGCCCTACTTTATCGGCGTGGATATCAAAGAGGCGGCCATCGCGGGTCTCAAAGCGGCCAGCAGCTTGGGAGTGGCCTTTTCAAAGACGATCATGAAGCATACGCTCTCCATGGTGCTTAAATTCTTCGTCATGGTCCTGGTGCTCTTTTTCGTCGTTCGAGACGGGGAAGGCATCATTTCGGGCTTCTGGTCGGTCATCCCCTTGAAGCCCCGCGACAAGACGATCATCACCCAGACCGTCCGGCGCGTGGTCAACGCCGTGCTGTACGGAATTGTGCTGACCTGCGTTCTGCAGGGCATCCTGGGAGGGATCGGCTTTGCAATCGTGGGGCTGCCGTCTCCGGCATTCTTCGGGGCCGCCATGATCGTGGCGGCATTTATCCCGGTGGTGGGAACGGCCATTGTCTGGGTGCCGGCCGTACTCTACCTCGTGGCGGCCGGACAATACACGCAGGCGGTGATCCTCCTACAACTTTGTGCGGCCGTTCCTCATCGGAGAACGCGCCAAGCTGCCGTTGATCGCTATCGTACTCGGGGTTCTCGGGGGCTTGCTCACATTGGGATTACTCGGTGTGATTCTCGGTCCGATCATGTTCGCCGTCGCGATGGAACTCTTCCGGATCTACCGTGACGACCTTTTCCCCGGATGGTCCAATCCGAGGCCGGAGACGGCCGGCGAAGAGTGACGGCGCCTCAATGCGATCGAACAGTCTCAGAACCATCGCTTCCGCTTGAAAAACCAGAGCATGCCGAGCGCCACCAGCGCCATCAGGCCAACAGCGAACGGGTAGCCGAAGTACCAGTTCAGCTCGGGCATGTTGAAGGGGGACTTCGCGGGGTTGAAGTTCATGCCGTACAGGCCTGCGATGAAGCTGAGCGGTATGAAGATGGTGGCGATCATGGTCAGCACCTTCATCACTTCGTTCATCCGGTTGCTGACGCTGGAGAGGTAGACGTCCACCAGCCCCGCACCCACTTCACGGAAGGATTCGATCAGATCCATGACCTGGATCGTATGATCGTACAAATCTCGCAAGAAGAGCCGGGTGTCTTCTGAAAAGTAGGATTCCGAATCCCGAAGCAGTGAATTCACCGCCTCGCGAAGCGGCCAGATGGCGCGTCTCAACATGAGGAGATCCCGCCGGACTTCGTGAATTCTTGAGACGGTCCTGGATTCGGGATCCTCCAGAACTTCGTCCTCGAGGACGTCCAGTTGTTCGCTCATGGCCTCCAGAACCGGGAAATACTGGTCGACGATGGCGTCCAGAATGGAGTAGGCCAGGTAATCCGCCCCCGAACTCCGGATTTGTCCCTTGCTGGTCCGCAGCCGCTGCCGCACGCGAGGCAGTCCCCAGGGCGCTCCTGGAAGGTCAGCACGAAGCCCTTTCCCAAAAAAAGGCTGACCTGTTCGGACGAGAGCTCCACCTCCTTCATCGCCATGCGGGCGACGATGAACAGGTTGTCGCGGTACCGCTCCACCTTGGCGCGCTGATGCACATTTACCACATCTTCCATGGCCAGCTTGTGAAGGTTAAACCGGGCTGCTAGCGACGAGAGCACGCCGGCGTCTCCCAGCCCGTCTACGTTGACCCAGGTGACGGGATGGCGGTCCATGAATGCCTGTACGGCGTCGAGATCGTCGATTTGGCTTTCCTCGATCTGATCCGGACCGTAGGCGATCACGCGGATCACGGGCTTGGGCGCCTCGGGATCAACCGAAATGGTCCCCGGGGCCGCCCCGGGCGGGTTTCGCCTCGTAATCCGGTCCCGGCGTTTCTTGCGCATCAGTACCTCGTTGATATGCATGGTCTTCGACCTCCCGTGCGCGGAAAGAGGATGCGCTATGGCTAGATGCTTAGACCCATTATACAGGAGATGCCGGGGCGCACGGGGGAAGGGGGCGGGGGAGCCGCCGGTCAGGCTGAAAGTCCCATGCGTTGGCCCCAATGGGCGAGGACCACGAGATTCCACAGGAGGACGCCGTGCGAGGCACCTTGTTCGTGTTCCCTGAAAATGTCTGTCACCGCTCCCCGGTTAATATAGGGCTCCATCCAACTTGAAGCCTCCAGTATCTCGCGGACGGGGTTCGCCAGGGGACCCCTGATCCACTGGTCCCAAGGAACGGGGAAGCCCCGCTTACGCCTGTAAGCAAGCGAGGGCGGGAGCCCCCGGCCCACGGCATAGCGCTTGAGAAGGTACTTTGTTACCCCGCGGCGTATCTTCAGCGCCTCGGGAAGTTCGAAGCAGAACTTCACGAGCCTGGAATCCAGGAAGGGAACCCGCATCTCCACGCTGTGGGCCATGGACATCCGGTCCGAGTGGGACAACAGGTTGTCGGGCAGCCATCCCTTCATGAGCGTTCCCAGGATGGCGTCCAGCGGTCCCCGATGGCTGGGAACTTCCGTGTAAAAGGCGTCCAGGGTCCGGTCGTAAGGCGGGGGAATGGGCGACTTGATGATCCGTTCCATCAGTTCCGAAGAGAGCGGTGCGGTCAAGTCGTAACGCATTTTTCCCGGGAGCTGGCCCGGTTCGGATGATTTGAGATCGTCCCAGCGAAGGAGATACCGTCGCTTGGGATCCCGGCTCCCGATGAGCGCCGCGAGGCGCCGGGCGCCGGGCATGCTCCTGAGCCGTCTGATCGCTCCGATCTGTTTGAGAACACGATCGAAATGATACCCGCCCAGCATTTCATCCGCCCCCTGCCCGGACAGAAGGACCTTGACAGATTCAGAGGCCAGCCTGCAGACGTGAAAGAGCGGAAGGACGGCCAGGTCGGCCACGGGATCGTCCTGGCGCGAAAGGACCTCGGGGAGACTCTTAAGAAACATCTCCGGTGTGATGAGCAGTTCGTGGTGCTCCGTGTCGAACCGGTCTGCAACCCTGCGGCTCCAGGGCCGTTCATCGAACTTCTCTTCAGCCTGAAAGGCGATCGGAAAGCAGCCGGTCCTGCACGGACTGCTCGAAATGGTGCGAAAAACCCGCCAAAGCGTCTTCCTCTGCGACGGGACAGGTCAGGCCGCCGAGCGGGATGCGCCAATAAGGCGAGATTCGCGTCGAATCCTCCTTCAGGACCAGGTGATGTCCGGGTGGAAGCTTCCGGATGCCCTTCAGCAGCGTGTGCGGGGCAAGTACGTACCGGCAGGCGACTTGTTCGCAAAGCGATTTTAAGTGAATCTCACGGGTCACCGAAGGGTGGAGCAGAAGGGGGTGTATCTCCGAAGCAAAGACGATACCGCCCGGCGTCGTGGCGAAATAGAGGGGCTTGATGCCCATGCGGTCCCGGCAAAGAACCAGCCTTCTCTCGATTCTGTCCCACAGCGCGAAGGCCCACATCCCTTCCAGGCGGGGCAATGTCTCTTCCAGCCCCCAGGCCACGAGGGCGCGTAGAATGACTTCCGTATCAGACCGGGTGGCGAAGCGTTCACCCTGCTCTTCGAGTTCCTTTCGGAGAGCGGGATGGTTATAGATTTCTCCGTTGAAGACGATCTGGTACCGCCCGCCGTCGGCCGCCATGGGCTGGGAGGCGGCTTCGGTCAGGTCGATAATGGCAAGGCGGCGGTGTCCGAGCGCGGCGCCCGGCTCATGCCAGACTCCTTCGCCGTCGGGACCTCGATGTGCGAGGGATCGGGCCATGGCCCGGACACGGCCGGGGTCGACCTGATCGGGATGCCTGAAGTTGATCTCACCGCAGATTCCGCACATTCAGCCTCTCCAACGCGCATTCTAGCAGAATATGGGGCGGCTGCAGAGAAGATGAGGAGGTTGCGGTCCTGGGCCTGCGGCGCCGAGGAGGGTCAGCCGCCCAGGAGAAACCGCCCGGTCTCGAGGAGCGAAGCCGCCCCCGAAATGTCCGACTCCTGTAGGGGAAGAAAGGCGCGGGGAAGGTGATGAAAGAGCCGCTCCATGTCTTTCAGCCGCGCCGATTCCTGTTCTCTTCGGCGTTGAAGGAAAGGGTCGCTCACAGAAGACGGAAGCAGCCGGTTGACCACCAGGGCCTCCACCGGTATGCCCGCGTTCCCAAGAGCATCCCGTGCGGCGGCGCTTTCCTGGATGGGCAATTTTTCGGGGGTCAGTACCAGGATGAAAGAGGACGATGCCGGATCGCGAAGCAGACGTCCCGCCCGGCGGAACTTTCGCTGCCGTTCCTCCAGGATCTGCCGGATCCGTGCGGTTTTTCCCCCATCGAGTCGCGGTTCGTTCGTCCGCCGGTCCGGCCCCTCGCCCTGGTCCTTAAAGGACTGCGCCGCTTCCTGAAGTTGACCGGTCTTCTCCCGGCTTCGCAGCATGCCGTCCGTCCAGGCGGCCATGACATCCGGCAAGGACAGGAGCCGGAGCGTATGGCCCGACGGTGCGGTGTCGAAGATCACGGAATCGAATTCCTCCGCCTCTTCGCCCATCAACCCCGCCAGGGCGTCCATGAGTGCGGCTTCATGGGTGCCCGGGGCGAGCCGGGCCATTTGCATCTGGCGATTGATTTCGGGGTAGAGGGAAGGGTGGGTGACTTCGCGGAGGTTGTCCTGAACCTTCTCGATGTAAGCATCTGCCAGGCGGTTTGCATCCAGCTCGAGCGCGCGGAGGTTCTCCTCCAGTTTCCGTCGCCTGGGCCCGATCTTCCGCTCGAAAAGGTCGCCTAATGAATGGGCGGGATCGGTGGAGACGAGAAGGCATTTGCGGCCCCGGTCCGCCGCGGCCAACGCCAGCGCCGAGGCGGTCGTGGACTTTCCCACGCCGCCCTTGCCGCCCACGAAAAGGAATCGGCGCTCAAGGAGCGGTCCGAGGACGCCGGGATCGTTCCTGAGGCCTGGATCATGATTCAGCAGCATTTGAAGCCTTCCAGCGGGGACTTGGGCATGCCCATTCTAAGGTGCCACTCGTGAAAGTTCTCGTAGAGAACGGGCTGGAGCTCGAGCGTATAAAAGGAGACCGGGTTGGGGATGCCCAGCGCTTCAGAGTAAACAAGCAGCATGAAGAGATCTTCCTGCCTTCTGAGACTGCGCGCCGTCTCACGCCGGTATGGGGAAACATAATATTCGCGCAGCCAGTACGAAGCCTGGCGCCACAATCGCCGCAGACGCTGCCCGAACGTCATGGCGCCGGGGCTCCCGCGCGCGTTTCGGCCCGGGCTTTCCAGAACGCGGAACCCGCTTCCAGCACCACCCAGATCGAAGCGATCAGGATCAGCAGATCCATGACCACGAGAAAGCTGTTTCCCTTCTTGTAGAATCCCCAGAGCTGGTAAAGCAGGGCTGAAACGGTCATCCCCAGCAGGAAGAGCATGGGCAGGATGGTATACCACACGGGACGTCCGTATTTCAGAAGCAGGATACTGATGACGACAAGCGTCAGGGCGGCCAACAGCTGGTTCGTGGTGCCGAAGAGCGGCCAGATAATCATGCCGCCGGTTCCTGCCGCTCCTCCCGCGCCGAAGGCGAGCAACATGCAGGCGCCCACCGCCAGGAGTGTCGCGGTCACCGGGTGGGTCAGCGGACGGATGCGGTAGGTCTGCCCCCATTCCTGGATGATGTAGCGCTGAAGCCGGACGCTCGTATCCATGGTCGTCGCCGCGAACAGGGCCAGCATGACGGTCAGCAGGTTGGCTCCGATGGAGTGGGGAAGTCCGAGCCCGCCGTCGATGATCCGCGCGCCTCCTTCCACGTATGAGTGGATGGCGCCGCCGGCGAACGTGGTGTAGGCGGCTTTCCAATCGTGGAGTGTGGCAAAACCGGCCGTTGTCGCCAGGATGGCCACCAGGGCCAGGCCGCCCTCGCCCACGGCGCCGAGGTAGCCCACGAAGCGTGCGTCCGTTTCCTTGTCGAGCTGTTTGGAAGACGTCCCCGACGCCACCAGGCCGTGGAATCCCGAGATGGCCCCGCAGGCGATGGTGACGAAAAGCAGGGGGATAAGAGGCGGTGTTCCGGCCGGTACGTGGGCGTTGAACGCGGGAGCGACGACCTTCGGATGGTAGATGAACACCGCCGCGTAGAAGATCCCAAGCGCAATGACGAGCTGGATGCCGTTGATGTAGTCCCTGGGCTGGAGAAGCAGCCAGACCGGGAGGAGGGACGCCACCGCGCAATAGATGAAGAGCAGGATGATCCACTGGCTTCCCGGCGCCAGCCCCAGCACGGAAGCGGGCAGATGTATGGGGATGTCCGGCCCCAGGGCGATGAAGACATAAAGGATGATAATGCCGGCGAAGGTCGGCCAGAACAGCCCGGCGTTCTTCTTGTAGATGAGCCAACCGATGATGGGGGCGACGCCCACCACGATCCAGGTGGGCGCGACGGCGCTCGTCACCGTAATCATGAGCTTGGCGATCACCACGGCGAAGACGGCGTTCACCATGAGCAATGTCAGGAAGATCACGATGGTGAAGACGTTCTTGGCCCGCCGGCCGATGATCTCCTCCGTGAAAATACCCACGGAGCGCCCCTTGTGGCGAACGCTGGCCCATAGGGCGCCGAAATCGTGGACGCCCGCGAAGAACACCGTTCCCAGAATCACCCAGAGAAAGGCGGGGACCCATCCCCAGATGACGGCGATGGCGGGGCCCACGACGGGCGCTGCTCCCGCAACAGAGGTGAAGTGATGGCCCCAGAGAACATACCGGTTGGTGGGCACATAGTCCACCCCATCTTCCAGCTCGTGGGCCGGTGTCTTAAATCCTGGGGCAAGCCGGTAAATCTTGTCGGCGATGAAGCGTGAGTAAAAACGCCAACCGAGATAGAACACGAGGAGTCCGACGATCACGAGAAGAATGGCAGGCATGCTCTCGTTCCCTCCAGTCCTGTGACAATGCCGCGCCGCTTGCTTTCACCGAAGACTCCTTGATAACACCCGCCGCCGGACTTGTCCAGCCGGTGGTCTGCTCAAGCGGCCGGCGGGGGTGCGCCTCACGTGCGGATACCGTCAGAAGAACCGGATGGCGACGAACAGAGCGGCGAACCCCGTCCAAAACGCGAGCCCCGCCCAGCTCAGCCCCCGAAGCCATTTCGGCGGGGCCGCGCTGCCGGGGACATTCGGCAGGCCGATCACCTTGAAGTTGATGTAGGCCAGGACCGGCGTAGTGAGGAACGAGACCGTCGTGGCGAAATCCATCATGGACTTGATGCCGCTGGTGAAGAAAGCGAGAATCCCGAGAACGGCGGCGACAAGCAGGGCCATGGTACCGAAATAGACTGCGGATTGGGCCCGGCGGGTGGAGAGACGGGCGCTCAGGAGCGCGGCTCCTTCCCGGATCACGCGGGGGTACGCATCGATGACTGCGAGCGTTGTGCTGAACATGGTGGTGAAGGCGGCGACGCCGATGATCGGCCCGGCCCACCCTCCCAGGCTGGCCGTGTAAAGCGAAACCAGCTGCCCCGCAAAGTGAACGCCGTTGTTTGAAAAGACCAGGCCCCGTCCAAACATCACAAGCGCCCCCAGCGCAAGGAATGCGAAGGCGAGCAGGAAGGTCCCGATGTACCCCAGGTTGAAGTCGAACAAAGATTCGCGAAGCGTCGGCCGGTGGCCGGTCTGTTCGCCCCTTGCCAGCGCCCAGAGAGAATACCAGACCGAAATATCCACGATGGACGGCATCCATCCCATCAGGGCCACCACGAAGGCGATGCCCGCGGGTGTCCAGGTGGGCCGCGCCGCAGCCTGGGGCGGGACGTGCCGTCCGTGAAAGAGGAGGGCGGCGACTGCAGCGACGGTGGAGACCGCCAGCAGAACGATGATGATTTTCATGAACAGGTCGAGAAGGGGATAACGTCCGATGGCAAGAATGACGACGCAGACGCCCAGGATGATCGACGCCCAAACCAGGCGCGGCAGAGCGATTCCGGTCATTTCGCCCGCCAGGCCGGCCGTCACCACCGTGAGTGCCGCTTCCACGATGAACATGGTGCAGAATGTGAAAACCAGAAAGACCGCCATCGCCCATTTCCCAAGCCGGAGATAGCCGTGCAGGAAGCTCTCGCCGGTTGCGGCGGTGTAGCGCGGGCCGAATTCAAAGAAGGGGTATTTGAAAAGGCACGCGACAAAGACGGCCCACCAGAGCGTGTACCCCCAGCCCGCCCCCGCACGTGTGGATTGGACGAGGTGCGACCCGCCGATGGCTGCGCCGGCCATGAGCAGTCCAGGTCCAAGACTTTGAAAGATCCCCTTCCATCTCCCCGTGGCGGAACCCTCGGCCATTCCTCCATCTCCTTAACTGGTTGCTGTGAATCCGATTGGATAAGCCGCGAAAGCGGAAGACACTCTCTGGTGCGCGGACCGGCGTTGCGGCGATTTTTCTAAAAGCCTACCCAATTTCCGGGTGAATTGTCCACCTGGGGCGTAACTCTCTCATTTTTAGTGCGTTGGGAACGGGCACTTGACGAATTCTTCCACATGCATAATTGTTATCTTCTTATAACCTATTTGCACCATCGAAATTTATCTGACGTGAGGGGCGTGGCCGGACGAGGTCATTCACGAAATGGAACCACCGGGAAAGGCTCCGGATAACGTCAAATTCACCTATTCCATCGGAACGGGCAGGGGCAGGCCGTTAGGGTCCCATCGGGGCTCGAAAAAGAAGCCGGTGTGTCTGCTGGGATTGGCCCCATGCAGTCTCCCGGGCGGCAAACTTTTCTGCGCGGTGCTGATCGTGCGGAAAATCCGATCCTCCCTTTCTGCTCAGCAGAGCGGCGGGAATGAGCAAACACCTGCCGGAATTTTCGGATAGATAAAGTCCCCCCGGAACATCCGGGGGGAGAGGCAGCGGGGTCGTTCTGCCAACCAGGAGGGCCTGGATGAGGCATTCATGTCGCGGGTCCGTATCCGGCCGCGGGCCGCCCGCTCCTGACAGCGGGGTTGCAACCCGGGTGCAAAAAAAGGCCCCGGGCGAGACCGGGGAAAACAGGTGGGAATGGGGATCTGATTAACGCCGGGGTTTTGGCGCCGCCTTTGAGTTCAGCCTGTTTTCCACGCGGAAAACTCCTGGGGAGGGGAGTTCTGGTCTCGTTGAGGAGGACATCATGCAGAACCCCCTTCGTCGCGTTATGTTTCATGCATTTTCCATCATTTCCTGTGCGGCTCTATTAATCGCGGCCCTGCCCGCCCGGGCGGCGAATCCACCGTTGATGATCGTTTCCCCCCTTGAATGGAATCTTCCCATTGTGCCCTCTGCCAACGTCATACTGCAGAATGTCATCATGAACACCAACAACGAAGCCTACGACATCAACGCGCCAGGCGGCCAGACCTACATCGGCGTGACAAGATATGCTCATCTCTTTTCCTACGGGAAGGATCCGAGTGTCGGATACTTCTGGGAATTTCTGCAGCCTTACGTCGTGGCCCAGGGCACCAGCTTCGAGGCTTCGGGACTGGCAGACCCCACATTCGATTTCGGCGTGATTACGAAGAAAAGGCACGGTTTCGTCCTGGTGCCGCAGCTTTTGCTCGGCGTGCCCATCGGAGACAACAACCTCAGTAACCATTTCTGGGCGGTGACGCCCCTTCTGGGCTTCAACTGGATGACGGCGGACGATCAGTTGTCCTTCACCGGCAACCTGGCCTACACCTGGACAAGCACCCGCCACGTCACGGGCGAACCTGACCTGAAGCCCGGGCGTTCCACCTTTGCCAGCCTCATCATGACATGGATGGCCACCAAGACCGTGCAGCCGTTCATCCGGTATGACTACAACCATACGGGCGGCACCTGGAACATCCAGGATGCGCAGTACACCAGAGCGACAACCACGAAGGCGCCGCAGGCATCGGGTTGCGCTTCAATTTCCACGGATTCCCCACGACCAACATCTGGTATTCGGAGGATGTGACGGGGATGAACACCGTCAAGACGAAAGCTTTGTACATCTCCTTCATCTACGTCTTCTGAGCCAATTCCGGCCGGGCACAACGGCAGGCAAGACAAGCGGCCGGGAGCGGGAACGCGGAGTGCGGCCTCCCGGCGGGAAAGATTGAAAAGAGATCGAAAACAAAAAAGGAGAATAAAATGGAAAGGAAACTCGCGAATCCAGCGCCCCTGGGCCTGGCAGGCTTCGCCTTCACCACATGGATGTTGAGCATGGTCAACGCGGGGTGGTATGACGAAAAGAGCATGGGCATCATTCTGGCCCTCGCTTTCGCCTACGGCGGGACAGCCCAGCTGGTGGCCGGGGTTCTCGAATATCCCAGGGGCAACACCTTTGGAACGGTGGCGTTCTTCTCTTACGGCGCCTTCTGGTGGTCTTTCGCCCTCTTCGTGCTCTTTTTCTCGAAAGGAGTTTCGGGGGCGATGGTGGCCTGGTACCTCCTGGTTTGGGGCGTTTTCACCTTTTACATGTGGATCGGCAGCCTCAAGATCGGAGTCGCTCTCCAATTCGTTTTCCTGGCGCTGTGGCTGACCTTCTTCGCCCTGGCCATCGGAGGGTTTGCAGGAAGCCACGGCTGGACGATCCTGGGCGGCTACCTCGGTTTGATTACGGCCGTCATCGCTTTCTACGTCTCCGCTGGCGAGGTGATCAACGACGTCTTTGGAAAGTCCGTGCTCCCGCTCGGCGCCCACGCCGCCAAGAAGGAGGCCTGACAAGGGGAAACGCCGTCGAAATGCGTGCGTAAAAGCATGCGTTATAAATTGATAGATGCAGCGCCCCTCGGTATGTGGGGCGCTGCATCGGGCGGCGGCTGAGTCAAGTCGGCCAGGGAAGATCGCCTTCCCGCCGCGGCGGTGGCCGCGGGGTGGAAACGGTGGGCCGGGTCGCCCCCGGGCGCACAGGGTGGCGGCCAGGTCCCCGCCCAGTCCCAAAAGGCCCATCCGCCAACCACCATAAGGGTGTCCGGCCGGTCGAGAGCACCCGGGCTGACAGCCCGTGATTCGTGGTAGCGAGCAAAGCACCCGGCGCCGCTTCCCCCCGGCGGCCGGCGTCAACGTAAGGAGAATCGAAAATGGCCAATGACAACCCGAAAGAAGAGACTGTGGATCAAGCACAGATCGCCGTTCACTGGAAGGAGGAAGAACGGATCAATCCCCCCGCCTCCTTCGTGGAACAGGCCAACATGACGGACAAGGACATCCTCGAGCGCTTCGGAGAGAAGAACTTTCCCGAGTGTTTCAAGGAATACGCCGACATGCTTGACTGGTATGAGCCTTGGAAGACCACGCTCGACACGAGCCGCCCCCCTTTCTGGCGGTGGTTCGTGGGCGGAAAGCTGAACGCCTGTTACAACTGCGTGGACCGGCACCTGCCGAAGTACAAAAATAAGACGGCGCTACACTTTGTGCCCGAGCCGGAAAATGAGCGCATCGAGCACATCACCTTCCAGGAACTTTATGTCAGGGTGAACGAATTCGCCGCCTTGCTGCGGGACGAATTCGGTCTGAAGCGCGGCGACCGGGTGACCCTTCACATGCCCATGGTGCCCGAGCTGCCGATCACCATGCTGGCCTGCGCCCGGTTGGGCGTGATTCATTCGCAGGTCTTCTCCGGCTTTTCCGGCAGGGCCTGCGCGGACCGTATCGTGGATTCCCAGAGCCGCCTGCTGATCACCGCCGACGGCTACTATCGCGGCGGAACCCTCATCGATCACAAGGAAAAAGCCGACATCGCCTACGACCAGGCCGCATCCGAGGGCCACGCGCCGGAAAAGGTCCTGATCTGGGAACGGTATGCCGGCAAGTACTCGAGCCCCACCAAGCTGGTGGAGGGCCGGGACGTCATCGTCAACGACCATCTGGGCAAGTACCACCGGGCGAGGGTGGAACCCGAAAAGATGCTGTCCGAGGACGTCTTGTTCCTCATGTACACGTCCGGCACGACCGGCAAGCCGAAGGGCGCGCAGCATTCCACGGGGGGCTACATGTCCTACGTGACAGGCACCTCCAAGTACGTCCAGGATATCCATCCCGAGGACGTCTACTGGTGCATGGCCGACATCGGCTGGATCACCGGCCACTCCTACATCGTGTACGGGCCGCTCGCTCTGGCCGCCTCCACGGTCATTTACGAGGGCACGCCCACCTATCCGGACGCCGGACGCCCGTGGCGGATCGCAGAGGAACTGGATGTGAACATCTTCCACACGTCGCCCACCGCCGTGCGCGCGCTGCGGCGGGTCGGTCCGGATGAACCGGCCAAGTACAACTACCACTTCAAGCACATGACGACGGTCGGGGAACCCATCGAGCCGGAAGTCTGGCGCTGGTACTACAAGTTCGTTGGAAAGGGCGAGGCCGCCATCGTGGACACGTGGTGGCAGACCGAGACGGGCGGATTCCTCTGTTCCACGCTTCCCGGCATTCATCCCATGAAGCCCGGCAGCGCCGGTCCTGGCATGCCCGGCATCTATCCCGCCATTCTCGACGACAACGGCAGCGAACTCCCCGCCGGTTCGAACAAGGCGGGCAATATCGTCATTCGGAATCCCTGGCCCGGGCTCATGGAAACGATCTGGGGTGACGACGACCGTTTCGTCCGCCAGTACTTCGCCCGTTACTGCCGGGACAAGAACAGCAAGGACTGGCACGACTGGCCCTACTTTGCGGGCGACGGCGCCATGCAGGCTTCCGACGGCTACTTCCGGATCCTGGGGCGCATCGACGACGTCATCAACGTGGCGGGCCACCGGTTGGGTACCAAGGAGCTCGAATCGGCCGCGCTGACCGTCAGCGAAGTCGGCGAAGCCGCCGTGGTGCCCGTGGCCGATCCCATCAAGGGGACGGTTCCCCACGTGTTCGTCTCGCTCAAGCCGGGGACGAACGGCGGCGATGAGGTCCAGAAGAAGATCGTCGACGCCCTTTCCGGTGAAATCGGTCCCATTGCCAAGCCCGGCCGGGTCTGGATCGTACCGGATATGCCCAAGACACGTTCCGGTAAGATCATGCGCAGGGTGTTGGGCGCCATCGCCAACAAAAAGCCCGAAGGGGACATCACCACCCTGGCCAACCCGGACGTGGTCAAGAAGATTCGCGACATGAGCTGAGCAATCCCGTATTTTCTCCAAGCGTGCAGATCGCGCTGGACGCACTGGAGGGCGGCGGTTCAGA
>JARRNO010000045.1:0-11114 GCA_037384885.1 Acidobacteriota bacterium
CCTGGGCTTTCAAGAAGGGCCTGGGAAAGCTGGCCGGCGGCAAGGGCAACTACCTGATTACCCTGGCCGTCTTCCTCTTCGCCATCTCCACATCCATCAGCGTCTCATATTACGGCGACCGGTCCGTCCAGTATCTATTCGGAGACTGGGCCATCATGCCCTACCGCGTGGTGTTCTGCGTCATGGCGTTCCTGGGCGCCATTTATTCGTTGAGGATGGTGTGGAGCTTCAGCGACATTGCGCTGGGGTGCATGGCCTTCCCGAACCTGATCGCCATTCTGCTGCTCACGGGGAAGGTGAAAAAACGCGTGCGTACCTACGTGGAGTCGGGCAAACTCCGTCCTCCGCACGCCGGCGAAAAGTAACGCCTCCCATCACCGCCGCCCTCCCGTCTCCCGCCCGGCAACCCTTGGAATCTCCTGCCGGTACTGGGCCTGCGTCATTCCGTTCCGCCAGTGGCCGGTGGCCCGCGCCAGGCCTATCCCGCCTAAAATGACCAGAAGGACGAGCCCCGCCGCTGCCAGGCCGGTTTTCATCCGGTTCCAGCTCCTCGTGGGTCCCGCGGCGAGCGCGTCGTTCACCGGGCAGGCATCCAGGCAGAGAAGGCAGCTCGTGCATTCCGGCGATCGGACCGTCCCCAGCTCGTGGACTTTGAGATGCATTGGGCAGGCCCGGGTGCACGCCCCGCATCCCGTGCAGGCCGCCTCGTAACGCTTGACCTTGGCCGGGCTGGCCAGTCCCGCCAGTCCCAGCAGGGCCCCGTATGGACAGAAATAACGGCACCAGGCGTTTTTGACCAGGAAGGACAGCAGCAAGAGTCCGAGGAGAACTCCGAGGACCAGCCGCGAGGGATGCTCGAAGAAGAGGAGCATGCGGACATCCACCAGGCGGTTGTAGGGGCTGTGGATGAAGTTTCCCACGGCGCTCAGCGGCATCAGGGCGATAAAGCCTGCGAAAAATGCCAGAAGAATGTATTTGGGCGCCATGAAGACGGCGTCCAGCCAGCGCGGGACCCTGTGGCGCGCCCAGCCGGGTGTGATCCAGGATCGAAGCCGCCAGAGATATTCCGAGAGGGTGCCGAAGGGGCAAACCCAGGAACAGAAGGATTTCTTGAAGAGAACGCTGAGCAGAACGGCCAGCAGGAGAAAGACGGCCGCCGAAGGTTGAACATTGTCCAGTCGGCCCGTTTCGAACCAGTGGCGAAGCCCCATGAGGCCGGCGATGGGAAGAAAAGCGCCGACTCCCGCCGGCCTTGAAACAGACGGGCCGCCGGGCTTCAGGCTCGTGTTGACGAACAGAACGAACTGGACGCCGATGACGAGGACGAGCAGGAGAAAAAGGATCTGGAGGCTGCGCCGGAAAAGCGTAATGGAAGCCCTTCGCCTGTGGTTTTCTGAGGAAGGTTCGGTGGCGTGGCGGGCACTGGCCGGATCGGTTTTGGCGGACATTAGAAGACCTCCACATGAACAAATGTAGAGAAATCGGCAGAGGGGTTCAAGCTCCCGGCTCTGCGGTTGACGCGGTTGGCGAAATGCCCCATTCTTGATCCTTGGCCAAGCCAATGCGGGAGACTGGTGACATGACATCCATGAAACCCCAGGACATGAAACGCTTTTGGACGCTCGATCCGGAGGTGACCTTCCTCAACCACGGATCCTTCGGGGCCTGCCCCCGGCCCGTGCTGGACGCCCAACAGGTGCTGCGGGCCGAGATGGAGCGGGAGCCGGTTGCGTTTCTGGAGCGTCGCTTTGAGGTCTTGCTGGATGGTGCTCGTGAAGCCTTGGCCGAATTCGTCGGCTGCGACGCCGGGGGATTGGTGTTCGTGCCCAACGCCACGACAGGCGTCAACGCAGTTCTGAGCTCGCTTGAGCTGCGGCCCGGTGACGAATTGCTGGTGACCGATCAGGCCTACAATGCGTGCCGGAACGCCCTGGACGAAACCGCGCGGCGGTCGCGGGCAAGGGTAGTGGTGGCCCGTGTTCCGTTCCCTCTGGACTCGGACGAGCAAGTGGTGGAAAGTGTTCTTGCCGCAGTGACGCCTGCGACGAGGGTGGCCCTGATCGACCAGATCGCAAGCATTACAGCGCTCAGGTTTCCGGTGCGGCGCCTCGTTGCCGCCCTGGCCCAAAGGGGCGTGGAGACTCTGGTGGACGGCGCGCACGCGCCCGGACAAATTGAATTGGATCTTGAGGGCATCGGGGCCGCCTATTATACGGGCAACTGCCACAAGTGGCTCTGCGCCCCGAAAGGGGCGGCGTTTCTTTACGTTCGCGAGGACAAGAGGGCGTCTGTCCGGCCCGTCGTCATCAGCCACGGGGCAAATTCCCCCCGCCGGGACCGGTCGCGCTACCAGCTGGAATTCGGATGGGCCGGCACCGGCGACCCCACTCCCTATCTCAGCGTGCCCGCGGCGATCGAGTTCATGGGCAGCCTTCTCCCGGGCGGATGGCAGGCGCTCATGGCGCGAAACCGTGCGCTGGCGCTCGAGGCGAGGGATATCCTCTGCCGGGCGCTGGATATGGACGCGCCGTGTCCCGATGGAATGATCGGCTCCATGGCCGCCTTTCCCCTGGCCGACGCCCGGGCCGCTCCCGAACCTCCGCTGTTGCTCGATTCGCTCCATCTCGAACTGATCGAGCGGTACGGAATCGAAGCGCCCGTCAGCTACTGGCCGGAGTATCCGCGCCGCGTGCTGCGCGTGTCCTGCCAGGTCTACAATCATTCTGATGAATACCGGCGCCTGGCGGAGGCGCTGGCGAGGGAATAGGCCGATTCACGGCATCTTTTCTCCCGGCGGGGATTGCGCAGCCGGCCGCAGGAGCCCCGGCGCCCTTCACGCTATACTGCCATGGGAGGTGACGATGGACGAATCACCCGGCGCAGTTCGGATCGACATGAAGGCCGGCGGCACAGCCCTTGGCTGGGCGACTTGTCTGGGAGCGTGCGTGAAGGCTTCGCCGGCCTCCCTCCTGGATGAGATTCGCAGGGCCGTGGACCAGGTTGCGGCTTCGGCGGCTTCACCCGAGCGGGAAGCGGTGCGTAAGGAAGTCCGGGATATGCTCCGGTTCGGCCGGTACAAACCGACGGGGCGCGGTAAGCCGGCCAGCGAATACCTGGTCCGTGAAGCTGTGCAGGACACCTTTCCAGTCATCAACGCATTGGCTGACATCAACAACCTGGTGTCGCTCGAAACCGGCCTACCCATTTCCATCATCGATCTGGACAGGGCGGGTGCGCTCGAATTCAGGTTGAGGCGCGGAAAGCCAGGCGAATCCTATGTCTTTAATCCTTCGGGGCAGGTGATCGACCTGGCCGATCTCCAGCTTCTCTCGGCCGGACCGGATGACCGGCCCGTCGCCACGCCGGACAAGGACTGCCAAGCGACCAAAACGGATGGCGGAACCTGCAATGCCCTGGCCGTGATTTACGCTCCAACGGCCCGTGCAGGGGAGGCGGCTTCCGCCGCCGCGCGGATGGCCGACCTGTTCACCTCATGCTGCGGGGGAGCTGTGAGCCACGGCTGCCTTACGTGAACAGGCCGGCGGTGGGAACACGACAGAGGCCTTCCGGGTCTGAAAAGAAGTAGCTGGAAGACGTAGAATGCTTTCGTCCGAGGGGTGGCGAATGTTTCGTCAACACGCACTTTCCAGGGCCGTTCCGGCGGCGGTGCTTGCCGCCGTTCTCTCCTGCGTCCCGCCGAAGCCGCCGCCGCAGCAGCTCCGGAAAGCGCCCGGCCCCTATGCCGCCATCGACGCCCATGCCCTCAGCGCTCCCGCCGCGGCGGCCGGCTCCGTCCACAAGCTGGCCCGGTACCTCGTCAGGCCTGCCCGCAACGAGCGGGAAAAGGCGCGGGCGATCTTCCGGTGGATCTGCGCCAACGTGGACTACAACGTCGCCGGTTACGAGACAGGCCATTTCGGCGCTGAAGATCCGCTCTCGGTCATGAGGACCCACGAGGCTGTCTGCGAAGGATTCTCCAACTTGTTCCAGGCCTTGGCGGAGGCGGCGGGCTTGCAGGCGGTGACGATCCACGGGTACGCAAAGGGATTGGGATACGAAGCCGGAGACGACTTTCACGGGCCGACCAACCACGCCTGGAATGCGGTGCGCATCGACGGCGCCTGGAGGTTGGTGGACTGTACATGGGGAGCGGGGGCCGTCAACGACCAGGGAAAGTATGAGAGACGGTTTGAACCCTGGTATTTTCTCACCCCGCCGGAGCAGTTTCTTTACACGCACTGGCCGAAAGAGTCCCGATGGCAGCTTGTAAAGCACCCCATATCGCTCGCTCGATTCCAGCGGCTGCCGTATCTCAAGCCGGCCTTCTTCAAGGAGGGCCTTCAACTCCTGAACCATCGAACGGACGTGATCCGGGCGGAGGGGCCGCTGATCGAGATCGGCCTGGAAGGTCCCGGCGAAACGCTCATCCTGGCCCGGCTTATGCAGCGTGGGGAGAAGAAGCCCGGATCGCTCGTGCAGGTTGAGAGACAGGACAAAAAAATCGGAATCAAGGTGCTGACGCCGCATCCCGGCGTCTATCTCCTTCGCATCTATGCGACCCACAAGGGCGGTCCCACGCGGGGAAAGATGAGAATCTACGATTGGGCCCTGGACTACAGGATCGTGGTCCGCCGGGGAGCGCCCGGAAAAACAGTCGAGGAATATCTCCGCAAGAAGGGGAGGCGCGTGAAACGGCCGGCGCAGAATTAGCATAATGAAAGAAATGCGCGTTTGGAAATTGAAGCCTTCAGGAGGGGCGGGCGCGGGTTCTGTGAACCGGCGGATGCGATCCCGGCGGCCGGATGCTGCGGAAAATCGCCGCCCGTCATGCTGTCATCGTTTATCGATGCGCTCCTGGTTCAGCGTTACCAGATGTATTTGCCCCTGGGGGTGTACTTGGTGTGAAGCAGGCGGTGGCTTTCCATCCCGGACGGGCCCTTCGCCAGAAATTCGCCGTACAACCTCAGAATGTCGGGATTTTCGTAAGATTTTCTTACGGTGTAGTGTTCATCCTCCGAATAGAGCGCACGGGCCCTGGCGGCCCGGATAGACGGACTGGTTGGAATCGGCTGCCCCCCGCCGCCCAGGCAGCCGCCCGGGCAAGCCATGAACTCGATGAAGTCGCACGATGAGAACCGCCCTCCTGACGCGATGTCCTCCAGAACCCGCCTCGCGTTGGCCGTGCCGTGGCACACCCCCACGCGGAGCATCCTGCCTTCCATCCAGCGGAAATCTTTGAACAGCCCGCCGATCATGGCGGGAACGGGACCGGTCTTTCCGACGGGAATTTCAGCGTACTTGATGCCTTTGAATCCACGGACCGGCAGCGCCTGTCCCTGGCCGAAGAGGTTCTCGATCCGGGAGCCGGTGACCCATTCGAGCACGGTGCGCATGGCCGATTCCATGACGCCGCCCGTTGCGCCGAATACGACCCCCGAGCCGCTGGTGGTGCCGAACGGCTCGTCGAATCCGCTGTCAGGCAGGTTGGGCAGGTCAATCCCCGCCTCCTTGATCATTGCCGCCATTTCACGCGTCGTCAGACCGTAGTCGATATCTTTGAAGCCTGAAGCGCACATTTCCGGACGGTTGCACTCGAACTTCTTGGCGGAGCATGGCATGAGCGCCACCGTGACGATACCGCCGGGATCGATCTCATGCTTTCTCGCGTAATAGGTCTTGATCAAGGCGCCGAACATCTGCTGCGGACTTTTCGTGGTCGAAAGGTGAGGCAGCATCTGGGGAAAGAAATGCTCTACGTACTCTACCCAGGACGGGCAGCACGAGGTGAACTGGGGCATGGGATGGGTGAGCGTGTCCCCCTGCGCCGATTCCCTGAGACGAAGCAGCAGCTCGGCACCCTCCTCGATGACGGTCAAATCCGCGGCGAAATTGGTGTCGAATACGCGGTCGAATCCGCAATAGCGAAGAGCCGTGTTCATTTTGAACGTCAACGGGATCCCGGCCGGCAGGCCGAAGCACTCGCCGATGGCCGCCCTCGGAGAGGGCGCGGTCTGAATGACCACGTGCCGCTCGGGATTATCGATGGCTTCCCAGACCTCGTCTGTCGGATCGTTCGCTGCGAGTGCGGAGGTTGGACAACGATTAATGCACTGGCCGCATCCGATGCAGATCACTTCCCCGAGGGGACGGCTCATGTAAGGGGCGATCCGGGTCTCGCCGCCGCGTTCGACCGCTTCGAGAACGCCCACTTCCTGGATGTCGATGCACGTGCGCACGCAGCGACGGCAGAGGATGCACTTGTTCATGTCGCGGATGACCGCATAACTGGAGTTGTCCACGGCGTAGCGGCGGTGTGTCTGCCGGCCGAAGCGGAAGAAATCCACACCGTATTCGTCCGCAAGGGTCTGGAGCTCGCAGTTCCGGTTTCTCCAGCAGGTGTAGCATTCCCCGTAGTGGTTGGCCAACATGAGGTCGAGAATGTGGCGCCGGGCCTGCCGGACCTTCCGGGTGTGGGTCCTGACCTGGATCGGCGAGGTTACAGGGAAGGCGCAGGCCGCCTGAAGCGTCTTCATCCCCTCGACTTCCACGACGCAGATCCGGCAGATGCCGGCGATGCAGAGATCGTCGTGCTGACACAGCGTGGGAATCTTGATGTTGTGTTCTCTGGCGGCTTCCAGAATGGTGGTTCCGAAAGGGACCTGAAGGTCTCTCCCATCGATGGCGAGGCGGACGGATCCTCCGATTCCTCCGGCGAAGTCGGTCTTGTCCGGGCCGCCCCGCCGCTGGCTCATGGGCGCCCTCGGAGCGGCGTCTGCGCCTTTCGCGCGCCTGTCACTCATGGCCGCCTCCGTTGCCCTGGCCGTGTCCGAGGATTTCCCCCCGGAAGTGAGAAGCGATCGACCTGAAGGCGTTTGGGCTGGTCTGTCCCAACCCACACTTAGATGCAAGCTGCATCGTCTCTCCGAGGGCCAGCAGATCGTTGAGCTCCGAAATGGAGCATCGTCCTTGCTCGAGCTTTTCGATTCCCGCCATAAGGGCGGCGTTGCCGTATCGGCAAGGCGTGCACTGCCCGCACGATTCGTCGTTGAAGAACTCGACGAAGTTGCGGGCGACAGCGAGCATGTCGCGGCCGGGCCCGAGGACAATGACGGCACCGCCCGTTGATAAGTCCTCGTACGATAGACGCCGCCCGAACTGGGAGCGTGGAACGCAGACGCCGGCGGCGCCGCCCACCTGGACGGCCTTGGCGTCGCTTCCACCGGCGGCCCCCAGGACGTCGCGCAGGGGAGTGCCCAGCGGGAACTCATAAACGCCGGGCCGCGTGCAGTCGCCTGATACGCTGAGAAGCTTGGGGCCGGGAGAATCCTCGGTCCCCACGGAGCGAAGCCATTCTGGACCATGGGCGGCCACACCGCATGCCAGAACGAGGGTTTCCACATTGTTCACCACCGTGGGACAGCCCCTGAATCCCATGGTGACAGGGTAGGGAGGACGGTTTCGAGGCTCACCTCGATGCCCTTCCAGCGACTCGATCAGCGCGGTTTCCTCTCCGCACACATACGCACCAGAGCCCAGGCGGATTTCAACATCAAAATCGAACCCGTTCACCCCAAGAATTTCGCGGCCAAGCAGCCCCTTCGTGCGGCGCTTCGCCAAGATCGACTCGAGATGCGGCACAAGGTAGCGGTATTCCCCTCTCAGGTAAACGATGCCGCATCTTCCACCGATGGCGCGACCGGCGAGGGTCATCCCTTCGAAAACCAGCTCTGTGAAATCGGACAGCAGCAGGCGGTCCTTGAACGTTCCAGGCTCGCCTTCATCGGCGTTACAAATGACGTACTTTTCCTGGCCCCCCGCTGCCGCGGCCAGGTTCCACTTGACGCCGGTCAAAAATCCGGCTCCCCCCCTTCCCCGGAGTCCCGAGCGGCGCACGGCGTCTCGAATGTCTCCGGGGGATACCGCGGCGGCGCGCCGGAGGGCGGCGCCTGGGATCAGGGCGGCGAAGGTCGGGAGGCGGTTTCTACCGGCTGACATCGGGACCCTCCAGCCTGCCGGGGGCGACCTGGGAAGACAGGGCGCGACGGCATCCCTGCAGGATATTGAAGACGCTTTCCCGCGTGACCCCGGTGAAGACGCGATCATTGACGAGCAGGGCCGGAGCATGGTCGCACATCCCCAAGCAGTTGCACCAGCCCAGTGAAAAGCGGCCGTCAGGCGTGGTCTGGCCGAAAGGAACGCCCAGTTCCAGCTCAAGCTGTCTCGCCACGGCATCTTTGCCCTTCATATCGCACGATAAGGTGCGGCATAGCCGTATCATGAAGCGGCCCTTCCTCTCGATGTCGAGGAATCTGTAAAATGTTGCGACGGCATACACTTCGACAGGATGAAGGCCCAGCAGATCGGCTGTTTCCTGCATGGCCGCATCCGGCAGAAACCGGTAATGGTTCTGCAGCGCCTGCAGGATCGGGAGAAGGCCGGAGCGGGTCCGCCCGTACTTCTCGGCGAGCATGACAACTTCGGCGGTCAGACGGTGCCTGTCCAAAGGGTCCACGGTATCCTCCCTGACGCCGTCAAGGCAGCCGAAGGGGACCAATGAGGGTCCGGACTCTTTCCAAGAGCCGTCCGGGCTCAAGGGGCTTTTCCTGGACGTCATCCACCAGGGTTTCGATCGCTTGCAAGTCCCAGGGGAAGCCCATGATGCGGTTCCAATTGCTCATGACCATAATGGGCGTAAGGATACCTTCCCGGCGCAGTTCCGATGCGATAACCAGGCCGTCGTCCGGCTCTTCCAACATGATGTCAAGGATGATGAGATCGGGACGGTAAATGCGGACGGCTTCGACTGCCGCCATCCTGGAGCGAGCACCATGGACGTTGAAGCCCGATTCTTCCAGAACGACCCGGCAGAGGTGGATCACGTCCGGGTCGCCGTCGACGATGAGAACACCGGGCATCGCTTCCCTCCCCCATAGAGAATGTCTCCACCCCGGCTGGAACTCACGGCGGCTCTTGAGGTGTAAGTTATGGCGTGACGGCACAAAAGACATCCGGTCTCTGAAGCACACTCTCCGGTGGGCGAAAAGACCCTTGAGAACAGGGCTGTTCGTTGTTTCTTCCCGGTGACGCAAGGTGAGGCGCTACGGTAACTCGCCCGGCCTTTAAATTCCTGCTAGAATGTTTTAAGGCCGGGTCGTATATGAAATGGAAAGGAGCCAGCCCCCTGAGGAGGCGAGTTTAGCTTGAAACGAAAGATCGCTTATTCATCAGTGGCTGTATGCGCTGCCGGGTTTTACTGGGTACTGGACGCGGTCGTCTGTTCACTCCTCCTGCACCGCGGCACCTTCCTCCAATCCGTTGCGGACAGTTCTCCCGGAATTCTCTCGAGACGGCTGCTCGCAGTGGTTTTCATACTTGGAGCCGGCCTTGTGCTGGCGCTTCGCGCTCGCGCCCGGCGGGTTTCTCCCTATGGGCGCTCGGAAGACGGCAAATTCCGGGATCTTGTTGAAAATATCAACGACGTGGTTTTCTCACTTGACCTCGAGGGTTGCATCACATACTGCAATCCGGTACTCGAAAGAATTTCCGGCTACAAGCCGGCCGAGGTCGTGGGGAGCTCCTTCGCCTCTTTTGTCCATCCCGAGGACTTGCCGGGACTTCGGCGGAGCATGGAGCGGACCCTGGCCGGTGCTGTGGAGCCTCATGAGTTCCGCGTCAAGGACAGGCAGGGAAAGATCCTCTATGTCCGCACCTCGAGCCGTTTGTTCTTTCAGGGCGGCAAACCGGTTGGAATCAGTGGAGTCATGACAGACATCACGGCGCTCAGGGAACGCGAAAAAAGGCTGCGCCAACTCTCGCGCGCTGTGGAGGAGAATCCCTGCTCCATCATTATTACGGACGCCGAAGGGCAAATCGAGTACGTCAACCCGAAGTTCACGGCGGTGACCGGATACGAGGCCGACGAGGTGCTCGGTAGAAATCCCCGGCTTCTTGCGGCCACAAACCTGGGCCGGGAGGACTATGAGGAACTCTGGAAGCAAATCCTGAGCGGCAGGACCTGGCGTGGTGAGTTTCACAACCGGAAAAAGAGCGGAGAACTGTATTGGGAATGGGCGTCCATTTCGCCGGTACGAGACGAATCAGGCAAAATCACGCACTTTGTGGCCGTCAAGGAAGACATCACCGAACGCAAATTTTCCGACGAAGCCCTCCGCGAGAGCGAGGAAAAATACCGGATGCTCTTTTCCAACGAATTCAGCGCCGTGGCGCTTTCATCGGAGGAATCCGGCCGGTTCATCGACGTCAACGCGCCCTTCGTCAAGCTCTTCGGTTACACGGCCGATGAATTGACCCTGATGCATGTTGAGGATATTTTTGCGCCTCCCAGCCAGGTTCCCACCCAGCCCAGGCTCCGGCCGGCGGGGGCGCCCCAGAAAACGCCCGTCCAGTGGTGCCGGAAGAAGGACGGGACCGTCTTTCCCGTCGAAATGTCGCGGGGCACTTTCCCGTGGAAGGGCGGCACGATGGTCTGCGCCGTGTTTGCGGACATGAGCGACCGCCTCCGGTGGGAACAGGCGATGGAAGAGCTGTCTTCGCTCGATGCGCTGACAGGCCTGGCCAACCGCCGCGTGTTCGACGAGTGGCTGGAACGGGAATGGAACCGTGCGGTCCGAAAGGGCGAGTCCCTCGCCCTGATCATGGTCGATGTAGATCATTTCAAAGCCTTCAATGACACGCACGGGCACCAGCGCGGAGACGACTGCTTGAGGCTGGTGGCGGACGCCCTCAAAGCTTGCACGAGAAGGTCTGGAGACCTCGTGGCCCGCTACGGCGGAGAGGAATTTGTGGTGATCCTTCCAGAAACGCGTTCCGGCGGTGCGCGGGAAGTAGCGGAGGCCATGCGAGCCGCTGTGGAAGAAGTGACCGTGGACGGCAAGCAGCCCGCAGTGACGGTCAGCCTGGGTGTTTCCTGCCAGAAGGCGTCCGAAGGACCTCATCCCGCGACGTTAATCGACGCCGCCGACCGGGCCCTGTACAAAGCCAAAGAACTCGGGGGCAACCGTGTCGCTGTTTCGGGACCCCATCCCGAGCCAAGGAAACAGGTGCGATGATGGAGAAGCTTCCTGTCAAAGCGCGCCGACCGTTCTCTTCAGCTC
>JARRNO010000046.1:0-14045 GCA_037384885.1 Acidobacteriota bacterium
CTGATCAAACACCTCCTTCTGGCCACTTTTTCCGTCGTACTGCTCATCGCGCTCATGCTCGGCTGGCGCGAATCCATCGTGGTCGGCATCGCCGTTCCCGTGACCCTCTCCGCAACGCTGCTGATTTACTACCTGATGGGGTACACGCTGAACCGCGTGACGCTCTTCGCCTTGATATTCTCCATCGGCATATTGGTCGACGACGCCATCGTCGTCGTCGAGAACATATACAGGCACTTCAGGATGCAGGACGGGCGGACGTTGATCCGGAAGGCCATCGAGGCCGTGGACGAGGTCGGCAACCCGACCATCCTGGCGACCTTCACTGTCATTGCGGCCATCCTGCCCATGGCTTTCGTCAGGGGGCTGATGGGGCCTTACATGAGGCCCATTCCCGTGGGTGCGTCCTTCGCCATGCTCATTTCCCTGCTGGTGGCTTTCATGGTGTCGCCCTGGGCCGCCTATAAGCTGCTAAAAAAGAAGGCCGAGCACATTACCGCCGAAAAGGAAATGAAGCTTCTAGGCTTCTACCGGAAGGTCATGACGCCGCTCACGCACAAAAAGAAGTACGGGTGGATGTTTCTCGGCGTCAACGTGCTTCTGCTCGTCGGGGCCATGTCCCTGATCGGGTTGAAGTGGGTGAAGGTCAAGATGCTCCCCTTCGACAACAAGAGCGAGTTTCAGGTCATCCTGGACATGCCCGAAGGGACACCGGTGGAACAGAGTCTGCGGGCCGCCCAGATCTTGTCGCAGAAGCTCACGGAAATGCCGCAGGTCACCGATTATGAAATCTACGCCGGCACTTCCGCCCCCATGACTTTCAACGGTCTGGTCCGCCATTATTATCTCCGCAGGCAGGCCAACGAAGCCGACATCCAGGTGAACCTGCTGCCGAAGGCACAGCGGCACCTGCAGAGCCACGAACTGGCGAAACGCGCGCGGATCCTGCTCGAACCCCTGGCGCGCAAGCTGAACGTGGCGATGAAGGTGGTGGAAATTCCACCCGGGCCTCCCGTGCTCAGTACGCTGGTGGCTGAAATCTACGGTCCCAACCTCAAGGGGCAGTTCAACATCGGAAAGAAAGTGCTCCACCTCTTCCGGACGACTCCGGGAGTTGTGGACAGCGACATTTACGACGTGGCGCCTCAGGAGCAGATCAACCTGCACGTGGACCTGAAGAAGGTGGCCGCTGCGGGACTCTCGGTCAAGGAGGTGACCCACGCCGTTTCCATGGCGGTCCACGGCGCCGACGTCACACTTGCGCATATGCCCCGGGAGCGTGAGGCCGTCCCCATCCTGATCCAGATGCCCCGGTCGGCGCGCTACAATCTGAACGCCCTCTCTTCGCTGCAAATTCAGAACCGGAAGGGAAACCTGATTCCGTTGTCCCAGGTGGTGGACATTCAGAAGACCGTCATTCCCCAGAACATCTACCACAAGAATCTCCGGCGGGTGGTTTACGTGATCGGCGACGTGGCCGGGAAGGAAGAAAGTCCGATCTACGCCATGTTCAAGCTCAACAAAAAACTCGACAAACTCAAGCTGCCGGACGACACCGTCGGGCTCAAGCGTCTCTATACCCACCTTCCGAACCTGACCGATCACTACGTCATGAAGTGGGACGGCGAGTGGCAGATCACCTATGAGGTCTTCCGCGATCTCGGAATCGCCTTCGCCCTCGTCATGATCCTCATGTACATCCTGGTGGTGGGGTGGTTCAAGAGTTACCTGACGCCCATCGCCATCATGGCGCCCATACCGCTTGCCCTCGTGGGCATCATACCCGCTCACGGGCTCATGGGCGCGTTCTTTACGGCCACATCCATGATCGGTTTCATCGCCCTAGCCGGGATCTCGGTCCGGAATTCCATCCTCGTTGTGGATTTCGCCGAGATCAAGATGAGGCAGGGGATGCCGGTGAAGGACGCGGTGGTGGAAGGCGGCGCCGTCCGTTTCAGGCCCATGCTCCTGACGGCCCTGGCGGTCGTCGTAGGCTCGTCGGTCATGCTCTGGGATCCCATCTTCCAGGGAATGGCGATCGCCCTGATGGCAGGTGAAGTCGCGTCAACCATCTTGTCCTGGGGCGCCGTCCCCGTACTCTATGCGCTCATGTACGGCGACAAGGCGCCGGTCGTGGACGAAGATTTCGCCGAGGAAACGGAATAGACCGGAATCATCGAAGCGTCCTCCGCTGAACCCCGGGGCGTGGCGGACATGCCCCGGGGAGGCGGCGGACGGAACCGGAGGACACTCAGATGAAAATGCTCTTGATCGTGACAGACAGCGAGTACGAACCCCACTGCCTGAATACGCTGAAGGAGAAGGGCGTGATGGGATACACGGTGGTGGAGAACGCCCACGGCGTGGGGCGTACGGGCGCGAAGATGGGTGACCGCATTCATCCCGGCGCCGACGTGGTGGTGTTTTCGATTATTCCGGACGAATCAGTGGAGGACCTGATGGGCTGCATCCAGGGATGCATTTCCGATCAGCATCTCTGCGAGTCGACGCACGCCTGGGTGCTTCCCGTGGAGCGGGCGCTGACGCCGTAACGGAGCCCCCCGGCTCCCGGGAGGCGGGTTACCGGGTGGATGAGAATGCCATCACTCCCGGATAGTGTCTGATGTCCTCTTTCCCGTGGTTGAACACGACGGTCACCACGTCGCCTCTCAGCCGGTTGAAGGCGATTCCGCGTCTCCTGCAAAACACCATGCCGGCTTTGAGGACGCGCCGCTGCTTGACTGGAGTGACGGCGTCCTGGGGCGCTCCAAACCGGCTCTGGGTCCGAGTCTTCACCTCGACAACCACCACGCGGCCGTCCTTGGCGAAAATCAGGTCGGCTTCGCCTCCCCGTGTTCTGAAGTTTCGCGTCTCAAGAATGTACCCCCGGGCCTTCAGCCATCTCTCTGCGGCGCGTTCCCCGCGCTTCCCGGTGCGTGCCGAATCCCCAAGCTTCGACAACGCGGCAAGCCAAAGGCTCCTGAAGAGGCCTTTTCTCACAACTGCCATGTGCCGGCTCACGGCAGGCGGTTCGGTCCGGGACCGCCCCCCGGGCGCCGCATGGTGCCGGGACCGCGCCGCCCGCCCCGCCTTTCGTGGGTCAGTTCTCGCCTGAATACGAGCCACTGAGCCTGCTGTCTGGGCGACATGACGTCGAGCATCTTGCCATCCAGGGCTTCGAGTTTCTTCATGAAGGCGGCTTGCTCCTTACGGAATTCAGCCACGGCCGCCAGAATGGCCTTGTCCCCTGCTTTGTCGTTGTTCGCCAAATCGTTCAGCCGCTCGAGCAGCGCCCTGGCTTTCTCCATGTGGTCCCGCCGCAGCTTGTCCATGTCGTCGAGAACCGCCATGACCTTCAGGCTCTGGGCGTCCGTCAACTGGAGGGTTTGCCGCATGCGGTAAACCAGATAGAGGTGCATGGTTTCACGCCGCTGGGCCATGTTCTCCCCTCCCTGCATTTGCGGCGCCGGAGGAGGACCGCCCGGGTCGGGAGGAACGCTCTGGGCGGGCAGCGCGATGCCTGCCGCAAGTAAGACGACGGCGAGCCACGAATGTTTAGCCATTGTTATCTCCTGAAAAGGTCGACAAAAACTGCTGCGTTCCGGCCGGCGGCGTCGCCGGTATCTCGGAGGCCATGTCGTCCGCCCACTGCAGCAGCTGAACATTTTCATCCTGATCCACCGGAGAGAGCGGAAGCTGGCTCATCTTCCCCGCGGATGCCATGATCTGTGTTCCAGAAGAGGTCGCGGCCGCCGGGAAGGGCAGCGGGGCCGGACGGTAAAGGAACGACCACGCCGCGACGAAAACGGCGACGGCCAGGGCTGCAGCGGCGGCGCTCCAGGCCGCCATGCCCGCGTTTCTGGAAGGGGCGAGGCGGCGCCTGGCGCGAGAGCGCCAGATGTCGGAACTTTCCGGCTTGTCCGCGGCCAGCAGTTCCTCCACGGCGCGAAGCGAGGCGAGTTCTGACCGGCAGGATTCACATCTCTCGACATGCTTCAGGGCCTCAGCGCCGCCGGGCCCGCCAGCAAGTACCTGAATTAAAGCCTCATCGTGTGTCACGGCTGTCCTCCAGCAACTTTCTGAGCCCCCTCAATCCGAAAAAATAGTGCGCCTTCACCGTTCCCTCGGCCAGTTCGAGCACCTCGGATATTTCCCGGAAGGTCATGTCCTCCCAGGTTTTCAGGACCACCACGGTCCTCTGCCTGAGCGGGAGGTGTTGCAAGGCCTCCCGGAGGCGCTGGGACCGCTCCGTGGATTCGAGGTGGTCGTGAGTCTCGCCGCCGGGCCCAGGGATCTCGAGAAGTGCATCCAGCGTGGTTTCGTAGCGTCTTGATGCCGACTTGACGTGGTTGACGGCGAGATTGTGGGCGATCCTGAAAAGGAAAGTCTTGGGAGAAGCATCTCCGCGAAAGCCATCCAGGGCGCCCAGGAAACGAACCAGCGCGTCCTGGGCCAGTTCCTCGGCGTCGGCGGGGCTCCTCACGATACCGAGCAGATAACGCCGGACGGCTTCCCCATGGTCGGAGACGAACGCTCTCAAGGCCTGAGGTTCTCGCCTTCTGAGCCGGTTCACCCATGAGCCTTGTTCCTCCGTCATCCACAACTCCACGTCTTTGGGACAAGTCTACCCCTCCAATGGTTTAACCCGCAATTCTCGCCGGGACCCGCTTCATCACCGGAACGCCTTGCAGCGTCAACCTTCCGGCCCGCCTCACGTGCGAGACGGCCTCCGTCTCTTCCCTATGGGTGCAATCCGGACCACCGGCGCCGCACCAGAGATTCTTCCAGGGACCCGCCCCGGTCCCCCCGGCCTTGCCATTTTCTTCACAGGTCATTATGATTTGCGGCGGTGCATTCGGCGGGGGCTGGGCCCCTTGCGACACAGTGCTGTGGCGCCGCTGACACAGCCACTCCACCAAGGTGCCGTATTTCGGGCACTCTTTGTGTGGCATATCCTTTGCTTAATAAACTCAGCGGAAAGGGAGGCATTGGGTTGTACTATCAGAAAACCTTAAAATCACCGATTGAGTGCGGCGGGGTTGGGCTACACTCCGGCCGTAAAGTGCATATGAACCTTCTGCCCGCACCGCCCGATACTGGCGTCATCTTCCGCAGGTTGGATCTGGGCAACCGTGAAATTCCCGCAAAGGCGGAAAGCGTCAGCCGCGTGGACTTTGCGACGACACTCGGAACTGGCGTGGCGCACGTCAAGACCGTGGAACATCTCATGGGGACGTTTTACGGGCTGGGCGTAGACAACGTGATTGTGGAACTGGATGCGGCCGAGGTCCCCATCATGGACGGATCGGCCGCGGCGTTCGTCTACCTGATTCATGAAGCGGGCCTGGTGCAGCAAAACAGGACAAGGCGTTACCTCCGGGTGGTCAAACCTCTGCAGGTCGAGCACGGCGAGCGATGGATCAAGATCCTGCCGTCCAGCGACCTGAGGGTAACGTACATGGTGGATTACGACCATCCGCTGATTCGCCGCCAGACGTTGACGATCCCCATCACCGCCGCGACATTCGAGGACCAGGTCGCGCCGGCCCGGACCTTCGGGTTCATGCGCGACATCGAATCGCTTCGCGTGCAGGGATTGACGCTCGGCGGGTCCAAGGACAACGCCGTGGTCCTCGATGAAAGCAAGGTTCTCAACGATCATCTCCGCTTCCCGAACGAGTTCGTCCGGCACAAAATCCTGGATGTCCTCGGCGACCTGGCCCTTTCCGGCTTTCCCTTGAAGGCGCATGTCATGGTCAACAAGGGAGGGCACAATATCCACACGGAAATGGCGAGGTTGCTTGCTGAATCTGTCGCGCTCCACGTGGTTGAATCCACCGATGAAGGCTGGAACCCCATCGGCGGCCTCAGCCAGCCTTTCGCATAACCTCCTTATCTTTTTTACTCCTTCCTCCAACATCGGAGGGCCCAGGCGGGGGCCCTCCTTTTTGTTTCCGGCGCAGGCGTCATGGACGGGATGTTGAGGAAGGCCGGTGACAAGAGCGTATTCGCCGGGTTGGACGTCGCTGCCGTGGAGCAGGGGGTTAGAGTGTGGGATAGAGTTTCAAGATTCGGGCAACGTAGTGCTGCGTTTCCGGAATGTCCGGAACGTCGCCGGACGCCTGGACACGGGTCAAGCCGGCGTTGTAGGCGGCAAGGGTCAGCCGGAGGTCGCCCTGGAAAGTCTTCAGGAGACGTTTCAGGTAGTGGATGCCGGCCCGGATGTTCTGCGCGGGATCAAAGGGATCGGATACGCCTTCATCCTTTTGTACAGAGGGCATGAGCTGCATCAACCCCTGGGCGCCCTTCGGGGAGACGGCCTTGGGATTGAAATTCGATTCCACCCGGATGAGTGCGCTGACCAGCCGGCAGTCCATCTGATACTTCTGGCAATATTTTCCAATGAGTTTTCGGTAAGGGAGATCCTTGGGGAGTGCGGTTTCCGGGTCGGGCAAAGAGGGCGGCGGTACGTAGCCGGGGACGTGCCTGGCGATTTGGCGGATCGGGCAGCCGAAGGTACCGCCGCCGGGTAGAACCATGAGCGCCTCCCCCCGCTCTTCACGATAGTGTTCCACCACCAATGCTTTCCGGGACCTGAAAATCACCAGTTCCATCCCGAAGGAGGGCAGGGCGAAAAACAGGAGCGCGAGAAGGAGTGCGGCGCGTTTCACATCAGTTCTCCCAGAGAGGCGAGAAAACGGTCGTGCCCCGTTGCGGATGAGGCGCTGTATCGCTTGTCCAGGAGGATCGAAGCCGTGTCACGGGCGCCCATCTCTTTGAAAATCAGAGAGATCCTGACAGTGTGGACTTTCTGCCGGGCGAGGAAGGGCACCAGCTTGCGGACCAGGGTGTAGTCGACCTTGTCTTCCAATTCTGCCGGCGCAGGCGCCGACAGCTTGAGCCGGTCCCACGCCTTGGACAGGAGCGAAGGCTTTTTCGGGGAAATCCCATTGTACTTTTCGAAAAGGCTCTTGAACCGGCCCTGGAGATTCTGGGGAACGTATTCCATGACGGCCAGCGAGGGCGAACCCGGATCGGAGGTCAGGTAAATCGCGAGGTAGAGCCTGGGGCGGTCCCAGCGGATGGCGGGATCAACGGGTTCCAGGCCGCTGCCGCAAACCGGACCGTAGCGGGGATCGATCCGGATCATGCTTGGCTCCCCCCGGCTGGCGAGATAGGTTTTCATCTGAAGGCCCAATGCCCTCAAATCGGGCGCTACGTCGCCTTCTGAGGCCAAAATCAGAAACGTCTCCGTCATTTCGCTGATGGCGTCCACTTCCTGCAGGAGATAGATGGAGAGCGGCGCCTCGGAATCGCCGGAACCGGGAGACCAGCGGCCGGTCAGTTTGACCTCGCTCAGGTGTCCGGGAGGCGGCAGGTAGCCGGCATCCATTCTCTGGTCGTACTGGTAGAGGCAGGCCATGAAATCTTCGAGTGGAACATCGTCATATCGGAGAACGTTGTCTATGGGCACGCGCGACCTCCTCTTCCTGAATATGACGAATGAAGGCCTGCTCTGTCAACGCCGCCCCGGCGTCCGCCCCCCCGTCCGTTCTCAGTGCGCTGAGAAACGCTTGATCCGGCAGAGTATATCACGCCCGGGCGCCGCGGAATGGTTGCACGTCCGATTGCGTTAACATAGCCCCTAAGGACATGAGAAGAAATTAGGAGACTTGATGATGAAAGTTGGTTTTATCGGAACGGGAAGCATGGGACGGCCCATGGCGGAAAATCTGCTGAAGGCCGGTCACGAGGTCAATGTTTTTAACCGTACCGGCGCCAAGGCCAAGCTACTTGAAGCCTTGGGCGCGAAGATCGCAGAGAGTCCGGCCGGCGCGGCAGAAAGTGCCCAAGTCCTGGTGACCATGCTCTCTGACGACCCCGCCGTCGAGACGGTCCTTGGGGGAGAGACAGGCGCCCTCCAGGCGCTTTCGAAAGGGAGCGTTCACCTGTCCATGAGCACGCTGAGCCCCGCCTTCGCCCGCGCCCTCGAAGCGGAGCACGCCGCCAGAGGGGTGGACTACGTGGCCGCGCCCGTCTTTGGCCGGCCGGAAGCGGCCGCATCCGCGTCGCTGTGGGTGATCGCAGCCGGCAAGACCGCAGCGGTCGAGCGGGTTCGTCCCATTTTCGAGGCGGTCGGGCAGGGCGCCGTCGTGGTGGGCGAAGAACCCTTCAAGGCCAATGTGGTGAAGCTGGCCGGAAACTTCCTGCTCGCGTCCGCCATCGAGGCGATGGGCGAAGCTTTCGCCCTTGCCCGCCGGTCCGGCGTTTCGGCCTCGACCATGCTGGAAATCGCCAATGGCTGTCTCTTCAAGTCCCCCATCTACCAGAATTACGGCAACCTCATCGCCGGCGAAAAGTACGAGCCGGCTGGATTCCGCCTTCGATGGGGGTTGAAGGACATGCGCTACGTCCGGGGCGAAGCGGCGGAGCGGGCCGTCCCCATGGAGTTTGCGGACGTGGTTCACGCGCATTATCTGACCGGCCTGGCTCGCGGGCTGGGAGACATCGACTGGGCGGGACTCGGGAAAATCGTGGCGCAAAACGCCGGCCTGGAACCCGCCGGGTGATCATGGAGGAGTTTTAGGCGTGGTGAGACCGGCCGATACGGCGCGCCGCGAAGTCCTGCCCCTTTCCTCGGATCTTGAGTTGCGGCGCCGGTTTATGGTGGTGGATGCGCCCATCCGCGGGAACCTGCGCTTCGGCCGCCTTCTGGAAGCGCTGGACAAGCTGGCGGAAGAAACGGCGCTGGCGCACGCGAGAAGGGCGGATCCCGGCGCGAGGGTGGTCACAGCCGCCATCGACAACATCCGGGTGCGCCATCCGGCGGATGTCAACAGGGACCTGGTGCTCAAAGCCTCCGTGAACTTTGTGGGCCGGACCTCCATCGTCGTGGGAATCCGGGTGGAACATGATGCAGACGGGGCGGACCATATCGCCTCCTGCTATTTCACCATGGTGGCGCGACCGGGGGAGGAGGGAGCGAAAGCTCCGCCGGTGCTGTCTCCCCTCGAATATGAAGACGAGCTGGAACGGGCCCGCCGGGACAAGGCGGTGAGGAACCGGGAGCGCTTCCGGGAGCAGCGGTCCGCCGCCCTGGACCCTCCCTCGCCCGAGGAATACGCCCTGCTGGCCGGGCTCCACGCCGCCCACGATGAAGCAGACTTCGACCAGCTTCTCGTTTCAGACCTGACTACCAGTTCCTGGGAGCGTACCTACCCCGAGCAGGAAAACGTCCCCCGAAAAATTTTTGGGGGGGTTCTCGTCAGAAAGGCCTACGAGCTGGCTGCCATCAACGCGGAAAGCGTCACTCCGGACCGGCCGGTCGTGGTGGCCGTCAACCGGATCAATTTCTTCCGCCCCGTGAGGATGGGAGACAAGCTTCATTTCTTGAGCCGGGTGGTGTACACGGGCCGGACATCGGTTTGCGTGGAGGTGAACATCGAGCGGATCAGCCTGGACCGTACGGTCAAGGCCCTGTCCAACGCGTGTCTTTTCACCTTCGTCAACGTGGACGCGGACCTCGTCCCCCAACCGGTCCCGGCGGTCTATCCGACAACTTATGCGGAAGACGCCCGCTACCTGGCCGCCTTCCGTCGCAACATGGCGCACCTGAAATTCAAAAAGGGAATAAGGGGAAGATGACGCCCTTGGTCCCGCAACTAAACCCGGGCCCGCGCAAGGAGCGTGCAGCATGTCCAAGTTGTTTGAACCGTTGACCTTGAGAGAATTGACCTTCAAAAACAGGATCTTCGTTTCGCCCATGTGCCAGTATTCGGCGCGGGAGGGCGTCCCCAGTCCGTGGCACCTGGTCCACCTGGGAAGCCGGGCGGTGGGCGGAGCGGCGCTCGTGCTGACCGAAGCCACGGCCGTCAGTCCGGAAGGGCGGATCAGCCCCGGCGACACGGGTCTCTGGAACGAGGAGCAGGTGGAAGCTTGGAAGCCGGTGACGCGCTTCATCCGTGACCAGGGGGCGGTCCCCGGGGTCCAGATCGGGCACGCCGGGCGCAAGGCTTCCTGCAGCCCCCCCTGGGAAGGGGGCGGAGCGGTACCCCCGCAGCAGGGCGGATGGATTCCAGAAGCGCCCAGCCCGGTGCCCTTTTCCGAGGGTTCTCCCGTTCCCAGGGAGTTGAGCGAAGAGGATCTGGAGCGCCTCACGGGCCTCTTCGCCGAGGCCGCAAAGCGGGCGGACAGGGCCGGATTTGACGTCGTTGAGCTCCACATGGCCCACGGCTACCTGCTCCACGAATTCCTATCCCCGCTGAGCAACCGGCGGACCGATGCCTGGGGTGGAAGCCTGGAAAACAGGATGCGGCTGCCGCTCCGCGTGGCCGGCGCCGTCCGCGAAGCCTGGCCGGCCGGAAAACCCCTGTTCGTGAGAATATCGGTGACCGATTGGGTGGAGGGCGGCTGGGACCTGGAGCAGTCCGTGATCTTCTCGTCGCGCCTTAGGGAACTGGGCGTAGATCTCATGGATTGTTCGAGCGGCGCGCTGGTTTCGAATGCTCCCATCCCGGCCGGGCCCGGTTACCAAACCCAGTTCGCGCAAGCGATACGCGAACAGTGCGGTATCGCCGCGGGCGCTGTCGGCATGATCACCGAGCCGGTTCAGGCGGAACACATCCTTTCCACCGGCCAGGCGGACGCCGTCCTCCTGGCGCGCGAGCTTCTGCGGGATCCCTACTGGCCCCTGCGGGCGGCCTCCGACCTCGGTGCGGACGTGGAATGGCCCGCTCAATACCGGCGTGCCAAGAAGTAGGAGGAACGCGGGTAACCCCCGTGGTTGCTGAGTATAAAAATCTTGACGTCCCAATACCCTTGTGCTAGCCTGAATTTGGTACTTTCTCTAACAAGTGGTTTGTTAGAGTGGAAGTAAGGTTCAATAGGAGTTTGCTGTGGCAATGGGAACAGTGAAGTGGTTCGACGCGAAAAAGGGTTACGGTTTTATTACCGTGGATGGCGGACAGGACGTCTTTGTTCATTACAGCGCCATTGACGGAGTGGGCTTCCGGAGCCTCAACGAGGGCGACCGCGTAAGCTTCGAGATCCGCCAGGGTGCCAAGGGACCGCAGGCCGATCAAGACCGCAAAGGGGGAGCCGGAAGGCTCCCCATTTTTTTGATCTGTTCATGACCCCTGTCACGTTTCGCGCCAAGGAAGGATCCCCCCTTCCGGGCCCCCGGTGCGGACGGATCTGACGGGAACTTCGTGCTTTAGGCCCCACGCTTCCCAGTCCGTGTCACTTCTCTCAAGAAAGAAGTCGCACATCTCCCGGTAGACGGCGTTAGACGGCTCCGCCGGGCTTGTACCGAGGGATTCCCACTCCCGCTTTCCCGCCACCCGGCAGAACCGTTCCCAGAGATGAGGTTCGAGCGCGGTTAAGGCCACCCGTCCCGGGGCAGCCTCATAGAGGGTGTAACAGACGAGGCCGCCGTTCAGGAATGGCATGGGAGGGTAGCTGAAGACGCGTGCGGCCTCAGAGAGATAGACTTCGAAGAATCCCCCGCCTTTCCTAAGACCCTCGAGGGCCGCGGCGACCGCCCAGAGTGCGCCGGCGGTGTCTGCGACCTGGATGTCCTTCCAGGCGTTTCCCAGCCTGTCCAGCATGCCGTCCGAGGCGAGATAAGCGAGATCGTGGCCGGGCGCCTCCCTGAAGGCGGGATCGCGGTATCCGGCGATTCGGACGTATACGAGCGAAGGATGCTTACGGCGCATTTCGTCGGGACCGGCGCCCAGCCGCTCCATGACGCCGGGACGATTCGTGTCGAGCACGATGTCCGCGTCGGCCGCAAGGGCCCTCAAGGCGCGTATGCCCTTCGGAGCCTTCAGGTCGATGCGCCGGATGTCCTTTCCGTCGTTGAGCCACCGGTAGGCTTCGGGATAGGCGGTCTCGGTCAATTCTCCCGAAGGCGGCTCCACTTTGATGACGCGCCATCCCAGCTGCAGGAGAATTTTCCCGGCGAGCGGTCCGGGAAGGAGGCGGGTAAGGTCCAGGACGAGGGGCACGGCTTTCAGACCATCCTGAGCGCGCCGTCCAGGCGAATGACCACACCGTTGAGCATGCTGTTCCGCACCACGTGTTCCGCCATGGCGGCGAACTCGTCGGGACGTCCGAGCCGCTTCGGAAACGGGGTCTGGGCGGCCAGCGCCTGCCGCGCCTCTTCCGGAACGCTGGCCAGCAGCGGCGTGTCGAAGAGCCCCGGCGCCAGGGTCACCACGCGGATCCCGTGTCTTGCCAGGTCACGGGCGGCGGGGAGTGTCAGGGCCGCCACCCCGCCCTTGGAAGCGCTGTAGGCGGCCTGTCCCATCTGCCCTTCGTAGGCGGCGATAGACGCGGTGTTCACGATGACGCCCCGCTCTCCTTCCTCCTCGGGCTCATTGGCCGTCATGGCGTAAGCGGCGGTTCGAAGCATGTTGAACGTTCCGATGAGGTTGACGCGGATAACTTTCTCGAAGCGCCCCAAGTCGTGAACGCCTTCCCGCCCTACCACCTTCTCAACGATTCCGATGCCGGCGCAGTTTACCAAAACGTGAAGCCCGCCGGATTCCACGGCGGCGCGGACCGCCGCTCCGGCAGCCTCGGGATTGGTGACATCCGTTTCGACAAAACGGCTTTTCGCCCCCAGTTCGGCGGCAGCGGCTTCGCCTCTTTCTCGGTCCCGGTCGGCCAGGATCACCCTGGCCCCGCGGGCGTGGAACCAACGCGCGGTCGCGGCGCCCAGGCCGGAGGCCGCTCCCGTTACGAGGACGCCTTTACCTTCAAGCTTCATTCAAGTCCCCCTTTACATGCGTTCCAGGATTGTAGCCGTGGCCATGCCGTGGCCGATGCACATGACCTGGAGACCGTATCGCGCGTCCCGCCGTTCCAGCTCGTGAAGCAGCTTGGTCATAAGGACCGCGCCCGTGGCGCCGAGCGGATGGCCGTGGGCGACGGCGCCGCCGTTGGGATTGACCTTTTCCATGTCCGGTGAAAGTTCCCGGGCCCAGGCCAGCACCACGGATGAAAACGCCTCGTTGATCTCGATCACGTCGAGATCATGGATGGAGAGCCCGGATCTCTTCAGTGCCTCACGGGTTGCGGGCACCACGGCCATAAGCTGAAGCGTCGGATCGTCTCCCACGGCGACCCTGGCCCGGAAACGGGCCTTCGGAATGAAGCCGTCCGCTTCCGCCTGGTCCAGGTCTGCGATCAACAGGGCGGCGGTTCCGTCCGAAATCTGGCTGCTGTTGGCCGCCGTGACGCGGCCGTCGGTTCGGAAAGCGGGTGAAAGAGACTTCATCTTTTCCAGATTGGGTTCGAACCTTATGCCCTCGTCCCAGGTGAGGGTCATGGGGTTGCCGTCCTTGTCGACGCCGGCGACCGGTTCGAGCTGGTCCTTGAAATAGCCGGCCTTTGTGGCGGCCGCCGCCTTCACATGGCTGTTGTAAGAGAACTCGTCCAGTTCGTCCCGGGTCAAGTCATAAAGGTCCACGATCCGCTCGGCCGATTCTCCCTGGTGGATCAACTGGTATTTTTCGAACAGCGCCGGATTGAGCTTTTCAAAGCCGCCGCCGATGTCGCTGAACATGGGAACGCGGGTCATGTGTTCGATGCCTCCGGCGATAATGTACTGGGCATCTCCGGCGGCAATGGCCTGGGAGGCAAAGTGGACCGCCTGCTGGGAGGACCCGCACATCCGGTCCAACGTTACGGCCGGCACCTTCTGAGGGAGGTCGGAAAGCAGCGCCGCCAGCCGGCCCACATTGGCGCCCTGCTCCCCGCTCTGCGTGACGCAGCCCGTGACGACGTCCTCGATGCGGGAGGCATCGATTCCCGTCCTCCGCAAGAGCGAGTTGATGAGTTGCGCGTATAGACTGTCTGGCCTGATGTTGCGATAGGCGCCCCTGAATTTGGCAACGGGGGCGCGGACCGCATCCACGATGACCGGTTCGCCCATGTCTCCCTCCTGTCTTTTTTACGGCGGGGGTGCTCAAAAGCCGGACAAACCCGACCCGGGCGGCGCGTTTCGGCCGTTTGGCTTTTCCCCCTCCGGTTCGCAGTTAAAA
>JARRNO010000047.1:0-11072 GCA_037384885.1 Acidobacteriota bacterium
ATCTTGCCGGCAACTTCTCCGGCTATGGAGCTCAATTTCGCACTCTCGAATCCTTCCGTAAATCCATTCCAGAAGTCGCCGCGCCCAACACCCCGGCCAAGCCAAGAATCAGGAAAAGTTTTTTCATCACGATTCGGGCCCCTTCAAGGCAAAACAGGCGTTTTTACTCTCTTGGACCGATGCGAAGCGCTCGTGTTCTTTGCCGCCGTTTCACGGCGGGAAGCATCTGCCGGCGACCCGGTTCATCGTGGCGGCTGCAACTATGGTGCCGCCTTCGCGCCCCTAGAAGTGCTACATGAGTATGCGAAAGACGCCTTCCTAAAACGGGGAATGGTCGTTTTCTTTGTCATCCCTCAAATAGAGGCCGGTGTCTTTATTGTACCGCGGGTGACGGGGATTGCGTCATCGGCCGTTTGCACTGGGGATAGAATGATCCCGGGCAAGCTTGCCCCCTAGTGCCGGGTCTCGCTTTCAAGTGCCTGATTTTGGGGAAGAAAAGATGGAGGCGCCGACCGGATTCGAACCGGTGATGAGGGCTTTGCAGGCCCCTGCCTTACCACTTTGCCACGGCGCCGGGCGCTCAATATTATGGAGCAGGGCCCTTTTGCTGTCAACGCCGGGAGGCTCGCCCCGGCATGGGCGGGTTCTTTCACCGGCGGGGATGTGCTTTAATTGAAGCTCCGGCCGCCCTGCATAGGGAGCCCCGTCTATCATCGATTTCTTCAAGGAGATTCCGAATGACCGAAGCCCGTTCTTCAAGACTCGCTCTCCACCGTCTCTGGATCGTGCCCGCGATCTTCGGCCTGGCGCTGGCCGCCGCCTGTTCCAAGCCGGCTCCCAAGACTCCGGCCGCTTCAAAGGCCAAGACGCCATCCGCCAAGACGGCCGCCGCCGCTCCCGCCGATGAAGCCATTCCTGTGGCCGCATCCGATCCCTGGAAAGAAGCGGACCTGATGATGCCGTCCGCTTTAGCGGACCAGTTGAAACAGTCCGCCAAGAAGCCGCTGCTGCTTCAGATCGGGTTCGACGTGCTCTACCGCGGTGCGCACATCCCCGGATCGATCTACGCGGGCCCCGCTTCCAAGCCCGCCGGGCTGCAGAAGATCGCCCAAGCCGTGAAGGGCGTCGCCCAGGACCGCGACATCGTCATCTACTGTGGCTGCTGCCCGTGGTCGCACTGCCCGACCGTCCGGCCGGCCTTCAAGAAGCTGAAGGACATGGGCTATACGAACGTCCACGTGCTTTACATCCCCCACGATTTCCAGAAGAACTGGATCGACAAGGGGTACCCGACCAAGACTTCGGCCGGCCAATCCTGAGGAAATGCCGGCCGGCGCCGGAAGAGGAGAGACCATGACCCGGCTTTTCTTCGCACTCGGAGCCGCCTTCGCCGGACTCGGCGTGGCGCTGGGCGCCTTCGGGGCGCACATGCTCGAGAAGGTTCTTTCGCACAGGATGCTGCACGTCTACGACGTGGGCCAGCGCTACGAGATGATCCACGCTCTCGCCCTGATGCTCACGGCCTGGGCGGTTTCGCGCTGGGGCGGCGGGCTGCTGCGCGCCGCGGGCTGGCTCTTCGCCGCCGGCATCGTCCTCTTTTCGGGCAGCCTCTACGTGCTGGCGCTGACGGGCGTGTCCGCCTTCGGCATCATCACGCCCTTCGGGGGCACGGCCTTCCTCCTGGGCTGGATCTTTCTCGCCGTAGGCGCGGCAAAGGGCGCCCGCGTAAAGAACGCTGGAGAGGCGGCATGACTTTCTGGCTGATCAAGAGCGAACCTTCGGCCTATTCGTGGGACGATTTGAACCGGGACGGCTCCACCGCCTGGGACGGGGTGAGAAACTACCAGGCCCGCAATAACCTGCGGGCCATGAAGAAAGGCGACCTCGCCCTTTACTACCACTCCGTGTCTGCCAAGGAAATCGTGGGCGTGGCCCGTGTCACGCGGGAGGCCTTTCCCGATCCCACGGCCCGGGAAGGCGACTGGTCCGCTGTGGGCGTGGCGCCCGCCGCTCCCATGAAACAGCCGGTTTCGCTGTCTCAGATCAAGCAGACCCGGGAGCTGGCGGACATGGCGCTTCTCAGGCAGTCGCGGCTGTCGGTCTGTCCGGTGGCGAGGCGGGAGTTCGAGAAGATCCTTTCCATGGGCGGACTGGACCGCGCCGCCGTGGGACTCTGAACCGGCGGGATAGACGGGAGGGTGCGATGAGCAAGAGAGCCAGGGCGCTGAGCGTGGCAGGTTCGGACTGCAGCGGCGGCGCCGGAATTCAGGCCGATCTGAAGACCTTTCAGCGCTTCGGCGTCTTCGGACAGTCGGCGCTGACGGCCGTGGTCGCCGAAAACACGGTGGGCGTGCAGGGCATCCACGCCGTGCCCGAAGACTTCGTGGCGCTGCAGATCGCAAGCTGCCTGTCGGACATCGGCGCGGACGCGGTGAAGACCGGAATGCTGGTCTCCGGGCCGGTGATCCGGGCCGCGGCGGCCAAGTTTCGCGAACACAAGGTGTCCAATCTCGTGGTGGACCCGGTCATGCGGGCCAAGAGCGGCGATGCGCTGATCGCCCCCGAAGCGGTGGCTGCGCTGGTGGAAGAAATCTTCCCCCTGGCCGCGATCGTCACCCCCAACGTGCCGGAAGCGGAAGCGCTGACGGGCCTGGCGCTGGACAGCGAGGACAACTTCCGCGAGGCGGCGGAGCGCATCCGGCGGATGGGACCGCGCATCGTCGTGATGAAGGGCGGCCACAGCCCGGTGAACCCTGAAGGCGTGGCGGCGGACTTCGTCTGGGACGGCGAAAGCTGGACCGTGCTCAGCGGAACACGCTCTTCCAACCGGAACACCCACGGGACCGGATGCACCTTTTCCGCCGCCGCCGCCGCCCTTCTGGCGCAGGGCGTCGAGCCGCTCCAGGCGCTTGCCCGCGCCAAGGCCTTCATCACCCGGGCCATCGCCACGGCGGACGACCTGGGGCAGGGCCACGGGCCGGTCAATCATTGGGCAGATATTTCGGGCGAAGCCGGTCTAAGTCACTAGAAATTTTTCAGGATTTTCCGGCAGGCACAGCTCCATCCACCGCGGGCCGGGGCAGCAGGATGTACAGCTCCCCGTTTTCCTTCATGTGCCCCGCCACGCGTCCCGCCGCATCCCCCATGCCGCAATACAGATCCACGTGGCCGCGGCCGAGGATGGCGCCGCCCGTGTCCTGGTTGAGCACGAAGCGGGTGAAGGGCTCCCACGATGTGATCTTTCCCTTTGAATCGAAGCGGGGCTTGCGTGTCCGGATGAGGCAGAGAACCCCCTGCGGGAAGATGCGCTTGTCGGTGGCGATGGAACGGTAGGGCGTGAGTGTGACACCCAGGCTGCCGTAAGGGCCGCCGTGGCCGATCCGGAAGAAGGTGAAGCTGGGGTTGTGGTCAAGCGCCTGCCTCACCTTGGAAGGATGCTCCTTAAGGTAGCGGCGGATGGCCTGCATGGAGACGGCGTCCCGGCCGATCTCCCCCGAATGCACCAGGTACTGGCCAAGGCTTTTGTAAGGCCGGCCGTTCTTCCCGGCGTAAAGGACCTCCACCAGATCGCCGTCGGTCAGTTCCAGCATCCCGCTGCCCTGCACCTGGAGCAGGTAGGCGTCGAGCGGGTCCTTGAGCCACGCCAGTTCAAGCCTCTGCCCTTTCAGAATCCCGTTTGTCTGGATTTCCTTGCGCGTGTAGTACGGAACGAGCCGCCCGTCTTTCACCCGCCCGAAGATCGCCCCGCCCCCCAGGCCGAATTGCGAGAGGCTGACGCTCACCAGGTCCTGCGGCCGGCTGTAGATGGGATAGCGGTAAGGGCCTTCGGGCTTGAGGCTGCCCTTGTAGACGGGCGCGTAGTAGCCGGTGAAGAGCACGGAGCCTTTGCCGTCGCGGCCGGTGCTCTTGTAGAGGTCGAAATTGCGCTCGATGACGGAGCGCTTCGCTTCAGGCGTCGATTTCGGGTCCTGCAGAATTTGGACCAGGTGCTGCAGGGCCGCGGCCATGCGTCCCGCCGTCACCTTCCGGCCGGCCGCCTCAACCACGCGGTCCGGCGGGAGCTTCCGGAAGTAATCCAGGCTCTTGGCGCAGGCTTGCGCCAGGCCGCCAAAGCTGAGATCGTCCCTTGCCTGGGCCAGCGATGACCAGGGGACTTGCTCGAGCGCGGGCGCCTTCGGCTTTTGCTTGACGGGAGGTTTTGGGGGAACAGGCCCGGGCTTGCGGACCGTCCAGCCGACCCAGAATCCGCCGGCGAAGATCACGGCGGCGATGACCGCTCCCATGGCCGCCCGGATTGCTTTCGGCTTCATAGCGCCTCCCATGATCAAGCTCCTCCGGTCCAGCATACCTGGATGGGGCGGCGGAAACAAACGGCCTCGGGAATGCGCGCGTCGCGCGCAGTGACGACGTGACTGAGTCACTGGGTGATTGAGTGATTAGGTCACGAAGTAGTGGGGTGACGAGGCGACTGGGTTTTGGGCAGACCGCTTCGGGAAGTCGGCGTCAGGCGACACCTCCTACAGATGGCCGCTACGCGGCCGCTGATTATGAGTGGTGAGCAGTGGTGGTTGGCGTATCTACGCGGACAAACCAGCTTAGCTCTGTGAGCTCGGTGTGCTCTGTGGTTCAATTCTCACCTTCTCCGCGCCTCCGCGGTGATTTCGCCGGCTGCAAGTCGACCACCCGGACGCAACTGACTGCGCCGAAAGACCTTGACAGCGTTTCGGGGGCTTTGATAGCATAATGAGCCGTTGGGGAGTAGTTCAATGGTGGAACGCCTGGCTCTGGACCAGGATGTTGGGGGTTCGAGTCCTCCCTCCCCAGCCAATCCGGCCCGTTCGTTCAGCGGTTAGGACGCCGGCCTCTCACGCCGGTAACAGGGGTTCGAATCCCCTACGGGCTACCAACCATTTCCAACCCATTGCACAGCAGCTTGTTTTTCCGAAGGGCCGTCGTTGCGGCCCTTCTCCCTTTCTTGCGCCGCAGGAGCTTGCCCGTGGCATCAAAGCATACCGGTCCGCATCCTCCACACGCTGTCCGCTGCACCGCCTGATAGGCCCGCGCCTGCCGAGTCAACCTCCGTCGGCCATCGTCGCCGTAGTGTATACTACGCCTGAGCCGGCCTCGGTCACCTTCCTTGCAAGCGCGAACCTCTGCGCCGTTTCGCCTGGATACCCGGGGGGCCATCCGGGTTTAATCTGCGTTCTCACGAGGGAGAATCCATGGAAGAGCATCCGGAGGGCAAGCAGGAAGCGGAAGAGAGCGTCCCGGCCGGGCGAGCCGACATCCGGCGCTACCGCCGCAACCTGCAGGAAGAAATCGACAACACGCTGCTCTATAAGGCTCTTGCGCGAACGGAAAAGGACCCGGAACGCCGGGCCATCTTTCAGGAACTCGCCGAAATCGAGGAGGAGCACGCCGTCCTGTGGCGCGGGAAGCTCAAAAAAGCTGGTGTGACGCTCAAGGAACGGCCCAGCCCGAGAGCACGGTTCTTCGTCTTCCTGTCCAGGCTCTTCGGCAGCCGGAGCATGGTGCCGGTGGCCCAGATCCTCGAAATGAAAGCGGGCAATTCTTACGCAGGCCAACAGGACGCCGCTGAGCTGGGCATCCCGCAAGAAGAGCGGATGCACGCCAAGGTGTTCGCACACATGCGGGCCAATCGCAGCACGTCGGTGGTCGAGCACGAAAGCTGGCACCGGGGCGGCGGTGGAGGCAGCCTCCGGGCGGCCGTTTTCGGCATCAACGACGGGCTGATTTCCAACTTTTCGCTGATCATGGGCGTGGCCGGCGGAACGGGCGTCCGCGCTTCCATCCTGCTGGCGGGCTTCGCCGGGATGCTGGCCGGTGCTTTTTCTATGGCGGCCGGGGAATACGTCTCCATGAAATCGCAGCGTGAGCTGTTCGAGCGGGAGCTGCGCCAGGAAGAAGAAGAGCTGGAAGCCTCGCCCGAGGACGAAGCCAAGGAACTGGAACTGATCTACCGCGCCAAGGGCATCGACAAAGAACAGGCCGCCGGGCTGGCCCGGACGATCCTGGAGAACCCGGAATCGGCTCTGGACACGCTGGCGCGCGAGGAGCTGGGTCTGGACCCTTCGGAGCTGGGCTCCCCCTGGGGCGCCGCCATCAGCTCTTTTCTCGCCTTCGTCGCCGGCGCGATCGTTCCACTGGCGCCCTTCCTCTTCCCAACGCTGTCCCACGCGGTCTGGCTGTCGGCCGGACTCAGCGGCGCCGCCCTTTTCTTCGTGGGCGCCATGCTGTCCATCTTCACGGGCCGGGGCGCCTTTTTCAGCGGCCTCAGGATGCTCTTGATCGGATCGGCCGTCGCGCTGGTCACCCATAGCATCGGGCTGCTGGTGGGGCACGGTCTTTCCTGAGGCCGTTCCGGAAACCTGGGGGCCGTGATATTGTTCAAAGTGAGGAGGCCGCTGATGAAGAGATGGCTGTTAGGGTCGCTGCTAGTTCTTTTCGCCGCCGCATCACTGGCGGTCCTCGCCTCCTGCGCCGAGCACAACGGCCCGGCAGAGCGGGCCGGGCGCTCCATCGACAAGGCCGCCAACAAAACGGCCAAGGCCGTGGGCAAGGCCATGAAGAAGACGGGAGAGGCGCTGGAAAAGGCCGGCGACAAGGTCAAAAAGAAAGTGGACGAAAAGTCCGGCGGCGGTTGAGAAAGAAAAAAGGGCGGCCCGCCGGACCGCCCCCTTGGTTCGTTTCAAAGCGCTTTTATCGAGTTCTTCCCTGAACAAACCGGATCAGGGTCCGCACGCCGGCGCCGGTTCCTTCCGAATGGTGAGAATCCACGCCGTCGTCTTCGCGGAAAGACGGTCCCGCGATATCCAGGTGCACCCACGGCATGTCCTTGTCCACGAATTCCTGAAGGAAGAGGCCGGCCGTGAGCGCGCCGCCCCAGCGGACGCTTGACACGTTGGCCACGTCCGCAATACGGCTCTTTAAAAACTTCTTGTACTGGCCCGGAAGAGGAAGCGGCCAGAGTTCGTCGCCCGAGTGCTTCGCCGCCGCGAGCACCTCGCTTACCAGGTCCTGGTTGTTGCCCATGGCCCCGCCGATGTCGGGGCCGAGCGCCACCACGCATGCCCCCGTCAGCGTCGCCAGATCGATGACGGCGTCCGGCTTGAGCTTCTGGGCGTAGCAGAGAGCGTCGGCCAGCGTCAGACGGCCTTCGGCATCCGTGTTGAGGACCTCGATGGTTTTACCGCTCATGCTCTTGAGCACGTCGCCGGGCCGGTACGCCCCTCCCCCCGGCATGTTTTCGCACAGCGCCGTGATGCCGTCCACGGCGACGCTGGGTTTCAGTTCGCCCACCGCCTTCATGGCGCCCAGCACGGCCGCCGCACCGGACATGTCCGCCTTCATGGTGACCATGCTGCTCGTGGGCTTGAGCGACAGGCCGCCCGAATCGTAGGTGACGCCCTTGCCGACGAAGGCCACGTGGGATTTGGCACGGGCGGGGCGGTAGGAGAGGTGCACGAACCGCGGCGGAACCTTGGACCCCCTTGCCACGGCCAGGTAAGCGCCCATGCCCATCTCGCGGCATTTTTTCTCGTCCAGGACCTTCACCGTGAAACCGTATTCCTTGCCGAGCGCGCGGGCGGCCTTCGCCACGATTTCGGGCGTCATGGTCTCGCTGGGATCGGTCACAAGGTCGCGCGCAAAGGCTGTGGCCCTCGCGGTGATTTCCGCCGCCTTGATCCGGTCTTTCAGCGCGGCCGGCGCCTTCTCCGCGTGGATCGAAAGACCGGCCAGGCCTTCGACCTTTCGGTCGGCCCCGGTCAGGTATTTCTGGAACCGGTGGTCCGTGAGAACGGCCGCTTCCGCCGCCGCCGCGGCCATCTCCCCGGCGTCCGCCGTCCCCTCGCCGATGGCCAGCGCAAGAGAAGCCGTCCGGGAAAAGCGTTCTCCGAAGCGCCTGACGGCCGCCGCCGCCGCTTTCCGCGCCTCGTCCGGCCCGTAGCTTTCTCGCGCCCCGAGCCCCACGAACACGAGGTCCTTGGCCGGGCTCCCGGCGCGGTCGAAGGCGTAGAAGCTCTCGCCGGCGCTGCCCTTGAACCGTAACCGGGCTGCCTGCTTCGCCAGCGCGGCGCCGTCCTTCAGCCCACTGAAGTCGAGATCGTCGAAGATCCCCACGGCGAGCGCGTCCACCTTGAGCGAATACAGATCCCCCCTGCTGATGCTGAGCTTCATCCGTCACTCCTTTTTCAAAAAGAAATCGGGCCGGAAAACGCCGCCGGGATCAGGACCGGTTCACAACCACCCGCGGCTTGGGCAGCTTTCCCTGATTTCTGAGCCCCGCAAGGATCTTGCCCGCGATGCCTTCCGCACTCAGCCCGATGTCTTCAAGAAGCCTGCCTCTCGGTCCATGCGTGATGAACCGGTCAGGAATACCGAGCTGGAGAACGGCATTGTGGGATCCGGCCCCTTCAAGCCATTCGATCACGCCGGCGCCGAAACCTCCGGCCAATGCGTTTTCTTCCACCGTGGCCACCAGCGGGAACCGCTCGGACATGGAGGCCAGGTAGCTCTCGTCCATGGGCTTGACGAAACGGCAGTTGACCACTTCCACGTGAATCCCCTGCTGTTCCAGCATCTGCGAAGCGGCCAGGGCCGGATCGGTCATGGACCCGACGGCCAGGATCGCCGCATCAGACCCTTCGGCTAGAACTTCCCAAGAACCGATGGAAAGTGTTTTTCCCTCGGTTTCAGGGTTGAAGCCGTCGGCGGCCGCCTTGGGGTAACGGATGGCAAAGGGGCCGTCCGTATACTCCAGCGCCGTCGTCAGGAGATCTCTCAGCTCGCCGCCGTTGCGGGGCGCGGATACCACCATTTCCGGGATCAGACGCAGGTAGGACAGGTCGAAGGCGCCGTGGTGGGTGGGGCCGTCTTCACCGACCAGCCCGGCGCGGTCCAGACAGAAGATCACCGGAAGGTGCTGCAGGGCCGTGTCATGCACGATGGGATCGAAAGCCCGCTGCAGGAAGGTGCTGTAGATGGCGCACCCGGGGCGCATCCCCTGGGCGGCCAGCCCGGAGGCGAAGACCACGGCGTGCTCCTCGGCGATGCCCACGTCAAAGAAGCGCTCCGGAAACTGCTTGGAAAAGGGGACGAGGCCCGTGCCCGTCGGCATGGCGGCCGTAATGGCGACGATTTTCGGATTTTTCTCCGCCGCCTTGCACAGGCTCTGGCCGAACACCTCGAGATAGGCGGGCTTTCCCGCCGGCTTGGGGAGAATGCCCTCGTCGGGATGGAAGGGCTTGACGCCGTGATAGCCTTCGGGCGATTCTTCGGCCAGTTTGTAGCCCTTCCCCTTGACGGTCAGCGCGTGCAGGATGACCGGCGTGTCCGCCGTCAGGAGATTCCGGATGGTCTTGACCAGTTCGACGACGTTGTGGCCGTCCACCGGGCCGTAGTAGTTCAAGCCCATGGCCTCGAAAAAAGCCCCGGGTGTGAGAAGCGTCTTGGCCGCTTCTTCGAGACGCCGCGCCAGGCGGTTCATGGGCTTCCCGATCCGCGGAATCTTATCGATGTTCTCGCGGACCTGGCGCCGGAAAGTCTGGTAGAGCTGGGTCTGGGCGAAGTTCATAAGGTAGCGGTTGATGGCGCCCACGTTCGGCGAGATGGACATCTGGTTGTCGTTCAGGATGATCAGGAACGGCCGGCGGCTCGAACCGATGTTGTTGATGGCCTCGTAGCACAGCCCGCCGGTCAGAGCGCCGTCGCCCACCACGCAGGCCACGTTGCGCTCTTCATTTTGAAGGTCGCGGGCGACAGCCATCCCGTAAGCGGCCGAAAGCGCCGTGGAGGCGTGTCCCGCGCCGTACACATCGTATTCACTTTCGTTGCGCTTCAGAAAGCCCGAGATACCGCCATACTGGCGGATCGTGGGCAGGGCGTCCTTCCGGCCGGTGAGGATTTTATGGATGTAGGCCTGGTGACCCACGTCCCAGACGAGGATGTCTTCGGGCGTGTCCAGCACATAATGAAGCGCCACCGTCAGTTCGACAGCGCCCAGGCTGCTGGCCAGGTGGCCGCCGATCCCGGACACGACTTCCACCAGGTACTCGCGGAGTTCGCGGCAGACTTCCGGCAGGTCCTCGAGAGGAACTTTCCGCAAGTCGGATGGGACTTTGATTGTGTCAAGCAGAGGCGTTTCGACCAAACTGCTTCCTCCCGATCATTTAATGGTATGTCCAGGGTGAAGACCTGTCAAGAAAACGCTGGAATATGCAAGTCCATTCCTGTCCATATGTTAGACAGCGGACAGCCGCTCGTAAGCCGGGACTCCGGAGGCCTCCCGTCACTCGGCCTTGGTCTTGAAGTCCTTTCCGATCCATCCCTTGGCCAGCACCAGCATGATGGTCGAGGTGATGGCGATGAGGGCGAACCACAGCCACATGGTGGTGGTATGCCGGGGACCATGTTCGGGGCAATAGCGCATGAGAAACAACCCGGCGTAGAGCCCAGCCACGATTTTCGTCAAGAACCACGGGAACTGCGCCACACCCATGTAAGCGCCCGTGCGGCCCTTGGGGGCGATCTCGGCCGCGTACTGCAGGAACCTCGGCTGCCACATGGCCTCGCCCACGGACATGATCACGATATACAACACCAGCAGGATGATGCTCGGCGTAATGCCGAGCAGGAAGGCCGGCAGCGCCATGACGAAGGTGCCGGCGATCATCATGTTGTAGACGTTGCGCTTTCGGGTCATGGCCGCGATGGTCGGGGTCAGCACAAAGATGAGGATCGGGTTGATGGCGTTGACGAAGAACTCCATGTAATGCCGGCCGATGGCCCCCATGGCCCGGTCCACGTACTGGGGCAGCACCAGGTAGTTGTAGGCGAAGAGCGTCTGGACCGGCATGAGGCAGAAGATGAAAAATGCGAACTTGCCGTCGGCCAGCGGGTGGTTCTTGATCCAATGCCACATCTTGTCTCTGGGATTTATCGCCCGAGGCTTCTTCGGAGATGGGTCGAGGTGATTTTCAATGTCCTTGGGAATTTGGAGGAGATCGCCCAAAGCGACCAGAATCAGGGCGAGGACAGGTGCAGAAACGAAT
>JARRNO010000048.1:0-16829 GCA_037384885.1 Acidobacteriota bacterium
AGGTGACTACGTCACTGTGAGGCCGGGTGACGAGATGGTAGAGCAAGCAGGGCCGGTGGGGCTTCGATGATAGGGCGAGGTAGAGGCAAGCGGGAATGGGAGGCGATCCGCTCCGCCTGAGGAGTCTCTTCACTGTTTTGAACATCAGCAATGATTAATGTGGTGTATCAGTATTATGCGGGCTAGTCGCGGCCCCTGACTTGCGGAAAATGGCGTCTACTGCCTCGGGGTTCGCCGCGGAGGCCAGGCTCCCCGGATCCTCTCCCGAAAGCACCTTCTTGATCGTTCCTCTCAAGATTTTCCCCGAGCGAGTCACCGGCAGAGCGTCCACCCAGATCACGTCGGCGGGCCTCATCGTGGAACCCATATGCTCGGCCACGTGCTTTTTAATCGCTTCCGACAATTCGGGAGACGTTTGGTGGTCCGGCGCCGCAACCGCCACAAGGACAAGGCGTGTTCCTTTCACGGGATCGGGGAGGCCGACAGCCGCAGCTTCCCGAACGGCTTCGTGCGAAACGGCGGCGGCCTCCACCTCGCCGGGGCCGATCCGCTTGCCGGCAACCTTCAGGGTGTCGTCGGCCCGCCCTGTAAGGAACCAGTGCCCGCCGCCGTCCACATAGGCCCAATCCCCGTGGCTCCAGATGTCCCGGCCAAAGCGTTCGAAGTATGTGGCCAGGTAGCGGTCCGGGTCGTTCAGAAACCCCCGGGTCATGTTGGGAGCGGCCCTGCGGCAGACGAGATAGCCGACCTGCCCGCGCACGCTCCTTCCTTCTTCGTCGAAGACGTCCACGTCCATGCCGAGTGAGGCGCCCTGGAGCGATGTGGGCTTGATAGGGGCAACGGGAAGCGGCGCCAGGAGACAGCCCATCAGCTCCGTTCCGCCGGAAATGTTGATCACCGGGCAGCGTCCCCCGCCGGCGTTGTGGAAGTACCACTCGTAGGACGACGCATCCCACGGCTCCCCTGTTGAGCCCAGGACCCGGACAGAAGAAAGGTCATGGCGCCCGGGAGGTTCTTCTCCGTGGGTCATGAGGACCCGCACGGCGGTGGGGGCGAGGGCGAGATGGGTGATGCGGTGTCTTTCCACCATGGACCAAATGCGGTCTGCGGACGGAAAGTCTGGGGCGCCGTCCAGCAGAACGACCGTCCCCCGGTGAAAGAGTACGCCGAGGATCTCCCAGGGCCCCATCATCCACCCGATATCGGTGAGCCAAAACATCACGTTGCCGGGACGCACGTCAAGGTGATACCCCACTTCTTTGGCGGTGACGACCTGAACCCCTGCGTGCGAGTGAACCACACCCTTGGGGCGGCCGGTGGTTCCGGAGGTATAAAGAATCATGGATCGCGCGGAGGAATCCAGCCGGGCCGTGGACTCATCCGCCGGAGCGGAGGCTTCCTCCTCCCGCCACCAATGATCCCGGCCTTCTTTCCACGAGACCTCATCGCCCGTGTGGCGCAGAACGAGCACCGCTTCAACGGAAGTCTCCAACTCGAGCGCCCGGTCCACGGCATCCTTAAGCGGGACCTTTCGGCCCCGTCTCACGGTGGCGTCTGCGGTCAGCAGGATTCGTGCCTTGCAGTCCCGAAGGCGGGCAGCCAGGGCGTCCGGGCCGAATCCCGCGAAGACGGGGACGGGGACGGCGCCGATCTTGAGGCAGGCGAGCAGGGCGACAACGACATCGGCCGTCATGGGCAGGTAGAACCCCACGCAGTCGTCCGCCTCCGCCCCCAGGCCGCGCAGAACCGCCGCCAGGCGGCAGACCCGGTCATTCAATTGCCCGTAGGTGAGGGTTTCCAGTTCTTCGCGGTCGTTTACCGCGATCACGGCAGGCTGTCCTCCAAAGCCGTCTCTAATATGCCGGTCCAGGACGTTGTGGACGAGGTTCAACCGGCCTCCGGCGAACCAGTCCGTCCAGGGAAGGCCGCGGGACGAATCTATGAGTGTCTCATAGTCCTCGAACCATTCCACGCCGAGGTCTTCGAGGATGGCGGGGTAAAACCAGCCGGGATCGGAGGCCGCACGGGAACGGAGATCCTCCGGGCTCTTCAGGCCGTGGCGTTTCATCAGCCGGGCGGCGTGCGAGTTTTCGAGGTCGTCGGGACGGGGGCGCCAGATGATATCGAAATCGTTCATACAGGTCTCCCTGCGAGAGTCGTCTCCGGGTTCGGGAGAGGATTTCAGTCCTTTTCGACCCAGCTCCGGTTGTACCCGGGATCCTCGTCCTTCCGGGCGTGTTCGGTGGGGGCGAGCGGCCGGAAGGTATCCACCATGACGGCCATCTCGTCGGTCCGCTCCGTCCCGATAGACGCTTCGTAGGTGCCCGGGTGGGGGCCGTGGGGCAGTCCGGCCGGGTGGAGGCTGACGGATCCCGGCCCGATGCCCTTCCGGCTGGTGAAGTTTCCCTCCACGTAAAAGAGGATCTCGTCGCAGTCGACGGAAGAGTGCGGGTAGGGACACGGGATGGCTTTCTCGTGGTAGTCCACCTTCCGGGGGACGAAAGAGCAGACCACGAATCCGCCGCCTGCAAAGGTGGTGTGGATTGTGGGGGGCAGATGCACGATGCTGGTCTTGGGCTGGAATTTCCGGATGGGGAAGGCGAATGGCCAAACCTCGCCGTCCCACCCGAGAATGTCGAAGGGGTTGTGCGCCATTTCGAAGGCGGTCACGCGCCCCCGGCGAAGGGTGAGCAGGCGCCGGGGCGGACTTAGGGAGCCCGGCCCCTCTTCGGGCCAGTCGGGTTCTTTGAAATCACGATGGGAGTATGGAGCGTCCATGCGGAGCTGGCCGGAAGGATTCCTGAACTGTTTCGGGATATCGATGAACGACTTTCCCTCCAAAACCATCAAGTAGGCCTTCCCATCGGGGCGCCACCGATGAGGAAGCGCCCGCGGCATGTAGACGTAGTCCCCGGCCTCGAACCAGACGGTTCCAAGCGGCGAGTCCACGCGGCCCCTGCCTTCGTGGACGTATGTCAGCTCATCCGCATCCCCGTTCGCCACAAGAGTGGGTTCCTCCGTATCGGGCCGGGCGATCCAGACGCCCAGTTCCTCGTTCGCCAGGATCAGGCGCCGGCTCAGGAAGGGCGTTCCGCCCTCTTCCATGTCTCCCGTCAGGAAGTGGCGCCGTCGAAGCGCCCCGTCCCAAGAAGGCTCGGCGAACCCGGGATGCGGACCGAGGTCCTCTTCCCGCGTGATCCAGTGCGGAGGACGCTTCTGGTACATGATGGTATAGGCGCCGTCGAATCCCTGCCGGGTGAAACAATGTTCAAAAGCGAGTCCGCCCTGCTCTTCGAGAGCGGTATGCGGCTTTTCCGGAACCACGCCGCGCTGCAGCCGGTGTATCATGGTTGGTCCTCCTGAAAAGAGGCACGCGCGCGAGCGCCTGCACCTGCCGGGAGCCTTGAAGGCATTACACCCGCCCCCTGGCTTTCTGGTCCCGTTCGATGGCTTCGAAAAGCGCGCGGAAATTGCCTTCGCCGAAGCCCCTGGCGCCCCGCCTTTGGATCACCTCGTAAAAGAAGGGGCCGCCCTGCTCGCTGTGATGGAGCATTTTCCCTTCCAGGGAAAAGATCTGAAGGAGATAGCGGTCGTCGTTCCCGTCTACGAGAATTCCCAGCTTCCGCAGGGTGTCTAGATCTTCCTGGATGCTGCTCACCTTCCGGTTTCTCAGCCGCTCCGGCAGCATATCGTAGTAAGTGCCCGGAGTGTCGAGAAAGTTCATGCCCTCGCGCCGGAGGCCGTCGACCGTCGAGATGATATCCTTGACGTGGAACGCGATGTGCTGGACTCCCGGCCCGCCGTTGTCCTCCACAAATGTTGAAATCTGGCTCTTCTCAAAATTGGGGGCGAGCGGTTCGTTGTTGGCGAGCTTGATCCCGGATCCGGGATCCCACATGACGATGGAGAAGAGCCCGGTCCCTTCCGCGTTTCCATATTCGGACCCCGCGTCCTGCGTGTGGAACTGAATCCGCCAATATTCCTCAAAGCCCAGAACATCCCGCAGCCAGGTGATGTAGGGTTCGATGGTCAGCATGTTGGAAGTGACGTGATCCACCACCTGGAGGCCAAAGCGGTTTCCAGCGTCCGGGCCGTCCTTGTACTCGAATCCCGGCAGCAATGAATCGTTCGGCCGCTCGGAAAACCGAAGGCGCACGTCGCCCAGGGGGGTGGCGATTTCCAGGTAACGGCAGGTGGCGCCCGACCGGTCCAGGGTCTTTGTAATGGGAGTCCAGATGGTGGCGCCGCGCTTCTCGAGTTCACGGTAAGTCGCATCGAGGTCGCGGACCCGGAGCGCCAAGAGGCTGATTCCCTCCGGATGCCGCTTCAGCCACCGCCCGGCGCGGCTCCCCTTGTCCAAGGGAGAGGTGCAGATTAGCGGGGCGTTTCCCACCTGGAACATGGCGGCGTCTTCCCCGCGTTCGCCCCGGGACGACTCGTTGAGGCGGGCGATTTCGGGCAAGTCCATCTTGTCCCGGTAAAAGCGTCGGGTGTCCTCGAGATCTTCCACAATGTACTCGAACATGTCCCAGCCGATGATGCCGAGAACGCTCTCGCGACGTTTCGTTTCCATGACGGCCACTCCTTAAAACGACTCTCTTGATTCGCGGGGATGTGCGGTTTTCGCGCCGGATCCCGGGCCCATTGGGCGCACCCTTCCATGGGCGTGGTTCTTCTACAGTTCAAAACATACAGCGCCTGCCGGGTATTCCGCCCGGATTCGGTTCCGAGTCCCTGAAAATCGGGCGGGAGGCCCGTCGCCGGAAAATTTCAGGTTGAGGGAACAGAGTTCCCGCCTCACACGTTTAAATAATGTCACACATTCTCCGCGTCTTGACGGGGCGTTGGTCTGAACAGCCATTTGACGGGGCACAGCGCCTTGTTGGGCGGTTCATCGAACGTCGAGCAGATGCGAGGATCCAGCGGCCGGTGGCGCCCGTCGGGGGCGCGGCGGCAGACGTGACGGAAACGGGTGCAGGGCCGAACGGGGTCGTGCCCTGCAGTGGAAAGTTTTCGCCAGTCCGGTGTCCACCCTGGAGAAAACGCAACGTCCAGGGCTGTTGCGGGCGGGTGGAAGGTTGAGGACCCAGGTGCAGCCGTATAGGAGGATCCCATGAGTGAAACCCCCCGAGTCAGTTTCGAGGAATTCATGAAGCAGGCCGATGATGTCGTGAATTCTCACGAGGTCGTGACAAGCAACCCGTACACGGCCTGGTTCGAGAAGGGCGACCTCAGCGTTGAGGACGTCCGGCAGTTCGCGGCCCAGTTCTCGGTTTTTTCCAACCAGTTTCTCGTCGCACAGCTCAAAAAGATGATCAACTCTTCCTCGCTGGAGTCCATGCGGGAATCCAAGGAAATCCTGGCCAACGAGATCGGCGTCGTCTTCAACTCCAGAAAGAACAAGGAAGTGGAAGCGCTGACCGACGAGCAGAAAGACCGGGTGGGCGATCCATCGCTGGTGAGCACGGAAGGTTCGATCGAAGGCGGCACTTTCCACTTTGGGGCCGGCCATTTCGAGTGGCTGCTCAAGTTCGGCGCCCCACTCGGGCTCACCTTCGACGACATGGGGCGCCGCAAGCACGGCTGGCCCTCCACGCTCTTCTTCTGCGATGAGCTGGACCGGATCTACGGGAGCGGCGACGGGATGGCCGGATTAGGCGCGTCCTACGCCGTGGAGCACTGGGCGAACGCCGGCTTCTGGAAGCAGCTGGTTCGCGGCCTGGAAATCTTCAAGAAGGAAAAGTGCCCCAAGCTCCCGCTCGCTTTCTTCACCTGGCACGACCGGCTGGAAGAGAACCACGCCGCCCATACGGAAGACGAACTTCGCCAGGTCTTCAACCGCCCCGACTTTGACGGAAAAGCCTTCCTGGACGCCGCAGCAGAAATGTTGAACGGCGTGAAAGCCTTCTGGTGGGGCCTCGACCAGGAGCGGATCGTCCGCCATCACCGCGAAAGGGAAAAAGCCAGCGCCTGAGCGCCCGGGCGCCTGACCAACTGCGTCCGGCGCTGCCGGACACGGACCCTCGCGCCGCGACGGCCTTCGCCGTTGCGGCGTTTTTCATTGGCGGGGATGGGCCATACGCACCATGATTCGCGCAAGGAGCACGTGCCGGACTTGCATCATCGCTGTGATCGAGGTATACGGGTCTTTAAGGGCCGCCCCGGTGCGGAGCCGGGCGCGGTCTCTCCTTTCACGCATCAGCTTGGGGGTGTCGCCACGGAGCGTCAGGAGGTCACGCGGGCCTTTCACAGGCTCGAAGATTATGGAATTCTGGGAAACCTTGAGACCTGCGCCCTGGTCAGCCGCTTCGGGTCTCTTGACTGGTGCTGCTTTCCCCAACTGGAATCCCCGAGCGTCTTTGCCGCCCTTCTCGATCCGGACTCCGGAGGACATTTCTCCGTTGCCCCCGCGGAGCCTTTTCATTCGGTTCAAAGCTATCTTTACCATACCAACGTTGTTCAAACGGACTTTTCCACGGGCCGGGGGCTTGTCCGCCTGCTCGACTTCATGCCCGTCACCCACGACGGACGTCCCCGGAATCGGTCGATTTTCCGGAAAGTAACCTGCCTGAACGGAACCATGGACCTGGCCGTGGATTTTTCACCGCGCTTCGATTACGGCCGCCGGCGTCCCACTTTTGTTCGCCGCGGGGACCTTTTGGAAGCTTCAGCGGGAGAAGACTTCCTGACTCTCCAAGCAAGTTCCCCATTGAAAATCGGGTCGGGCGGGGCAGCTGCGCGCCTCTCCTTGAATGAGGGCGACACGCATTGGTTCGCCCTGGTCTATGGGGAAGCCAGATTTCCCGAAACCTCCGCCTTCCCCGCCCATATGGAAGCGGCTTTGGAAGAAACGGTTCGATACTGGGTGGATTGGGCCCACACCTGCGAGAGAAGCCGGTTTGTTTCGGGCGGCATCTGGCACGAATGGGTCATTCGTTCCAGCCTCGTCCTCAAGCTGCTGACCCACTACAAGACCGGGGCCATTGCCGCCGCTCCCACCACGTCCCTTCCGGAATGTCCGGGCGGCGTGCGGAATTGGGACTACCGCTACGAATGGGTCCGCGACGCCTGCTTCACCGTACAGGCACTTTACGGACTTGGACATCTTCGAGAGGCGGCCGCCTATCTTAAGTGGCTCAGGCGGGTATGCGCGAAACGGGGCGACGCCGCCGGCATCAGGACCATGTATACCCGTCAGGGCGGTTTCGTGCCCGGCGAGTTCGAACTGCGGCACCTCAGGGGATACCGAAACTCCGCCCCGGTCAGGATCGGAAACGCGGCTTCCGCTCAGCGCCAACTGGATATCTTCGGTGAAATGGTGGACGCTTTCTACAAAATCCACCGCTACGGCCGACGGCTGGACAGGGAAGACTGGGCGTTCATCCGGGAAATCGCCGACCACGTGGCCGGGGTGTGGAACACGGAAGACAGCGGTATTTGGGAAATCCGCGGACCGCTGCGGCACTATACTCATTCGAAGGTCATGTGCTGGGTGGCCCTGGACCGCGCGGTCAAGCTCGCCCGCCGCCGGAACTATCCAGGCAATGTGGAGCGGTGGACCCGTGAGCGCGCCGCCGTCCGCCGGGCGATCCTCGAACACGGGTACAACCGGCGGCTCCACGCCTTCGTGCAGTCTTTCGGATCGGACGTCCTGGACGCCTCTCTCCTCCTCATCCCGCTCATGGGCTTTCTACCGGTGAAGGATCCGCGGGTTCAGAGTACCATGGAGGCAGTGAGAAGCCACCTGGTTCGCAACGGGCTGGTTCACCGTTATGAGGGAGACGACGCCCTTCCGGCAGGCGAGGGAGCTTTCGCATTTTGCACCTTCTGGTGGGTCGAACTGCTGGCCCAGTCCGGGTGCGTCATGGAAGCCCAGGATTCATTTGAAGCGGTCACGAGCCGACTCAGCCCCCTTGGGCTTCTCGCCGAAGAAATCGACGCCGAAGACGGCACCATGCTGGGAAATTTCCCTCAGGCCTTCAGCCATATCGGGCTGATCAACAGCGCCATCTACCTCTGGCGGGCCAAGGGCAGAACGCCCACGCTGTCCGCAGCGGACGAATCCCAAGCCACGGCTTGATTGATGCATCATCAGCGCGAAGGTGTGAAGCCTCACGGTCTTCACCCTCGGGGAAGCGGGAGCAGCGCGCCGCCGCTCAATGCGAGATCGAGCCCTGTGACGTGCCGGCTTGCGCTGCTCAGCAGAAAGAGGACGGCGGCGGCGGCGTCTTCCGGCTCGGCCACACGGCGAAGCGGGACGCTCCTCACAATCGCTTCCTCTCGCTCTTCAAGGGCTTCGGCGCTCATGGGCGTCCGGACCCATCCCGGTGAAACGAGGTTGACCCGGATATCAGGGGCCAGTTCCTGAGCCAGAGAGAACACGAGCGACTGAACGGCGCCCTTGCTTCCTGCGTAGTGCCCGTGCGCCGGTTCCCCGCGCTCTCCTGCGGTGGACCCGATAAAGACAAGGCTCCCCCGGCCCATCGTCCGCGCCGCTTCGCGCGCCAGGTAATAGGAAGAAAAGGCGTTGGTCTTGAACATGGTCTCCAGCGTGTCCGAAGAAAGCGTCCGGATCTCCCCGTCATTCCAGATGCCCGCGGAATGGACCAACCCGTCCAGACCGCCCATTTCCCTCCGAGCCGTCTCCATAACCCCGACACAGCCCTTTTCGAGTGCGAGATCCGCCTGGACCGGAATCACGCGCTCCGGGGCGAAGCCGGCCAGCGTCTCGACTGGGCCGCCGTGGTTCCGGTAGTGGGCGGCCACTCTGGCGCCCTGGTCCAGCAGGGCTCGGGCGCAGCTCAGGCCGATGCCGCTCGAGGCGCCGGTTACCAGAAACGCCTTGTCCTTGAGATCCGCGTACCGTCCAAGAACCGAATCCGTCATGAACCATTCTCCTTCGTCGGGTCAGGCAGGGTCAGGGTGAGGCCGTCGTATGCCGGGCTGACCCCTTCCGGCAGGCTGGACTCAAGATCCTCGTGATCCAGTTCGTGCCCCATATGGACCAGGTAGGCCCTTTCCGGAGCAATTTCAGAAACGGCCGCCAGCGCTTCCCCGACAGTCATGTGTGTCGGATGCTCCGGTTCACGGCGCAGGGCGTTCAGCACCAGGCACTCCACACCGCGCAGCGCCTCAACGGTTGCCTGCGGAATGCGCTTGCAGTCCGTGAGATAGGCGAAGCCGTCGATCCGATACCCTGTGACGGGTATGAAGCCGTGGTCTCCCTCCAGTGGAAGGATCTGCAGGCCGCCGACCTGGAATCGTCCCCGCACCGGGATGAGATCGACCTTCGGCCGCCCCCCGCCTTCTGGCACGTCGTCAAAGGCGTACCAGAAAGTTTTCTTGATACCCTGAAGCGTCCGCTCGGTGCCGTAAAGGGGTACCGGCGCTCTTTGCCGGTATGCAAAAAGTCGCGTGTCGTCCAATCCGAGAATAAGGTCCGCGTGGGCGTGCGTCACGAGAATAGCGTCGAGCCGCTGGATTCCGAACTTAAGGGCCTGCTGTCTGAAATCGGACGAGGCGTCGATCAGGATGGAGGCTTCCCCGTTCCGAATCCAGACCGACTGTCTCATCCGGCGGTTCCTGGAATCCTTCGACGTGCAGACCCGGCAGCGGCATCCAATGACGGGAACGCCCACAGAGGTTCCGGTTCCCAGGAAGGTGACTTTCATCTGCGCCTCCGAGTGTTCAAGAATATCACGAGCGGGGCGGCCGGCATATTCCCACCCGGCCGGGACCTGCCCCGCAGGATCGTTGGGAACACCCGTCATCGTTGAAGAGGGCTTTCTTTTCTGCTAGTCTCGGGTTGGAGGTTCAGGCTCTTGCGCGCATTTCTCGCCCTCGATGTTCCGGACAACGTACAGGAACGGCTCGGACGGCTCGTCGCAATTCTTGCGCCGCTTGCGAAGCATGTGAAGTGGGTTCCAGCGCATCAGATTCACCTGACGTTGACCTTCTTCAAGGATCTATCCGCACGTACCCTGGAGGATATGCACGAGCCGGTCGGCGCACTCGCCGCCGGGACGCACCCCTTTGTCCTCCAGGCCGCAGGCGCGGGCGCGTTTGGTCCTTCCGGGCGCCCGAATGTTATCTGGTGCGGCGTCGAGGACAGCGGCGGCCGGCTGGCCGCCTTCGTTTCGGAACTCCAAAAAACCCTGGCGTGCTTGGGCGTTGCCCCCGAAGGGCGTCCCTTTCATCCGCATTTGACTCTCGGACGGGTGAAGGGAGGGGCGGAACATGCCCTCTCAAACGCGATTCCCACCCAGAACCGCTTCGAAGCCGGAGCGATCGCTGCGGACCACCTCACACTTTACGAATCCCAGCTCTCCTCGTCCGGACCCAGTTACCGGGTCCTGCGGACGTGGCCTTTCACTGGGGGATCTTGATGGGCGTCGACATCGTATTGATCCTTGCCGCTTATTTGCTCGGGGCCCTGCCGTTCGGCTTTTTGCTGACGCGGCTGCGTACGGGGAAGGACATCCGGAATTCGGGCTCTGGGAATATCGGCGCGACCAACGTTCTACGGACCCAGGGCGCCATATGGGGGCTGTTGACCCTTGTCCTGGATTTTGGGAAGGGCTTCGCCGCTGTCCTGTTTTGCGCCCATTTCGGGTCGGCGGCCTGGATGGGCGCGGCCGGCGGGGCGGCGGCGGTGGTCGGCCACTGCTTCCCCGTGTACATCGGCTTCCGCGGCGGTAAAGGCATCGCCACGGGGCTCGGAGCCTTTGTGCTGATTGCTCCCGGGCCCACACTCCTTGCTCTCGCGGTGTTCATCGTTTCCGTGGTCCTCTTCCGCCTGGTGTCTCTCGGCTCCATTTTCGCCTCTCTGAGCTTTGGCGCCGCCCTGCTGGTCCGCCACCTGGCAAGGGGCGCCTACGATCCCTGGACTGTTGCGCTCGGGATCTTGATCGCGATCCTTCTCGTGGGCAGGCATCACCGGAACATCGCGCGCATTCTCAAGGGAACGGAAGAACCCCTTTGGGGAAAAAAACCATGAAAACGCTCCAGAACGCGGTGATATGGGGCGCCGGCTCTTGGGGCGCCTTTTCCATGAGCCAGAGGACTTTTCCCCGGACGCCGCGCTTTGGGTTTCCGTCGTGCCCACCCAGTTCTTGCCGCCGCTCTGGAACCGGATAGGGCCGAAATGTCCCGGTGACACACTGGTGGTCTCGGCCTCAAAGGGAATTGAGCAAGCCTCGCTGAAGCTTCCCTGCGAAATTCTGGATGCCGTCCTTCCGGCCGGCGCCGCTCCGGCTGTGGCCCTCTCCGGTCCCTCCTTCGCCGCCGGCCTCGCCGCCGGAGATCCCACGGCGGTGGTTTTCGGGTGCCCCGACACCAAGCGGGCCCAAAGGGCCCAGCGCCTTTTCTCCCACGATCATCTCCGCGGATACGTGACGCGGGACCGGAAGGGAGTGGAGCTGGGCGGCGCCGTGAAAAACGTCATTGCACTCGCCTGCGGAATCGCTTCGGGACTCGGATTCGGTCACAACGCCGTCGCCGCCATCATCACGCGTGGTCTGAGTGAAATCGTAAGGCTTGGAACCGCGCTTGGTGCGGACGCCCAAACTTTCTCAGGTCTTTCAGGCATCGGAGACCTGGTTCTAACTTGTACGGGGGGAGAAAGCCGCAACAGGACGGTTGGAACGCGGCTCGGGCGTGGCGAAAAACTGGAAGACATCCTGCACTCCATGAAGATGGTGGCCGAAGGCGTCGCGACCACCTGCTCGGTCTGCGAACTCGCCTCCCGTGAGGATGTGGAGATGCCTATTACTTCCGCGGTTGAAAGGATTCTGTACCGCGGCCTTTCCCCGGAACAGGCGTTGAAGGAGCTTTTGGCGCGCGAACTGAAGCCCGAGGCATGGTGAGTGGATTCTTGACAGCCATATTGGCTTCTGCTAGGCTCAAACAGGTTTTCGTTCGAGACAACCGAAAGGGAGGAAGCAATGAAAGGATTGTTGAAGCTCTTTGTTATGGCGTTGCTGGCGCTCGGCATCATGGGTTTTGTTGCGTGCCAGAAGACGGCCACCACTGAAAACAAGCCCGCTGAAGCGCCCGCGGCCGAAGCGAATCAGCCTGCGGAAGCTCCCGCACCCACCATGGAAGCGAACGCCCCCGCCACGGAGGCGAACCAGCCCATGGGCACCGAAACGAACAAGCCCGCGGAAGAGCCTGAGAACGCTCCCGAATCGGGAAGCTGAACCGGCGGCGGGTCATGAACGAAAAAGGAGCGGCTTTGCCGCTCCTTTTTTCATGCTCGCGCCACGCGAGCCGCACTGGCACCGGGTGGTTGACACCCCCTTTCGGCGCGCCTAAGATGAATTAAAATTCAAAAGGGACAGGGAATGCCCAAGATTCTCCTATGCGAAGACAATCCTGACATTCGCGAAATGGTGGAGTTCATTCTCGAGGGGGCTGGGTACGACATCGTGTCCATCGACAAGGGGCATGAAGTGCGTTCTTTCGTCCTCCGTGAGGGACCGGATCTCCTTCTGCTGGACCTTCGAATCCCCGATCTGGATGGATATGGCGTTCTCTCTGAACTCTCCAGGCTGCCCCGCGAGGCCGTACCGCCGGTCGTGATTCTGTCGGCGAAAACGAGCGATCTCGACCGGGAGCAGGCCCTGGCCATGGGCGCCCGGGAATTCCTGGAAAAGCCATTCACTATGGACGGACTGTTGATGGCTGTCCAGAGAAACGTTACCGCGAAAGACACCTCCGATTCCGGCTCTTGAGCGAAAAGCGGCCTATCCCGTAAAGCCCAACACGAGCCAGAATGCCCCCCAAGAAAATCCCGATTTCACGAATGTTCCTCCCGCACCTCGTAGCGGAGAGACCTCCGCTGCATCCAGCGCACGGCAAACAGATCAGGCACGGTAACCCACAGCCGGTCGAAAATCCCGTACTTGGTCTTCCCGTGCTCTCTCGGGCGGTGGTTCACCTTGATTTCCACGACCGAGAATCCCCCCATACGGGCAAGCGTCGGAAGAAAGCGATGCATGCCCTTGAAAAGCTTGATCTCCTCCAGGACGTTTCGCCGGAAAGCCTTTAGGGAACAGCCGGTATCCCGGATCTTTTCGTGCGTCAGAAGGTTTCGAATATGGTTGCCGGCCCTGGACGTCCATCTCTTCACGAGAGAATCCCGGCGGTGGACGCGCCATCCAACCACCACATCTGCCTTTTCAAGGGCTTCCATCAGCCGGGGGATGTCCCGGGGATCGTTCTGGAGATCTCCGTCCATCGTGACGACAACATTGCCCCGGGCCGCCTTGAAGCCCGCGTCGAGTGCTGCGGACTGTCCGCAATTATGTGCGAAAGCCAAGATTCGCAGTTCCTGCGCTGCCCCCTGCAAATCCCGCATGACCTGCAGCGAGCCGTCGCGGCTGCCGTCATCCACGAAGATCATCTCGTAGGAGCGGTCCATCAGGCTGAAAACCTGCTGTATTTCAGCAACCAGGCGGGCCAGATTTTCTTCCTCGTCCCGAACCGGAACGACGACGGAAACCTCGATTGGGGCGAGGGAACTCAATGGCCTCTCCCCTGCTGGTGGTAGGCGATGGCTTTGTAGACCAGACGCGCCGCCAAAAAGTCGCTGGCGAAATGCACGCGGTCCGGGGCCAGCTCCATGATGTCCATGCCGACCACCGTCCGCTCGGCCATCAATCGCGATATGAAGTTCAGCACCGGGTACCATTGCAGTCCGCCGGGCTCGGGCGTTCCCGTGCAGGGCATCAGCGACGGATCGAATCCGTCGACGTCAATGGTCAGGTAGACCTTTTCGGGAAGGCTTTCCACGGCTTTGTCCATCCAACTGCCGCCGGCGGCGCATTCCCGCGCCCACAGGACCGGCCAGGGAGACGGCCTGGAGGCCAGGAAATCCGCTTCCTCGGACGAAAGGGAACGAATCCCGATCTGACAAGCCCCGGCGGCCTTTTCCGTGATCCGGCGCATGACGCATGCGTGATTGTAGGGCGTCCCCTCATACGTATCCCGGAGATCCGCATGGGCGTCGATCTGGACAACACCCAATTCTCCGTGCAGCGCTTGGTGGGCCAAGAACGCCGGATAGGAAAGGCTGTGCTCCCCACCCAGCGCAACGACAAATTTTCCCAGCTGGGTGTAATGGGACACTGCCTTGCGAACGGCCTCCACCATCTTGGAGGGATCCACGGCGTGTATGTCGAGGTCGCCCGTGGTATGAATCCCCCGCCGGCAGGGTTCGAAGCCCACTTCCTCGTCATACAGTTCCATGTTTCTCGAAGCCTCGATGATCGCCTGCGGGCCGAATTTCGCTCCCTTCCCGTAAGAGGTGGTGACCTCGTACGGCAGGCTCAGAATGACGTAATCGGCTCCGCCAAGGTCAGACAGCTCCGACGGAAGGCCGAGAAAATTGTTCGGGTAAAAGTCGGGCATCTTGAATGCCTCCTTCGTTGGAAAGGCAAGGACCCGCATGGGCTTCGCGGCGGCTAGCGACTGCTTTGGCCGAACCGGCCTCGGACCCGGGGCGGTCTGCCGAAATCCGGTCGCCTGAACCGCCTCGGCGCGGGCGTTTTCCGGAACCCTGTCGATTCTGACAATGCATATTGGCGATGAGGACGGCAGGCCCGGCGTTCATGGAAGAGACCGGAGGCCTGGTGCAGGCAGTCTCCCCACGATATCGCCATCGTGCGGCCCTCCGTTTCCCACGTGCACCCTATGACTATAGGCGGAGGCGGAGAAACCTGTCAAGAATGGCGAACCTTCTGCAAACGGGCCGGTCGGACGGAATTTTTCAAGGCGCGCTTTGTTGTGTAATCACCGTAGCTTGCGCTAGAATGGGCGGTCAGAGGCGAGAGATGACCATGTTCGGCAGAGGTAAATCGGGACAGGATCCGTTAACATTGATGCGGGAGGGTGAGCACCGGAAGGCTGCCAAGCTCCTGGAACTTCGGTTGGAAATTGATCCCGATGATTTTCCGACGAAAATGAGACTCGCAGAGGCTTACGAAAAATCGGGAAGGGCTGAAGATGCCTGCGCGCTGTACCGTTGCGAGGGGGAGTCTCTTTTGTCAGACGGCCACCGCAGCGAAGGTGCGGCCCTCTTGAGAAAGGCCCTCCGGCTGATCCCCGATGACAGCAGCCTTGCAGAGCGGCTTGCGGCCGTTGAAGCGCCCCAGAAGAGGGGCGCAGAAGAAGACTCTTTTGCCTTTGAGGTCTGAGGTCAATGGCCGCCCGGGACGCAAAACAGAGCCTTTGAACGCCCCTGAGGTGTGGCTTCGCTCCGCTCCGCAAGTTCTGGCGGCGGCTTTCCCGGAGTTGGCCGAGGGCGACCTTGCCCACCTGGTTTCTGAGGAGAAACTGCGCGTTCTCGAGTCCGGTGAGGCCCTCGTCCGCGAGGGCGAATTTTCGGACGCGCTTTACGTTGTCATCGGAGGCTCTCTACGCGTTGAAGGATACCTGGAAGGAGAAAACTTGACGCTTTCCTTCTTGGGCCCCGGCAGCGTCGTGGGTGAAGCGGCCTACCTAAAGGGCGTCCCCCGGACGGCGACCGTCACGGCCGAAGAACCTTCTGCTGCATTGCTTATCGGAGGTGCTCAAGCCCCGCCCGCCTTGCCGGACGGGGTTTCAGCACGCTTGGAATCCATTCTTGAAGAACGCGTTCAGCGAACGCTCGAGCTGGTAAAGTCTCGATTTGCCCACTACCAGCCGGGAAGGTACGATGCCGATTCGAAAGATTGAACTTTACGGCTCTCCCGTCCTTCGGGAAAGGGCCGAAAACATGGATAAGATTACGCCGGACATCCAGACTCTCCTGGATGACATGGTCGAGACAATGCACCACGCCCAGGGTGTGGGATTGGCCGCGCAGCAGGTCGGAGTCGTGGCTCGCGCCATGGTTGTGGACATGGGAGCTTACTCGGGAGAAGAGAAGATCCTCTACTTCCTCAACCCCGAAGTCATCTCCCGGGAGGGCGAGCAGTTCGAAGAGGAAGGCTGCCTCTCCATTCCGCAGATTTTCGAAAAAGTCCGGCGGCCTCAGAAAGTGAAAGTCCGGGCCATGGACAGGGACGGCAAGGCCTTCGAGATGGAAGCGGAGGGATTCCTCAGCCGTGCCCTTTGCCATGAAATCGACCACATCGACGGCGTGCTTTTCGTCGATCATCTTTCCCCCCTTCGGAGGGACATGGTGAAGCGCAAGATTAAAAAGCTGATCCGGGAGGGGGAATGGGACAATCCCTACCCGCAAGAATAGTGTTCATGGGTACGCCGGCCTTCGCCGAACGGAGCCTCTCCGCTCTGATCGAGTCCGGCAGCCCGCCAGTGGCTGTTTTCACGCAGCCCGACCGCCCTACAGGAAGAAGGCGGGTGCTGACTTCTCCGCCGGTTAAAGCGACGGCCCTGGCGCACGACCTCCCCGTATACCAACCAGAGACGCTTCGCGATCCTTTGCTGCCCCGGATTTTTGAAGAACTGGCTCCCGATGTGATCGCAGTGGCCGCTTACGGCCGCATTCTTCCTCAATGGCTTCTGGATCTCCCCAGGCTTGGATGCGTCAATGTTCACGCTTCGCTGCTCCCGCGGCACCGCGGTGCGGCGCCCATCGCCTACGCGATCTGGGAAGGCGACGAAGACACCGGCGTCTGCACGATGCGCATGGAAGCAGGACTGGACACGGGCCCGGTCTATCTTTGCGAGCGGATCTCTATTCCCGCGGACGCCACGGCCGGGAGCCTGACGCCCATTCTGGCCGATAGGGGAGCGCACCTTCTTGTCAAGACGCTGCATGCCATGGAACATGAGGGCTTGCGCCCCACCCCACAAGATGACGCAGCGGCCACGCTGGCGCCCCGGCT
>JARRNO010000049.1:0-20674 GCA_037384885.1 Acidobacteriota bacterium
CGGGGATGAGGGGCGTGACGCGTGACGGGAGCCGCGCCGCACGATCGTGCGGCGCGCAGCGCCCGCGGACCTGTCCCGCAAGGGCATGCCCCTATCTTCAGCCATCGTCGTCGGTCAGGCATCCGTCGGCGTCCCCCGCCCTTCTTGACACCAGGGCATTCGAACCTATATATTGTATGTTCGCGTTATCTGGAGGTGAGTATGTACGCGATCATCGAAGTGGGAGGGAAACAGCACCGCGTGAGCGCCGGCGACGTGGTTAAAGTGGAACGCCTAAACGGCAAGACCGGTTCGAACGTGGAGTGGTCCCCTCTGCTCGTGGTGGACGGCGGCAATGTCGTTACCGCGGCAAAAGCGGCATCCATGAAGGTCAAGGCGAAAATTCTCGGCGAAGGCAAGCATCGCAAGGTCCTGGTCTTCCATAAGAAGCGCCGCAAACAGTACAAAAAACTGTACGGCCACCGCCAGATGTACACCCAGGTGGAAATCCTGGATATCGCCAAAAGCTGAGTCGGAGTGAAGACATGGCACACAAAAAAGGACAGGGCAGTTCCCGAAACGGACGCGACAGCCACTCGCAACGGCTCGGCATCAAGCGTTTCGGCGGCGAAGAAATCAAGGCCGGGAGCATCCTGGTCCGGCAGCGGGGCACCCGTTTCAAACCCGGCAGAAACGTGGGCCGCGGCAACGACGACACCCTGTTCTCCCTCGTGAACGGCAAGGTCGAATTCCGCCACAGGGGCCGTCTCGGCGTCTTTGTCGACGTTCAGCCTTCCTGACCCATCGCCCTCATGTTCCTGGATTCGGCCAGGATTTTCGTCCAGGGCGGCCGGGGCGGTTCGGGATGCGTCAGCTTCCGTAGAGAGAAATACGTACCCAAGGGCGGGCCGGACGGCGGCGACGGCGGCAAGGGTGGCAGTGTAATCCTTACCGTGCGGCCTCAGTTGCGCACGCTGTATTCCTTTCGCTATAAGCGGACTTACAAGGCGCCCAGCGGGCGCCACGGCGAAGGCTCTCTCAAAACAGGAAAATCCGGAAAGAACCTCGTGATCCAGGTCCCTCCGGGGACCATGGTCTATTCCGAGGACGGCGTGCTTCTCGCCGACCTGGTCGAGGCCGGCCAGAAATTCATGGCGGCCAAGGGCGGGCGTTCGGGCCGGGGAAACGCACGGTTCAAGAGCCCGACTCACCAGGCCCCCCGCGAGTTCGAGCCGGGCGGAAAAGGCGAAGAGCGGTGGCTGACCCTGGAGCTGAAGCTTCTCGCGGATGCCGGGCTGATCGGGCTGCCCAACGCCGGAAAATCCACCTTCCTTTCGGTGGTCACCAACGCCAAGCCGAAAATCGCCGACTACCCCTTCACCACTTTACAACCCATTCTCGGGGTCATCGCCGGATACCGCCACCAGTCTTACGTGATGGCCGTCATCCCCGGCCTGATCGAGGGCGCGCACCACGGTGCGGGACTCGGCTCCCAGTTCCTGAAGCACGTGGAACGCACCCGCATTCTCCTCCATCTCGTGGACTTGACCGACCCGGTCACCTCTCCCCTTCAGCGCGCCCTGGTCATCGAAAACGAGTTGAAGTCGTATGGAGCAGGGCTGGCTGACAAGCCACTGGTTTTCGTGGGGACCAAGGCCGATGTCCTCCACGATGAGAATGGGGAGCGTGAGCTCCGCGATCACGCGAGGGAACGGGGCTGCCCGTATTTCCGGATTTCCGCCGCCACACACGAAGGTCTGGAGCCCCTGATGAAGGAAGTATGGCGGAACGTATTCAGCGGAGACGGCGAATGAAAGTGGGCGTTCTCGGCGGCAGTTTCGACCCGCCCCACCTCGGCCATTTCCGCTTGGCCCGCGCCGCGGAACGGCACCTGGGACTGGACCGCGTGCTCTTCATTCCCTGCGCCCGCCAGCCCCTGAAACCGCACCCACCCGAAAGTTCATCCTGGCACCGCTGCGCCATGGTCGCGCTGGGCATCGAGGGACATCCCTCGTGGACGATCGACACTCGAGAGGTGGAACGTGGCGGGATCTCCTACACGGCGCCCACACTCGCATCCCTTCACGGCGATTTCCCCGGCTCGGACCTCTTTCTGATCATTGGACAGGACAGCCTCGAATCAATCCCCCGTTGGGGAAATTACCGCGAGGTTGTGGAGACGGCCCATCTCGCCGTCGCTCCGCGCGATCCGAAAGCAACCGTAGATGTTCCCCGTGAAATTGCCGGGGCTCGCGTCACCGTTCTCCCGGTCACACCCTTTCCCCTCAGCGCCACCCAGGTCCGGGCGCGCCTGTGCTCGGGAAAGGGCGTTCGCGGGCTGGTTCCCGCCGCCGTGGCGCGGTATATTAAAAAACAAGACCTTTACCGGTCCCCTAGGAGTTCGTATTGAACAGCGATGAACAGAAGATTCTCGCAAAGGTCATGTCCGTTCTCGCCGAAATGAAAGCGGAGGATCCGCTGGTGCTGGATGTTCATGAACTGACGGCCATGACCGATTTTTTCATCCTCGCCCACGGCGCCAACACGCGCCAGGTGCAAGCAACCTCAAGGCACATCCAGGATGCCCTCTCAGAGGCCTACGGCAAAAAGCCGCACCACTTGGAAGGGGCTTCCCGAGGACAATGGATTCTCATGGACTACGGTTTTTTCATCCTCCACCTTTTCCTTGAAGAGAAACGACAGTTTTACAACCTGGAGGGAATCTGGATGGACGCTCCCCGGCTGGAAGTCTGATGGCACTCAGCCCGGTCGGCCGTTCTCCCGCATTCAAGGCCGCCCTCCAACTGGCCGGGCGCGTGGCGCCTGAGAGCAGCCCTGTCGTGTTGTGCGGCGCCACGGGAACGGGAAAATCCCTCTTCGCGCGGTATATGCACGAACAGGGAAGTCATCCCTCAGAACCGTTTCTCGAATGGCATGCCGCTTCGGTACCCGAAACCCTGCTGGAATCAGAAATCCTCGGCATTGAGCCGGGTGCGGCGACGGATGTGACCGGCAAACCGGGCCTGTTCGAGGCAACGGGCGAGGGGACTCTTTGCCTGACGGGCCTTGAATCTCTCTCCCCGCACCAACAGGCCGTGCTGCTGCGCATACTTGAGAACCACGAAGTTGAAAGATTGGGGGGCAGGCGCAAGGTTAAGGTCCGCGTCCGCATTCTCGCCTCGTTTCAGACCACACCGGAAATCCTGTGCGCCCAGGGCCGGCTGAGGCGGGATCTTCTGTATCGCCTGGACGTTTTCCGCCTCGAATTACCCCCGCTCAACCAGCGAACTCAGGACATCCCCCTCCTCGCAGCACACTTCATGTCCGAGCTGGCCCGCAGGCGCCGCAAGAAGGCCCCGAAGCTGGCTCCAGCTCTCCAGGAAGCGTTTGAGAGGCATCTCTGGCGCGGCAACATCCGCGAACTCGCCCAGGTCCTGGAGCGGCTTTATCTGCTTGGGAAGGATGTGGTGGGACCGCCCGATCTTCCCCCGTCGTTCTGGAAGGAAGACGCCACCATTGCAGGGGCGCTCGAGCGGGGGTTGACGCTTTCGGAACTGAAAGAGGCCTATATTTATGAAGTTCTGGGACGGGTGGGCGGCAGCCGGACCGAAGCCGCGAAGTGGCTGGGAATCAGCCGTAAGGCGCTTTGGGAATATTTGAAACGTTCCTCCTCTTGAGGTATGATACTCCGTCAATAGCCATGTGGGAGCTAAAAATATTAACGGTTGGTAAATTGAAGGACAGGGCAATCGAAGCCGGCGTGGAACGCTACGCTTCCATGACCGGCGGGGAGTGGCGCCTGGTCGTGGAGAGCGTCAAGGGCTCCCGCAGAAGCGACGTGGCGGCCAGCCGCCGGGAAGACAGCCTCGCCTTGAAAAAACGTCTTCCCCGCGGGGCCTTTCCCGTGGCGCTGGACGCGGGTGGCAGGCAGCGGGATAGTGCGGATTTCGCACGCCTTTTGGGGCGAAAGAAGGACCGGGGCACGCCGGTATGCTTCATGGTGGGCGGCGCCTACGGATTGGACCTCGACATTCTGGAAGCCCCCGAGATCCTCTCGCTGTCGCCCATGACTCTGTCGCACGAAATGGCCGTTCTGGTCCTGGCGGAGCAGATTTACAGGGCCTATTCGATTCATACGGGGAAGCCTTACGCGAAATAGCCATTGGGAGTTAAGGAGTCGGCATGGACAAGAAGTCCCTGAATCACTTCGAAGAACTGCTTAAAGAGAAACGATCCGAGCTTCAGCAGGCCTACCAGGAGAAACTTTCCAGGAGCGGCGATGCGGGTTCGGATGGAGCCTTGGATTCCGTTGACGAAGCGTCGGCGAACTACAACAAGGAATTCTGGTATTTCTTGTCCGACACCGACCGCAAGATCATGAGGCAGATCGACGAAAGCCTCCGCCGGATCGCCGACGGAAGCTACGGGATTTGCACCAATTGCGAGGAAGCCATCCAGAAGAAGCGCCTCCAAGCGGTACCTTGGGCTCGCCACTGTCTGGCGTGCCAGGACTTGCAGGACAGAGGGCTTCTCGAGGAGTAAAAGCAAATGCGGCAAAAAACGGCGATCATTACCGGACTGCTTATCCTGACGATCGCCTTGCTCGTCCTGCTGGTGACCCAGAACAGTGAAGTCCTGATGGAGGATTTCAACCTCTGGGGGATCCACATGCCGGTGGCCTGGGTTCTAGCGCTCGCCCTGGGTACGGGATTCCTTTCCTTCGCGGTCTGGCTGACTTTTACAGGCGTTTCCAAAGTGGCGACGCGCTGGGTGCAGAATTTGGGCAGAAGGCGTGACCGGGAGGCGGAGGAACGCTACCTCAAGGGGCTGGACGCCATTCTCGGCGACCGGCCGCTCGAGGCCGTCAACCACTTCGAGAAGGCGCTCGAATTCAAACCGGATTATTTCCCGACCCTCCTGAAACTTGGGGACGCCCTGAGGAGTCTCAACCAGATCGAAGAAGCCCTGGAAGCCCACAGGAAGGCCTTGGCCCTCCGGCCGAACGAACTGTCCGTTCTTTACGCGCTGGTGGAGGATCATCTCGCGGTGGACAATCACGAGGAAGCCAAGCGCTTTCTGCAGGAAATCCTCAGGATTCAGCCCAAGAGGGCGCTTCACGCCCTCCGGGTGCTTCGGAACCTGTATATTAAAGAGAGGAACTGGCGCAGGGCGCTCGAAATTCAAAACCGCATCGCCGAGGCCCGCGTGCTCGACGAGGAAAGGGCCGCGGACGAACCTTACCGCTCCGGTATTTTGTACCAGATCGGCGTGGACCTGATCGAGCAGGGCAAATTTTCCGACGCCGCGGCCCAGCTGGAAAAGGTACGGAAGAAGTTTCCCGCTTTTGTTCCGGCCTATGTCAAGCTGGCCGAGGCTTACATCAAGGACGGCCGTGAAGAGCAGGCTGTGGAAGTGTATCTGCAGGGATACCGTGAAGCAGGCAGCACGACTTGCCTCCTGGCCATGGAAAAGTTCTACCTGGACAGCGGCCAGCCCGAGGAAAATATCCGAAAATACCAGGCCCTCATCGCGTCCACGGACAAGAAAATCCTCCCCCAGTTCCTGCTCGGACGGCTTTACTACAGGCTTGAGGTGATGGACAAGGCCGAATCCCTTTTCAAGAAAATAGAGGGCGGGATCCGGCAGTCCGGCCTCCTCCAATACTATCTCGGCCGGATCCGCGAGCGCCGGGGCGACACCGCAAAGGCTTGCGGCCACTACCGCGACGTAATCAGGATTCTCAATCCCTTTGAGCTTTCCTACCACTGCCGCCACTGCGGCAGAAAGAATCCGTCCTGGACGGACTACTGTGACACATGCAGAAGCTGGGGCACCTACGTGCCTGACTTCAAGGACGACCTCATCCAGGAAATCGAAGGGGACCGTCCGATCTTTTACCGGGAGATTAAATGGGACACACCCGTCGAAGCCCCGTAGTGCTGTTGGTCATGGACGGATGGGGGATCGGGGGTGACTGGGAGTACAACGCGCTCTCGCACGCCGGGCTCGCGTATTATCCCCGGCTGCTGAAGCAATATCCCTGGCGGCCGCTCGAGGCGAGCGGAGGGGCCGTGGGCTTGCCCGCCGGGCAGATGGGCAACTCGGAGGTCGGACATCTGACGCTGGGAGCCGGACGCATCATCCTTCAGGATCTCCCCAGGATCACCCGGTCGATCGAGACCGGGGAGTTTTTCCAGAACAAAGTCCTTCGGGAGGCCTGCAGGCTCTCTCGCAATGGAACGCTTCACCTCATGGGGCTTTTGTCCGATGGAGGCGTTCACAGCCACCAGAAACACCTTTACGCCCTGATCCGCATGGCAGCCCGGGAAGGCCTGAAACGCGTGGCCGTTCATCCGATCCTCGACGGCCGGGATACGTCGCCGACCGCAGGAGCCGGTTATCTTGAGAAGCTCCAGGAAGTCCTCGATGAGACCGGAGTGGGTATGACGGCCAGCGTGGTGGGACGTTACTACGCCATGGACCGCGACAAGCGCTGGGACCGGACGGAAATCGCCTACCGGCTCTACACGGAGGGCGAAGGACGTTCCGCCGAAAGTGCGCCCGATGCCGTGAGAAGCTTTTACGACGAGGATGTGACCGACGAATTCATGAAACCCATCGCCCTCTCCTGCCCTTACGGATGCGTGGAAGACGGCGACGGGATCATCTTCTTCAATTTCAGGTCCGACCGCCCCCGCCAGATCAGCCGCGCCTTTAACGACGACAAATTCAACGGGTTCCAGCGGGAAAGACGTCCCTCCCTCGCCACGTATACGACCTTCACCCGCTACCAGAAGGAATTCACATTTCCCGTGGCATTCGAAAACGTGCAGCCCAGCCACTGCATGGGGGAGGTTCTGTCGGACAACGGCCTGAAACAACTCCGGATCGCGGAGACCGAGAAGTACGCCCACGTGACCTTCTTTTTCAACGGGGGGCGCGAAGCGCCGTTTGAAGGCGAGGAGCGTATTTTGATCCCCAGTCCCAAGGTTCCCACCTATGACATGCAGCCTGAAATGAGCGCCCGTAAGATTACGGACGCCTTTCTGAAGCGATTCTCCCAAGATCCGCCCGATTTCACGCTGCTCAACTTTGCCAACGCGGACATGGTCGGTCACACCGGGGTTTTCGAAGCGGCCTGCAAGGCGGCCCGCGTGGTGGACGAGTGCCTCGAACGGATCGTGACCCGTGTCCTGGAACTGGACGGGACCGTTGCCCTTACGGCCGATCACGGCAATCTGGAAAAGATGCGGGAAGAAGACGGCGTCAAGCCGCACACGGCTCACACGACCAATCCGGTTCCCTTCGTCTGGATTTCAGGAGAGGACGCGGCGCTGGCGAAAGACGCCGCTCTCGGCCTGTCCAGCGTGGCTCCCAGCCTTCTGAAATGGATGGGTCTGCCCGCCCCCGAAGAAATGGCCGGTACACCGCTTATCTTGAAGTGAGAAGATGGATGGAGGCTTCGCAACGTCCCGTCGGGGCGGTGCTTCAGCATTTCTCAAGCGAGATCGCTGTTTTCCATGTTTTCTTTGTGATGGCGCCGACGCTCGCGATAGATCTCCACGACAGCCGGAATGAACGACAAGATAATGACGACGATGATAATGAGGTGGAGGTAGCGGCTTACTCCGGGAATGCTTCCCAGGAAGAAGCCGGCAAGCGCTACGCCCACGATCCAGAAAATCCCGCCGAAGACGTTGTAGGACAGGAACCGGAGGTACTTCATCTTTCCCACGCCCGCCACGACGGGGGCAAAAGTGCGCACGATCGGCACAAACCTCGCCAAGACGATGGTTTTGCCGCCGTATCTTTCATAGAATTTCTGCGCCCGCATCACATGCTTGGGATTGAATAACAAGGATTTGGGTTTCCGGAAGATGTAGGGGCCTGTCCGGCGCCCGATACTGTAGCCGGTGGAATCGCCCAGGATCGCCGCGATGGATAAGACGATGCACAGCGTCCAGATGTTCAGATATCCCTGGCCCGCCAGGATGCCGGCGGTGACAAGGAGAGAATCGCCCGGAAGAAAAAATCCGATCAACAGCCCTGTCTCGGAGAAGATGATTCCAAATAGAGCGGGGTAGCTTCCCCAAACTATCAATGCTCGTCGTAAAGGGCTTACAGCCAATCTAAAACAGGAGGCAACGTTTTCTCCTCTCCGGATCGCCGGTAACACAGCGTGCCGGAACACGCCCCTAAAGTCAAGGGCGGCGCCCTCGGCGACATAAGGCCCTGTAACAAAGGGCCCTTTGAGAAGGCCCTGTTGATGAACGCCGCTGGGCCCGCGCCTGAAAAGCCCCCACGCGTGCATTATAATGAACACCCTGCGCGTCCCTGAGAAACTTTCAACGCAAGGAGGTACATCATGTCAGTTCCTGTTACTGTCTACACCATGACTCGATGCCCATACTGCAAAACTGCTAAAAACCTTCTGGATTCGCTGGACGTCCAGTACGAGGAAATCAATCTGGATGTGCAGCCCGACCGCTGGAAGGAATGCGAGGAACGGTCCGGCCGCCAGACCGTACCCCAGATCTTCTGGGGCGACAAGCACATCGGCGGTTGCGACGACCTGCTCGCCATCAAGAAATCCGGCGAACTTCAGAAGCTGGTAGACGAATACCGGCAGGCCGAAGCGGCATCGTGATCAGGCATAAAGGTATCACGAAGGGGCGGCTCCGGCCGCCCTTTTTTTCGTAAGGGCCGCTGCGCGGACGGCGGACGCTGGACGACGGTAGTCGGCAATGCGCACGCTTCGCGCAGATAATCGTGAACCGTGAAACGTGAGTCGTGGACGCCAGAATCCCGCTGCGGGAAGGGATTTGAGTAGCTTCCCCTCACAGGATTCGTCCTTTGCAAGCAAAGGACGCACGAGGGCCTGAAGGCCCCAACGGCCGACGGTAGACGGTGGATGGCCGCTCAAAATTTGAATGGGTTATCATCGCGGGCAACTATTTGAAAACCCTGCCTTTGCGGGGAATCGGCGTCAGGCGACACCTCCCACAACTACCGCGGGATCGACGCCGTAACAGGGTGCAGCGTTTGGCCTCTTGCAGTTCACGAACCCTTGAAATCGTCCCGCGAAGGACGGCCCGACTATTCTTGAGCCGCCGTCCGCCGAGCGCCGTCGCGCCGAGTTTCGAGGCGCATGAAAGCTTGCTTGCCGACAGGCGCTTCGGCCGAAGCGGCAGGGCGCACAGCGCCCGCGGGCCCGTCACGCCTTGGCGCACCCGCGGGCCTCGTCACCTGGTCACGCAGTCACCGAGTCACTTCATCACTTGGCCATTTCGCGCAACGGCCAGCTTGCGCAAACACTCCGCGCCTCCGCGGTTTGGCCGCAGCCTCCTTCCGGTTGGACGGTATGCCTTGCAAGGACGGCCGCCCGCGGGTGAAAATATGATCTCAAGGAGAAATGGAATGCCCGTATATACCGAAGAACACGCGCAAAAGGGACTCGACGCCGAACTTCCGTCCATCGAAACATGGCCGAACCAGTTCAAAGGATATGAAATCACCATCGAGTTTCCCGAGTTCACCTCGGTCTGTCCCAAGACCGGCCTCCCGGATTTCGGCGCCCTTTCTCTCGTTTACACCCCGGGCGAAAAGTGCCTCGAACTGAAATCCTTCAAGGAGTATCTTCTCGCCTACCGGAACTTGGGAATTTTCTATGAAAACGTCATCAATCGCGTTTTGAGAGACGTGGTCGAGTCCTGCTCGCCCGTCAAGGCCGAACTGACCGGAACCTTCCGCCCCAGGGGCGGGATGAACGCGACCGTCCGGGCCGCGTACGACGAGAGAGCCGGCTTCGGCGCATGACCGGAGAGGATCCTCTTCGTTACGGCGCCTTCGAAACCCCCCTCGGCGCCATGACCGCGGGTCTCGGGGACGGTTCGATACGCCAGCTTTACTACGGGAGGCTTTCCGGTCCGCGCCGGCCGGATTTTACACCGACTGAGCGGCGTCTCTTCAAAGCGCTTTCACGACAGGTCGCCGAGTATTTCACGGGAAGGCGCCGGATCTTCGAGGTCCCATGGCATCCCTATCCGGAGCCCACCCGCTTCCAGCAGGCGGTCTGGGCGGCCGTCACCCAAATCCCTTCTGGAGAGACCGAAACCTACAACGGGGTGGGCATCGCCACGGGCCGCCCCAGGGCCGCCCGCGCGGTGGGCAACGCCTGCGGCGCAAACCCCCTTGCCCTGCTTGTCCCCTGCCACCGGGTTGTCGCTTCGGGCGGTATCGGGGGTTACGGAGGCCGGATCGACGTCAAGATTTACCTCCTCGATCTCGAGCGGCGATTCTCTTTGCGGGCCCGATAGGCCCTGTGATTCTTGCTTTTTTTCTCGCAACGGCGCAGTCTGTATGGGAAAGACCACCGGGACCCGCGGTTGGGGCGCTTCCTCAATCACCTCGTGCTGCTTTTGCGAGCCGCCGGCATGTTACGATAGGTAACATATCGCGTCCGTCAATTCGAGGGCTAAAGACTGAAAGGCCCTCTTTCCAGGAGATAGCGGGCTGGCATCCTGCTTGCTTTGAGTTGTTACGCGGAGGCTTGAATGGCAATGAATCAGGTGGGTAGACGGTGCGGCCCCGTTGGCGGCGGACGCGACCGGGGCTTCACTCTCATTGAAATGCTGATCGTCTTGGCTATTGTCGGCATGATCGCCGTTATTGGAACGATCGTGATCAGCAAGGCGCTTAAAAGACAGAGGCTCCAGGCGGCCGCGGAGGATATTCGCGGCATTCTTCAGCGGGTTTACACCCAGACAACCGCAACCAACCAACCTGCATTCGTCCGGATCGACATCAACAACCGCCGCATCCAGATCGTCGGAAGCACGGCCGGCACGCCGGTTCTCGCGACTTACATCCTTCCTGAAGACATCAGTCTTTCTACGAGCAGCGTAAGCGGTGTCCAGTGCAACTGGCCGGTGGTGAACGGCATGCCCTGCCTTGAATGCTCTGTCCGCGGCCTGGCGCTCAACCCAACCACAGGCGCGGAGCTGAGCCAGGTTGAAACGCTCAACGTCACACACGCGGACATGGTACAGGGCGATCTCAGGCCCAGAAAGGTTTACACCATCAGCATCTACCCCATCTGGCACACCCAAGTCTCGGAAAGTAACTGGTAGGAGCGAACAGTCATGCCGATGGAGCCAGAAAACCAAAAGAACTGTCCGGAGAGCAGGCGCGAACACGGAACGAGCCTCGTGGAAGTGCTGGTTGCCATGTTGATCCTTCTCCTCCTCACGGTCGGCGTTCTCCAGATGTTTTCCATGTCCTACCTGGAGAACATGGCCTCGGGAACTCGAACCGACCTGACCTACCGCTGCCAGCAGGTCATGGAGAATCTCATGTACCTTCAGCACATTTCCTCGAGCGGTGGAGCGGTGCCGGCCAACACGGGCGTTTCGTTCCCCCTGGCTGCGGGAACCACTTTTGATTTGACATCCTACGCCCTGCAGAACTGGAACAATAATTTCTGGACGCCCAACGAAGCGGACGTCATCAACAACCGGAAGCCCCCCTACGACATTTCCATCACGGTCAAGAGCGGCACCGGAATCTCCCTCGGGCAACTCGTTGTGACGGTCACGGCTCGCGCCAACGATCCCGCCAATCCCCCGTCGTTCGCTCACACGTATTACCGTTCTCCGGCATTGAAAGGCAAGGTGGTGGACTATGTCGCACAGTTCTGATCGCCCCGCGAGAGAACAAGCCGGATTCACGCTGATCGAGGCGCTGATTTCCATCACGATCCTCGTCATCGTCCTGCTCATCGCCTTCGCGCTGCTATTCTCAATGAAGGCTTTCGCCCAGCGCCAGGAGCTCTTCGTCTCTCCAAGGCAAACCGCCCGGCGGGCCATAGACTACCTTTCTTATTATGTGAGAACGGCCGCGGACCTCAACGCCCAAGCCAACAACCCCAACGCGCTGGTGATGTATTACCAAAATTTCTCTCTTGGGACCAACATCCAGGCGTCTTTCAACAACCTGACGGGCAACGAACCGGGCAACGGCACGGTCACTTTGACCGACACCGCGACCTATCCGCAGACGCAGTTTACCTCGTCAACATTCGGCGACCTGGGCACCGACATCATCACCATGGCCCACGCCGTGAACGCGGGCAGCATCAGCATCAACACATGGAATCCTTCGAGTCAGCCCGCACCGGACGCCTCCAACCTCTATTTCAACTACACCGCCGGCTGCCCGGACAACGCGCTGAACATGGAAATGTTCATGAACATGACCGGCGACTGCTGGTCCAAGTGCGCCGGCGCGGTGCCCTGCAACTGCAACAGCGATGTGCTCACCCTCATGGACAGCACGGGCAACTGGACCTACTACATGATCACGGGCTACCAGCAGAGCACATGTTCCGACACCAACGGGGACATCATCCACGTGACCAACACCCCCGGCGAATCCAACGCCGTGAACCCGCCGGGGGGGCCCGACACATTGAACAAACCGCTCTCGATCGGGGCGGGCGTACACTACGTCACGTTCCGTGTATACGACCATAAGCTCCAGCAAAAGCGGGGCCTCTTCGATCCCGCAACGGCCGGAACAGGGTGGACGACTCTCCTCGACAACGTAGAGGATTTCCAGATCGCCTATCTCTACAACGACGGCACCATCGAGAACGACGCAGGCCACACCCTGACCACCCCCAACGAAATTCCAACCCAGCCGAACCCTCCCGGCAACAGCCCACCCGATATCACCCAAGTCATCGGGCTGCGCATTACCATTGTGGCGCGGTCCCCGCGTTCGCTTCCCCCCACGATCCTCGGCCGGGACAAGTATGTCAGGCCGGCCGCGGAAGACCACCCGGCGGGGAACAAAGACAAGTTTTACCATTACCGGCTGACCGCAACAATCCTGTTGCGCAACCGGATGCTCGGGAGCTGACCATGACCTTGACTCGAGAGAAAGAACAGGGGTCCGCAATCATTATCGCCATCCTGGTGATTCTGGTGCTCACCCTTGTGGGCGTGGCCGCCGCGCTTTTCATGAATATCGAGGACAAGCTTTCCAGCAACGACATGCTGTCTCAGGAGGCCTTCTATGCCGCGCAGGCGGGACTCCACCAGGGAGAGCAGATCGTGACCAATTACCTCGCGGCCGGATCGCTGAACGTGGCGCTCGCCAATGTCAACCAGCACAACCAAGAACCGCAGAGCTTGTCGGATCTGTCCGGGATCGACAGGCTGGGGACGGTTCTTCTCGATCAGGGAACCGCCGGCACGCCGCTTTACCAAGTTTCCCCGCAGGGATTCGTCCCCCAGGGCAGCGAACGCGTTTACTACACGCTGTATCTGCGCAACAACACCAACGACTATGCTTCCACAGACGGCACTGACTATCAGATCGATCACGACGGCGTCGTGAACCTGATCAGCCTGGGGGCCGTCATCGATACCAATGGACGGGTGCTCTATACCCGCATCCTGTCCGAGCAGTTCAACTATGGACTCAAGGTCCCGCCGCCTTCCCAGATCGGCCTGAACCAGGGCGGGACCGGTTCTTCATAAGACCGCCTCTAGGAGGTTGCCATGATCAGGACATCACTGATCACGAAACTCAGACATCTTATTTTAGGGCTGTCGCTCTTCGCGCTCGGCGCAGCCGGGTTGGCGATTCGCGCACAGCAGGGTTGGGACCCCCTGAGGCAGGTCAGCCAGCAGATGCTGCATCCCAATATCATGATCGTATTGGATGTAAGCGGATCCATGGCGTGGGACACCTCTGGAAACTATGTCGGCGCCGACTCCACGGGACAGGGACCGTCCTGGTACACTCAAGCCGAGTGGTGCGGCCATCGAAGCTATCGTTACCGCTATTATCTATACGGCGGAAACAAACCGAGCCGGATCGCGATTCAGAAGAATGTCCTCGGAAACTCCGTGACTTTGACTGAATTCGATCCTCCTTCGACTTGGCCCGCATACAGCGGATATACGTACCTCGGATACAACGGCTGGGCCTATGTTTGGGAGTACTCCAAGTGTACCAACCGCGACCCAGGTCCCCCCTTTCCGGCAGATCAGGCTCCGGGGCTCAAAACCGTCCCTCCGCAGGATATTGTAGGCAAGACTTCAGGCTTCGTGAACTGGGGGCTGACCGTATTCTCTGGATACTGCAGCACCCAGCGTGTCCTGGTCACCGTCAATCCGAACGACAACCAGCAGGCCGCCAGCGTCAGTTCCATCGAATCCTACATGCGGCTCGTTTCACAAGGCGGCACCAATGTTGGAGGCAGCACCCCCACGCGCGCGGCGCTCGAAACCGCCCAGACCTCTCTGGTGAATAATACCTATCCCGCCGATACAAAAAGAGACTGCGGACGCGCCTACGGCGTGATCCTGGTTACAGACGGCCAATCCAACAACTGCAATCCTTCCAACAGTGAATGGGGGAGTTGTCCGAGCAACTACACGGCCTATCCGGCAGGTATTTCCGAACAACTCTGGCTGGGGGTGAACGGCAACGGCCTGAAGGATATCCGCACCTGGACGATCGGCGTCAGCAATGAAGTGGGGCGATGCGAACTGAATTATACCGCCTACATGGGTCGTACGGACGCCTCCAGCCCTGACGGCGATGCAGGCTTCAACACGAGCGCCGATCCCTATTTGCCGACAGCTTCCGGAGATACGTCTCATTACGACACCACGCATGGAGACTATGCCTACTTTGCCACGACCGCGGATGCTATCCGGGACGCCTTCACGAGTATCGTCGCCGGGGCGGCGGCCGGCGACTACTCCACGGGATCACCCGTGGGAAGCTCGGCCATCAGTTCCGGCAACGCCATCGTCTACATTACGAGCGCAGACTATCCCGGCTGGAAGGGGCACCTTTACTCTTACGACATCACCAACCCTCTGAACCCTTACCTGGACTGGGATGCGGGCCAGAAGCTCGAAAATAGAGACCTGGTCAACGATCCCCGGCACATCTACACCTGGGATTCCAACGGCAATCTCGTGGATCTGACTTCCGAATCCCTCAACCAGGTTCAGCAGAAGGTCCCCCAAGCCGCGTCTTTGACCCCTCAGGCGCTGGATTACCTGCGGGGCTTCGACGGAACCCAGACGGACACCAAACGCGCCTGGATCCTCGGCCCCATCATCAACTCCACTCCTGCAGTCGTTTCGGCTCCAGAGCTCTGGAAGGGCGGTGCGGGACTTCCGAGCCACGGCGCCTTCGAGTCGGATTATGCCTCGAGGCACCCGCTTGTCGCTGTTGGATCCTCCGACGGCATGCTCCACTTTTTCGACGTGGCCGACGGCTACGAGGTCTTCGCCGTCATGCCGCCCGATCAGCTCTCCCACCAGGTCGAGCTCTATGACAACTACTCGGCCACCAACGGCAAGGACGTGACGGGGGAATCGCCCACTTTGGCCGACCACGTGTACGGCGTGGCCAACTCCCCGCGCTTCGGCGATGTCTATTTCGCCAAGAACCAGGTATCGGGCATGAGCGAGGGATACCACACCATCATGCTCCTCACAGAAGGCAAGGGGGGTGATACGGTCGCCGCCCTGGACGTGACCCATACCTATCCGGGGAGAACCGGCGTCACGCTCCCAGACGGAAGCACCAAGGACTTCCCGGCCGACCCGAACTACGACACCAGCAATCAGACCAAAGTCGTCTGGTCCAACGACGCGAGCTCTCTTGGGGCGCTGGGCGACGCCTTCAGCGTTCCCGCCATGGGCGCCGACTCCACCACGGACTGGACCTGCATCTTCGGATCGGGTGAAAACGGGAGCAGTACGCCTTACCTGTACAAGCTGAATCTCAACACGGGCGTTCTCCAAAGCAGTAAGGCCCTGACGCCGGACAGCACCTCTCCCCTTAAGAACGAGGCTTACACCAACGGCGTTCTCTTCAACACGACGAGCTCTCGATACCTGCCCAACAACTTACAGAATCTGGGTGTAGTCGGCGACACCAACGGCCGGCTCTGGTTCATTACCGCCCCAGGCAATGTCTCTTCGACCGGCATCACGCTGCCCTCGAACCAGCCCATCTACTTCTCGCCGGCCGTCGGCTATTACTCGGGCAAGGACATTTACGCGTTCGCCAGCGGCAACTTTTACGAGACGAGCCCCGCCGTCACAGGAACTAATCCCTCGGTCACCCCTACCATCTACGTGGTGGCGAAGACTCCGGACGCAAGCCCGGCGACCACGCCGTTCTGCTTCCAGGAGCCCATCCAGGATTTCGTCGTGGATCCCAGTACCGGAGAGACCCTCCACGCCAGCGCCCAGATCATGGGTTCGCCATCCATGCTGATCCCGGACGGGCCGAACCAGCCGGTTGTCATCCTTTTCACCGTGTACGATCCGAACACCTCCGACTGCGCCGGAACATCCTACCTTCTGGAAATCGACCTGGATGTGAGTAAATGCCAGGCGACAACCAGCGTGCTGAACCTGGGAGGTGGGCCTTCCTCGCCGCCCGTCATGGCGGGGGGATACCCCGTGGTGGCCGTCAGCGGGAGGGGAAGCGCGAAGGCCAAACCGAAGGTCATCACGGAAAAACGCTTCAACGTCAAGAACTACACGGGGATCAACTTCTGGATGGAGCTTAAATAACCCGCCGCTGGATTTCCATCCGAATGCTGAAAGGGGCCCCAAGGGGCCCCTTTTCTGCTCTTGGAAATCTATATTGCGGTCAGCGCCGTTTTCCCTTCAGAAACCCGGCAATCTTCTTCAAGCCCCTGGCCGAGGCCAGGGTGGTCAGGCTGGACTCGCAGCGTTTGCAGATGTAGTGTGGCGCACCGCCTTCGATCAGGGGCCGGTTGATGACGCATTCCCGGCAAAGGTAATCCTGACATTTGGGGCATTTCCAACGGGGCGCGCTCTGCGGGTGATTCGCGCAGCGCTCTTCGTCGCCGTGGCGCTGCTTTTCCAGCTCCCGCTTACTGGCGAAGGCGGCCATCAGCGCCGGATAGGCGCGCAGGGGCTGCCAGTCCCCGCCCTGGATGCGCGCGAGATCGTCTTCCGTGAGCCGGTCCTCGAGAACAAGCTGGCGGATTTCGGGAAGCGTGTAAGGTCTCAATAGAATCTGCGACTCGGGATTCTGTGACCGGAGTTCCCAGGTGGTTTCGGGCAGAGGGGACTCCGGGGCAGGCGGCGGTGGGACCTCATCGTGCAAAACCTGTTCCGCCGTCGCAGGAACGGCGGGTTCCTCCGCAGAAAGCGGGGTGGAAGGATCCATCCCTGGAGATGCCGCCGCGGAAGAAACAGGCGGCGAATTGTCTTCCGGACCCGACTCTGCCGGCCTGGCCGTTCCATCGGGAAAAATCGTCAGGCGGCAGCCGCAGCCCACGCAACGGCCCCGGGCCCCACCCACTGGAACACGTTCGGCGGGGACGCTGAAAGTCCGGCCGCACCCGGGACAACGGTATGCCTGTTCTGCCAATTCAATCCTCCTGCGGCGGCCGACTTCCGCCTGCCGCTGAAGGCCTCGCTAGCCTCATTTCGAGACCGGTATGTATTCAGTATACGTTCCCTCGGCCTTTCTTGGCAACAGAGGCGTCCCGTCCCCGTGCGGCCGGCCTCCTTCCCATGGTAAAGTGAACCAGAACAGGAGGAGGGTCGAAGATGAGAATTGCCGCATTCACGGCCGCAGCGTTATCGTGTGCAGTGCTCACCCTTTCCATTCCGGCCCAGAAGCAGGCCGCCCCCGAAAGCGCCCTGGCGCAGGCGGAGCAGGCTTATGCTCAGAGAGCCGATCCCGCGCAAGCCAAGAACGCCATGGAGCTTTTCAAGAAGGCATCCGAGGAAAATCCCAAGTCTTACGACGCGTTCTGGAAAGGCGCCAAGGCCTGCTACTTCTATGGGGAATACACGCGGAGCAACGCCCGGGACAAGGAGAAGATGGCGATTTTCCAGGACGGGATCGACCGCGCAAAGGCCGCGGAGGCCCTGAAACCGGACGGCGTCGAAGGGCATTATTGGCTGGGTGTGCTCTACGGAGTTTACGGCGAAGCCAAAGGCATCTTCAAATCGCTCAGCCTTGTGCCCGACATCAAGCAGGAAATGAACACCTGCCTCAAGCTCGACCCGACCGTAGAATGCTACGGCCCGGACAGACTTCTCGGGCGCATGTATTACAAGCTTCCCTGGTTCAAAGGGGGAAGCAACAAGAAATCCATCGAGTATTTGGAAAAGGCGGTGAAGGGCTGCCCGGCCAACGATCTTTCCCGGTATTACCTGGCCGTGACCTATGAAGACGAGCACATGGACGCCAAGGCCCGGGAACAGCTGAAGGCCATCCTTGACCACCAGCCCGACCCCAGATGGGCGGCCGAGTATCCCTCCATCAAGGCCCGGGCCGAAAAGCTGATGAAGAAAGTGTCCTGATCCCAGCGGCCGGCCGCGCCGGGAGGGCGTGCAAGCGCTCTCCCGGTGAGGCTGCCGCGGCATTCATGATTTCACCAACTGTTCCCGCAAGAGTTTGATCCGATCCCTCAGGGCGGCTGCTTCTTCGAAGTTCAGCTCCTCTGCGGCTTGGCGCATCTCACGCTCAAGCCGGCCGATCTCCTCCGCAAGCTCTTCGGGGCCGGCGTAGGGAGATGCTTCCTCCGCCACTTCAGGCACCCCGTAATAGTCCTGCTCGAAAACACTGGACAGCACTGTGTCGATGCTTTTAACGATACTCTGAGGCGTGATGCCGTTTTCCTCGTTGTAGGCCGCCTGCTTCTCCCGGCGCCGGTTGGTCTCCTCGACCGCCAACCGCATGGCCTGGGTTTCCCGGTCCGCATAGAGAATGGCTTTGCCGTGGACGTTGCGCGCCGCCCGTCCCATGGTCTGAATCAGGGCGTCCCGGCTGCGCAGAAACCCTTCCTTGTCTGCATCCAGGACCGCGACCAGCTCACCTCCGGCAGGTCCAGCCCCTCGCGCAGAAGATTGACCCCGACCACGTTCAGTCCCAGCTCCTTGAAATACTGCGTCAGTTCCTCTGCCATTTTCTTGGTCAAGGTCGTCACCAGGACCCGCTCTCCAGAGGCGGTCACCTCGCGGCATTCCCGGTAAAGATCCTCAACCTGCCCCGTCGCGGGCCGGATGTCCACGCCCGGGTCCATCAGCCCCGTAGGCCGCACCACCTGCTCCGCTGAAATCCCGCCCGAGGCTTCCCGTTCAAACGGGCCCGGCGTAGCGGACACATAGACGATTTGAGGCGTGATGTCCATAAATTCTTCGAATTTCAGCGGCCGGTTGTCCAGCGCGGAGGGCAGTCTGAATCCATATTCCACCAGCGTCGCCTTCCGGGAACGGTCTCCGCGGAACATGGCCTTCAGCTGTGGGACGGTCATGTGCGATTCGTCCAGAAACACAACGGCGTCTGTGGGCAGGTATTCCATGAGGGTGGGCGGAGGCTCCCCCGGAGCCCGCCCCGTGAAGTGGCGGCTGTAATTTTCGATTCCGTTGCAAAAGCCGATTTCAAGCAGCATCTCGATGTCGAACCGGCAGCGCTGGGCGAGCCGCTGCGCTTCCAGAAGGCGCCCCTGGGACTCCAGTTCGGCGAGCCGGATTTTCAGCTCTTCCTTGATGGAGTCTACAGCGGCCAGGACCTGCTCTCTCGGAGTGGCGTAGTGGGTTCTCGGGTAAATGGTAAGCTTTTCCAGCTCTTCCTGGATTTCCCCGGTAAGGGGATCGATCTTCAGGATCCGCTCGATTTCATCGTCGAAGAATTCCACACGGTAGATCTGTTCCTCGTAGGAGGGATAGATCTCCACCACGTCCCCCCTCGCGCGGAACCGCCCCCTCTCCAGGACGCTGGGCGTACGCGTGTACAGAACATCCACGAGGCGCCTCAACAGCTTCTGGCGGTCCAGAACCTCCCCGACCGCGAGAGGGACCGTCATCCCATAATAGGCCTCCGGCGCGCCCAGGCCGTAAATGCAGGACACCGACGCCACGATGAGCACGTCCCGGCGCTCCATCAGGCTTTTGGTGGCCGACAGGCGGAGCCGGTCGATTTCCTCGTTGACCGTCGATTCCTTCTCGATGTAGGTGTCGGAAGCCGGGACATACGCTTCGGGCTGGTAATAGTCATAATAGGAGACAAAATACTCCACGGCGTTGTTGGGGAAAAATTGCCTGAATTCGGTGAAGAGCTGGGCGGCCAGGGTTTTATTATGGGCGATGACAAGCGTGGGGCGGTTAAGCCGCTCGGCCACAGCCGCCATGGTGTAGGTTTTGCCGGAACCCGTCACGCCCAGCAGCACGTTGTGCCGATTCCCCTCTTCCAGGCGCTTCACGAGGGTTTCGATCGCTTCCGGCTGATCGCCGGTGGGTTTGAAGGGGGCAACGAGTTGAAAACGATCCTTCATGTCATCTCCCGCAGGATTGTTCAGTTTAACAAATGTCATGCTCCCCCACCCCCGTGGACAGAAGCCGCTGTGCTACAATTTATGGTCAGGGTCCGCAACGCTCCGGGCCGTGAGACCCATTTGAATTCCTCAGGATGGATGAAGGAGCAGCCTGGATGGGCCAGGAAAAAATTCTGACGGACAGCGAGGTCGTGGATAAGGTTCTCACGGGGGATAACGACGCCTTTTCCCTCATTGTGGAGCGCTATCAGAAGGGCCTGGTGAACTATATCTACCACATGGTTCACCAGTACGACGAAGCTCTGGAACTCACGCAGGAAGTGTTTCTGAAGAGTT
>JARRNO010000049.1:20706-28784 GCA_037384885.1 Acidobacteriota bacterium
AAATACGACAGACAGTACAAATTCTCCACCTGGATCTACAAGATCGCCAGCAACCATACGATCGACCACATGAGGCGCCAGCGCCCGGACACCACGCCGATCCAGACACGGGCCGACGGGAACGACGTACACGAAATCCCTTTGGAAAGCCAGAGTCCCTCCCCCCAGGAGTCGCTGCAGCGCAAGCGGCTCAGGCGCGAAATCGTGGCCTGTGTCAAGTCGCTGCCGCCGGCTTACCGGGAACTGATCATCCTCCGGCATTTCAATTTCCGCTCCTACGAGGAGATCGCCAAAATCACCGGGCTGCCGCTCGGGACAGTTAAGAACCGGATATTCCGCGCCCGGCGCATGCTCATGGAGCAGCTTCAGGATGCCCGCTAGAGAGCCGGGCGCGAACGAAACGCCGTTGAAGGGGTCAACGATGCATTGCCAGAAAGTACTCGAACTGCTTCCCAGGTTTATCGAAAACGACTTCTCCGAAGAGGAGGCGGAGCAAATCCGGAAGCACCTGGAAGAGTGCGAATCCTGCCGTGCGGAATACGAGGCCATGGCTCGCCTGGTCGATTCCCTCGAAGACTATCCCCTCGTCAATGTTCCCGCATCGTTTAAGGACGCCATCATGCGCTCTCTTCCGAAGAAGACCCCCGGAGGGGAAGGACCGCAGCAGTGAGCGGAAAGGAAGCGGGAAGCCGGGATCTGGCGCGCAACCGCCAGGCCTTCCACAACTATGACATCGTGGACCGATACGAAGCGGGAATGGTCCTGTTGGGCCCCGAAGTCAAATCGCTCCGCGCAGGAAAGGTTCAGCTCAGGGACGCTTTCGCCCGTATCGAAGACGGGGAGCTGTGGCTTTACGACTGTCACATTTCCCCTTACGCCCAACACACGCACCTTACATTGACCCCCATCGATCCCTTGCGCAGAAGAAAGCTCCTGATGCACAGGCAGGAAATCCACAAGCTTATCGGCAAAGTGGAAGAGAAGGGGCTCACGCTCGTTCCGCTCCGCGTTTACCTTAAGAACGGACGCCTCAAGATCGAACTGGCCCTCGCCAGAGGACGCAGGACATACGATAAGCGGGACAAGCTCCGCGAAAAGGAAATGGCCCGGGAACAGCGGCGGGCCTTAAAAGAGCGATAGCTCCGCCTCCATGCAGGTTCATACGGGATGAAAAGGATGACGCCATCCAACCGTTCCGGGTCCATAACCGTTGCGCCGGGCGGTCCTCTCACGGGAACCGCGCGTGTCCCTTCCTCAAAATCCGTCACGCACAGGGCTTTGTTTTGCGCGGCCCTGGCTCCCGGCAGATCGGTGATCCTTTCTCCCTCCATCTGCGACGACACGCTGGCCACCCGCGCCTGCCTGGAAGCGCTGGGCGCCCGGATCGAGGTCACGAACGCCGCCTGGTTCTGCAGCGGCACAGGCGGCCGCCTGTCCGTTCCCACAAACCCCATAAATTGCGCATCGTCTGGCACCACCTTCCGGTTTCTGTCCACCCTGTGCGCCCTCAGTCCGGGCATCCGGCGGCTGGACGGAAGCGAGCAGCTTCGAAGGCGTCCCATGGACGCCCTGGATGACATCGTCCGGCAGGCGGGAGCCCGCTTGCGCTGGCTGAAGCAGGACGGCCGCGCGCCCGTGGAGATTGAGGGAGGGCGCCCTGGAATCGTAACGATCCATGCCCCCTCCCGCGTGACCAGCCAGTTCCTGTCTGGTCTTCTGCTGGCCGCCCCCCTCCTTGGACGCCCCCTCTCGGTTTTCGCCGCCGATCCCGTCTCCGCCCCCTACGTTGAAACGACCCGGCGCATCATGGCCCTCTTCGGCGTGGCGGTTGAAAGGCCGGCGCCTTCGGAATGGCGGGTCCCCGAACTCCCGTACCGGACGACACGCTTTAAAGTGGAAGCCGACGCGTCTGCGGCCGCCTTTCTCTTCGCGGCGGCGGGCGTAACGGGCGGGTCTGTCACCGTCCCGGGCATCGGCCGGTCCATGGCACAGGGAGACGCCCGCATCCTGGAATTCCTCGAGAATTTCGGGCTTCGTGTGGAGGTGAGGCCGGGAGGCGCATCCGTATCGGGAAGCGTGCAGCGCGGCGTTGACCTGGATCTCGGCGCACATCCCGATCTCGTCCCGGCGCTCGCCGCCCTGGCGCTCGCGGCGCCAAGCCCTTCCCGCTTTCGCCGCATCGGCCACCTGCGCCATAAGGAAAGCGACCGGCTGGCCCTGCTCGCAGAAGCCGTGAAATCCCTGGGGGGCATCGCGGAGGTCGAAGGCGGGACCCTCTCCATCCAGCCGTCCGGCACTTACCGCCCCGCGCGGCTGGATCCCAAGGGGGACCACCGGATGGCCATGGCCTTCGCCGTCATGGGCCTGCTCGCCCCCGGAACTGAGATAAGCGACCCCGGCTGTGTCCGCAAGTCTTTTCCGGATTTCTTTGAAGTCCTCGATTCCCTCCGGCGTCCCCTTTGAAGAGGGCCGCCCTTCAAAAAGAAAGGGCGCCCCGCCATGGGGCGCCCATGAAGGACGCTGCCGGTTTTCGGACGGTTAGAATTTCACCTGCAGCGTGAGCTGGAGCTGTTTTTCGTTGGGGATTCCGGTCAGACTGTGTTCGAGCTGCTCGTAGTCGAGCAGCCACATGTTTCCCTTGAACATGTCGTAGGCCACGCCGAAGATGTACCGCTTCTGAATGTCCTGCAGGGCGGAGTAGGCCGCTTCAGTATTGGTGTTGAAGCGGTCGTAGCGGCCGATGACCCGGAATTTCTTGTCCGGGCTCACCTTGGCGGCGGCGAAGAAAGAATATCCATCCTGCTTGCGGGCCGTTCCATCGGGATTCACCGCCGTGCCGGACTGGTTGCCTTTGCCGGTGTAGTATTCTCCGGTAGCCGTAAAGCGAGCGCTTTCGTAGGAAACCATGCCGTCCACGGCGGTCCAGTCGGGCAGGTACCCGGTGGCCGAGGGGGCCACGTTGCCTTTTCCGCTGATGCCCAGGACGCCGATCTGCAGGCCCGGGATCACATCGGGGAGCGGGCGAAGGGTGAACCGGGCTTCCACCACCTTGTTCTGATTCTTTTCTCCGGCGTGGTAGCCGCCGCCGTCGTAGACGCCGAGCTGCCAGGACCCGTAACGGCCGGCGTAGTGGGGGTCGACGTTCTTCTTGTAGCTGGCAGGCATTTCGCCGCCGAAGTCGGACCCGAAGACCACGCCGTCGTCGGCGCTGTTGAAGATCCCGTTGCGCTCCAGGAACATGGTGCCCTGCATCCGGTAGCCGTTGATGGCTTCCCAGAAGTCGTGGTAGGGCACGTGCACCTGTCCGAATTCCATGTACGGCTTGGTGAAGAAGTCATTGCCCGCCCAGTGGAACTTGCCGTAGAGGTATTTGATGCGGGTGTTCACGGAACCGTCGCCCACCCGGGTGATGTCCGTGGTGAAACGAGCCTGGAACCAGTCGTTCACGTCGTACTTCACATCGAAGTAGCCGCGCTTGAGGGCCATCTGGCTGTAGGATTCCGTTTGCCCCGGAACGCCCGCATACTTCTGGCCGTTCTGGTAAGAGAGATACATGGTGGACCCAATGTGCAGCCGGCTGACCCAGCCGGGCACCGGCGAGGTCTTCTGGACTTCCTGCTTCACGGTGCTCTGGATCTGCTCCTGATCCTGCTGCTTCTTCTCGGCCTTCTTGGCGTTGTACTGCTCCTGAACCTTCTCAGCCTGAGCCTGCGTGATGACGCCGTTTTGGACGAGAATTTTGAGCAGGGGATCGAGTTCGGGGGAGCTCTGCGCGAACAGCGCCGTTCCCGCCGTCATGAAGACGGCGGCGGCTGCCGCAAGAATCAGCCCCTTCTTTCCATATCCCTTAACCATGGCTTTCAGTGACATGTAGGGTCTCCTTCCCTTTTCGTTCCCAGCCATACCCGCCTCCAGTCCGATGGAGGTTGCGGGCCCCGCCGGCCGTTGGCGCCGGCGCGGCCCGCTGTTCACTGCTGAAGGTGACACGATGACGTCATGGACTGCTCGACCGCTTACTTCCAGACGCTCTTCCCGTTCGACCGGATCTCCGCTTTCCATTTCGATTCGATCAAGTTGACCACGTTGTCTGGAATCGGAACATAGTCGAGTTTCTTGGCCATTCCCTGGCCGCTCTTGTAACACCAGTTGAAGAAGTTGAGAATCTCATGCGCCTTGGAGGCATTCATCTGGTTCTTGTAGAAGAGGATGACCGTCGCTCCGGTGATGGGCCAGCTCTTGGCGCCGGGCTGGTCGGTGAGCACCATGTAGAAGCCGGGGGCATGGTTCCAGTCGGCGTTGGCCGCGGCCGCCATGAAGGACTGCATGGTGGGCTGGACAAAACGTCCCGCCCGGTTTTGCAGGAGCACGTAGGTCATGTGGTTCTGGAGGGCATAGGCAAATTCCACGTAGCCAACGGCGCCGTTGATTCTCTGGACGTAGGACGCCACGCCCTCGTTGCCCTTGCCGCCCACGCCGACGGGCCAGGCCACGGACTTGGCGTTGCCGACCTTGGAGGCCCAGGTCTTGGAAACCTTGGCCAGGTAGTTGGTGAAGATCCAGGTGGTGCCGGAGCCGTCGGAGCGATGCACCACGGTGATGCCCATGTCGGGCAACGCCACGCCCGGGTTGGCCTTCTTGAGGGCCGGATCGTTCCACTTCGTGATCTTTCCAAGATAGATGTCGGCGAGCAGCGCGGGGGTCAGCTTGATTTCGCCGGGCTTGACGCCGCGCAGGTGCACGACGGGAACCACGCCGCCCATGATGACCGGCCACTGCATGAGGCCGAGCTTGTCGAGTTCAGGTTTCTTCATGGGAGCGTCCGACGCGCCGAAGTCGACGGTCCTGGCTTTGATCTGGGCGATGCCGCCGCCCGAGCCGATGGACTGGTAGGCCAGCTTGAGTCCCGTCTTCTTGTGATAGGCATAAGCCCACTGGGATAGGACGGGATACACGAAGGTGGAGCCGGCGCCGGTCACCGTCTTTTCGGCGGCGCGGATACCGCCGGCCGTGAAGAAGAATCCGGCCGCGCACAAGACCAGTACGGACGTTTTCAGTCCCTTGAATGTCATAAAAACCTCCTTTTTCACTGTCTTCCTCGCCTGAAAGCTTCGGGGCGCCTCGCGGCCCTTCCGCTTCAAGTGGAGTCTACGGGAGGCGTGTTAAGGAATGTTCAGGGGAGTGTTAGTTTTTGGTTTGCGCGGCGAATCGCCGTGGTGCCGGCAGGTTCGGAAGAGAAAGGATTGGGAGGTTACGTGGGCCGAAGGAAAACCGTGAAGGTGGTTCCCTTCCCGGGTTCGCTCTCGACAGCGATTTCTCCCTGGTGGGCTTGTACGATGTGCTTCACGATGGCCAGTCCGAGTCCGGTGCCCCCCATCTTCCTGCTTCTGGCCTTGTCCACCCGGTAAAACCGTTCGAAGAGACGCGGCAGGTGTTCCTTCGGGATTCCGGCGCCGTGGTCCCGGACTTGAACCTTGATCCAGTCTGCCTCGGGAAAGGCATTCACTTGCACGTCCCCGCCCGCCTCGCTGTATTTGACGGCATTGTCCACCAGATTGAGAACGGCTTCTTCCAGAAGGGTGGCGTTCATGAGGGCTTGGAGATCGTCGCCGCAGGCAAGGGAGAGTTTCACGCCCCGGGTTGAGGCCCGCGGTTCGCAGGCCGCCAGCGCGGCTTCCAGTACGGGCCGCAGCTCCGTTCCGGATAAGGGGATCTGGTGCTTCTCCGCGTCCTGTTCGATGCGGGAAAGGCTGAGCAGGTCGTCGATGATGGCGGTCAGCCGGTCCACCTGGCGCCCGACGATATCCAGGAAGGCCTGGGCCTTTTCCGGGTCCTGCACAGCTCCGTCTTTCAGGGTTTCCACGAAGCCCTTGATTGAAGTAATGGGCGTCTTGAGTTCGTGGGACACGTTGGCCACGAAATCCTTGCGCATATTTTCCAGCTGCTTGAGGTGGGTGATGTCATGAAGCACCAGCAGGGCGGCCACCGCACGATCTTCGTTGTCCCGGAGGATGATCCCGTTGGCGTGGAGAAACTGCTGGCGTTCGTCTTCGTAATGCACGACGGTGCCCGTAAGCGCCTCGTTGGAAGCCCGGACCTTCTCGAGAAACTCCTGGAGGTCCGTGCTTCTGACCACTTCCTGAATGGTACGCCCCACGGCCCGGCCCGCCTGCAGCCCAAACAGGTTGCACGCCGCCTGGTTCAGGCGGAGGATGCGGTCCTCATTATCCACCACGATGACCGCTTCCATCATGTTGGCCAGGACGGTCTCCAGGTCGTCCCTCTCCTGGGTGATCGAATGGATAGAGCCGCGGACTCTTTCGGAAAGGCGATCCAGATTTTCAGAAGTATGGGCCAGCGGCTGGGACGGGGGCACCGCCGCGCGGAATTCAAAATGGCCGCCCGCGAACTGCTCCACCGTCCGGTCGACTTGTTCGAATGAGCGGTCCACGCGCTGAAGCGCCCAAAAGATGAAGACGCCCCCCGCAAAGAAGGCGAACAGGGCGGCCAGGAGGACTTCAAAATAATAGGGCCACATGGAGGGAGCCGCCTTTTTGAGCGGGATGGAAAGGCGCACGACTCCGGTCTCCATCCCCTCTCCGGAGATGGGAGCCGCGAAATAAAACACCTTCCTGCCCGTCATGAAGTCCGTCCGCAAGAGGTAGGATTCCTTGCCGGAGAGCGCCACCCCCACCTCCGGGCGGTCGGCAAAGCTCTCTAGCCGCGAGGGATTGCCCCCGGAATCTCCGACAACGGTTCCGTCGGCGCGGATCACCATGACCCGCACGCCCGAGGTGGACCCGATGCGTTTGCATGCCTGTTGGATTCCGGCCCGGTCGCTGCTCCGGTAGGGAGTCTCCAGAATCAGGGCCGCGAGACGCGCCCTGCCCCGGAGCATGGCCCCCACTTCTTCGTACCGCGACTGCCGGAGTACGACGATCCCATACCAAGCCGAGGCGGCCACCGCCAGGAAGAACACGGCCAGAATGGGGGGGTAGGCTGTTTTCAGGATGCTCCGGCGCTTTTTCATCTCACTCCCTGAAGCGATAGCCGACGCCGCGCACCGTTTCGATCAGGTCCCCGGCCGCCCCCAGCTTTTTGCGCAGCCCCGTCATGTGGACGTCAACCGACCGGTCCGTCACGGGGTAGTTGTCGCCGCGCACGGATTCGATGATCTGGTTCCGGGTGAACACCCAGCCGGGACGGCGGGCGAGCATGAGCAGGATGCCGAATTCCGTCGCGGTGAGTTCTACCGGCGTCTCTTCCACCTTCACTTCGCGGCGCGCGGTGTGGATGGAGATTCCTCCGCGGTTCACCACGGCCTCTTCGGAAGCTTCCGGCTGTGCACGCCGGCGGAGGACGCTGCGCACCCTCGCCAGCAGGACGCGGGGGCTGAAGGGTTTGGTCACGTAGTCGTCCGCCCCCATTTCAAGGCCCGTCACCACGTCCGCCTCTTCTCCTTTAGCCGTAAGCATGATGATGGGGATGGAAGCCGTGACCGAGTCCTTTTTGAGCAGGCGGCATACTTCCAGACCGTCCAGGCCCGGAAGCATGAGGTCGAGAATCACCAGCCCGGGCGGCCGGCTGCGGCAAGCCTGCAGGCCGTCTTCCCCGGTCGTAACGGCTTCAACGCCGTAGCCCTCCTTCTCCAGGTTGTAGCGGAGAAGCGCCAGGATGTCTTCCTCGTCGTCCACCAGAAGGATGGATTCTTTCGCCATTGCGCGGCTCCCGTCGGTTGCGTGGGTCGGGACATTTTAGCACGGCGCGCCCACCGGGCGTTCAGGCGGAGGCCCGGATGGGCTTAATCCGGCGTCTTCTCCTGGAATTCTTCGGCGTGGTGGCGGACGATCTCACCCTGGATCAGGTAGATGACGTCTTCGGCGATATTGGTGGCGTGGTCGGCGATCCGCTCCAGGTGGCGCGAGACCCCAAGAAAATGGACGAGGTAGGAGAAGCGCTCGGGGTCGATGCGGACTTCTTCCTGAACGATTTTGTAGAATCCCCGGTGGATCGTATCCACGTCCTCATCGGCGCGGCAGACCTGATAAGCGGTGTCCGCCTCCAGGTTCACCAGGGCATCG
>JARRNO010000050.1:0-12134 GCA_037384885.1 Acidobacteriota bacterium
CGCAGCCCGATCCGGCGGAACGGAAAGGACGGGCCGTTGGGAGCGGTGCCCCCCATGAGCTTCTTTTGCTGCCAATGGCGCCTTCGGGCGGCCCGTTGGAAGTTCTCGCGCTCCAATCACGGGGGTGGTCCGCATTCGGCCCGGAGGCGCCGCAGGTGCTAAGGGCGATGGCGGACGACCTGGCGTACCGGCTGGGCGGCCTTCCCGAGGAAGAAAGCGGGCCGGAACGCGAGGACATGCTCCGGGCCCTCGTTCTCGCGTCTCCGCTGGCGCTTGTGGCCCTCGACAGGGATTACAAGGTGATGCTCTGGAACCCCTCCTGCGAGAGGCTCTTCGGATGGACGGCGAAGGAGGTGCTGGGAAAGATGCCGCCGTTCGTCCCGCCGGGGGACGAACCCCGCTTCCGGGCGATGGTGGACGCCGAATTGCGGGATCAGACCCGGGAGGGACTTGAAGTTCGCCGAATCCGGAAAGACGGCCTGCTCGTTTCATTCAGGCTTTGGACAACCCAATTACGCGATCCCGAAGGCCGGGTGATCGGCACGCTGAAGCTCCACGCTGACATTACCGAGCAAAAGGAAGCGGAAGCCCGCGTGCAGGAATTAAACCGGACGCTCGAAAAGAGGGTGCGGCAGCGGACGGAGGAACTGCAGAGAGCCAACGATGAGCTGCAGGCTTTCGCCTACTCTGTCTCGCACGATCTCAGGGCCCCCCTTCGCGCCATCGACGGGTTTTCGAAAATCCTCATTTCCGAGTACAACAGTGGCCTTCCGGAAAAAGCCGAGCATTACCTGGGACTGGTTCGGAAGAACACGGGAAGAATGGGGCGCCTTATCGACGATCTCCTTGAATTTTCCCGGCTGGGCCGGCAGGACCTGAGGACCGTGGACGTGAACATCCATAAACTCGTTTCGGAGATCCTGGAATCGCTCCGCCAGAGCGGTGAACTCAACGGTACGGATGTCCTGATCGGGACCCTTCCGGTCTGCCGGGCTGATCCATCCATGACCCGTCAGCTCATCGCCAACCTCATTTCCAACGCGTTGAAGTTCAGCAGGCAACGAGAAGTACCCCGGGTGGAAATCGGCAGCCGCGACGGCGAATCCGGGGAAACGGTCTATTTCGTGAAAGACAACGGCGCCGGGTTCGACATGCGCTACAAAGATAAGCTTTTCGGCGTCTTTCAGCGCCTGCACCGGCAGGAGGATTTCCCCGGAACGGGTGTGGGGCTGGCGATCGCAAAGAGGGTTGCGAACCGTCACGGTGGGCGCATCTGGGCCGAGGGGGAAGTGGACCGCGGGGCGGTCTTCTATTTCACCTTCGGCGGAGGACGATGACATGGTTGAAAGCGACAGCCTCGTTGAAATCTTGCTGGTGGAAGACAACCCGAGCGACGTAGAACTCACTCTGCACGCCTTCGAGCGCCACAACCTGTCGAACCATGTCCACGTGATCCGGGACGGCGAAGAGGCCCTGGATTTCCTCTTTTGCCGCGGCATTTATTCCGGCCGGGAGATGGCCCGTCCTCCTAAAGTGGTCCTTCTCGATCTGAAGCTTCCCAAGGTTTCGGGATTAGAAGTGCTCAAAGAGGTGAAGTCGGACCCAAGGACCCGCCCCATCCCCATCGTCGTTCTCACCTCGTCGCGGCAGGAGCGGGACCTGGTGGACAGCTACGAACTGGGGGCCAACAGTTATATTGTCAAGCCCGTGGATTTCGACCGTTTCACGGACGCCGTCAGCAAATTGGGATTGTACTGGCTGCTGGTCAATCAGGTGCCCTGGAGCTGAACGGGATGGTGGAATCATGCGCAGCGAAACGGTAACGGCGCCCGAGGCGAACCCCCTCCGCCTCCTGGTCGTCGAGGACAGCGAAAGTGATGCGCAGCTCATGATCCATGAGCTTGAGCGGGCGGGGTACGCCCCGGACTGGACCCGCGTGGATCTGGAAAAAGATTTCAGGACCGCCCTGGATCCGCTGTTGGACCTGATCCTTTCCGATTACACTATGCCTTCGTTCGGAGCTCCCCGGGCCTTGGAACTGCTCCAGGAAAGCGGGCTGGACATCCCCTTCATCGTCGTCACGGGCACGGTGGGCGAGGAAGTCGCCGTTCAGTGCATCAAGCTGGGCGCATCGAACTACGTGCTCAAGGACCGGCTCGGCCGCCTCGCCCCGGCAGTCGGCCAGGCCCTCCAGGCCAAAACGATGAGGGACCGGCAGCGCGAGGTGCAGCGGGCCCTTTTGGAGAGCGAAAGGAAATTCAGAACGGCCTTCGAAAACGCGGCCATCGGCATGGCCCTGGCAGACACCGAGGGCCTCTTCCTGGAGGTCAACCACGCCTTGTGCGAGATGCTCGGTTATGAAGAAGAAGAATTGCTGGCGCTGAGTTTTTCCGAAATCACTCATCCGGAAGACGAGCCGAATTGCAGATGGTTCTTCGACGATCTCCTGGAGAGCGGGAAGGACACCGCCGCCATTCGGAAGCGCTTCCTTCACCAAAACGGCGAAGTGGTGCACGTAGAGGTCAGCGCTTTCCTGGTGCGCGAGCCGGACGACACTCCGTTGTACTTCGTTACCCATGTGCTCGATGTGACGGAAAGGGTCCGGGCCTTCGAGGCCCTCCGGGAAAGCGAAAAGCGCTACCGGCAGATGTTCGAGGAAAATGCGGCGGTGAAGCTGCTGGTGGATTTCGAAAGCGGGAGGATCGTGGACGCCAATGGTGCGGCATGCCGCTTTTACGGATATGATAGGGAAGCTCTCTTGTCCAAAACCATTTACGACATCAATACGCAGTCCCGTGAAGACATTTCGGCGGAGATGCGGAGGGCGCTCGAAAAGAAATCGCCGTTCTTCTATTTTCGCCACAGGCTCGTTTCGGGCGAGGAGCGTGACGTGCAGGTATTTTCGGGTCCGCTCACCATTTCGGGCCGGAGCTATCTCCATTCCATCGTCCACGACGTCACGGACCGCAAGAAAGCTGAGGAAGCTTTGCGGATGACCCAGTTCAGCCTGGATCACGCCGCCGATCCGGCCTTCTGGGTGGACCGGGACGGCCGGATCCTCTATGCGAATCACGCGGCCAGCCGCACCCTGGGGTATTCGGAGGAAGAACTGACTTCCCTCACCATCCATGATCTGGACGCCGGGCGCGACTCGGGACATTGGCCCACGTTCTGGGAGAATATCAAGAAGCGAGGCAGTCTCACGTTCGAGACGATGCACCGCAGGAAGGACGGAACCTCTTTCCCTGCTGAGGTATCGGTGAATTATCTTAACTTTGACGGCCGCGAATTCAACTTCTCCTTCGTGAGAGACATCTCCGAGCGGAAAGAGGCGGAAAGGGCCCTTGCCGGAAGCGAGGAGCGCTTCCGGCTGTTGATCGAGCGGGCGCCGGTGGGCATCTGGATCGTCAGGGGGCAAGAGATCCAATACGCCAATCCCGCCGCGCTGCGGATGTTTGGATATGAAAGTCTGAACGACATCCAGGGGAGCTCTGTTCTCGATCGGGTCGCCCCCCGCTACCGCGATGAAATTGCCAAAAGGCTGATCCGCCGGGAAGCGGGCCTGCCGATGGCGGCGGGAACCGAAATCATGGGCCTGAGAAAGGACGGTGGGGAATTTCCGGTTCACGCCGAAGTGGCCAACACCGAAATCGACGGAGCACCGGCCGTGATCGGCTTCTTCATGGATCTGTCCGCCCTCCGCGAGGTTGAGGAGCAGCTCCGGCAGGCGCAGAAAATGGAAGCGATCGGGCAACTCGCGGGCGGGATCGCCCACGATTTCAACAACCTCCTCATGGCCATACAGGGGCCGGTGGAACTGATGCAGGGCAGGTTGAAGGATGACGATCCGCTCCAGCCGGAATTAGAGCTGGTCCGGGGGGCCGCCGAAAGGGCGTCGGGGTTGACGCGCCAGCTTCTCGCGTTCGCGCGGCGCCAGGTCCTTAAACCGGCCGTTCTCGACCTGAATGAAGTGCTCCGCGAGATGGTGCCCATGCTGCAGCGTCTGCTGCCGGAAAACGTCCGGCTGGGATTCATCCCTACCAAACCCTTGAAGCCCGTGTCCCTGGACCGGACGCAGTTCGAACAAGTCCTCGTGAACCTCTGCATCAACGCCCGCGACGCCATGCCGGAGGGCGGCCGCATCGTGCTGGAAACGGCCGAGGCCTTTGTAGATGAGACCTTCGGGGAGAGTTATCCGTGGGCGAAGGCGGGCGAATACGCTCTGTTTTCAGTCACTGACGACGGCGCCGGGATGGACGAAGAGACCCTTTCGAAAATTTTCGAACCCTTCTTCAGCACCAAGGGACCTTCCGGCGGCACAGGACTGGGGTTGTCCACCGTGTACGGCATTGTGAAACAGCACGGCGGCATGGTGGCCGCCTACAGCGAACCGGGTCTGGGGACGATGTTCAAGCTGTATTTTCCCGTGAGCGCAGAGAGTTCGCCGTCCAAGGGGCTGAACGGCCAATCCGAAATACGCGGCGGCAACGAACATCTTCTCGTCGTGGAAGACGAGGCGGCGGTCCGGGAAGTGGTTGTGGAAGCGCTGCAATCCTTGGGATACGACGTGGAACACGCCAAGGACGGGGAGAGCGCATTGAGGCGGGTCAGAAACGGGACCGGCTTCGACCTGGTGGTGACGGACATGGTCATGCCCGGACTGGGCGGCTTACAGCTTGCCGAGGAAATCCGCAAGCTCGCGCCGTCAACGCGCTTCCTCTTCACATCCGGGTATTCCGAAAGCACCCTCGACAACGATTTCAGACAGGGAGCGGGCCGCCATTTTCTCGGCAAGCCTTACAGTATCAAAACGCTCGCGCGGGTGGTCCGTGCGGTCCTGGACGAACCGGCGCAGAACGATGGAAACAATGGAAGCGGATGAGGGGGCTGGCGGACCATTCGTGATCCGGCAGTTCAAAACAGCACGGAAAGGAGCATCAGATGACTTCCAACTTTAATCGCACGTGGCGTCTGGAAGGACAGCTCGAGGGCGGCCAGTCCTGGTTGATCGCCGTGAAAGCCTCTCCCTTTCTCATCGGCAGGAGTCCCGACAACCACCTGTGCGTCGAATCCTCCGCGGTTTCGCGGCGGCACGCCGAACTCCACCTGGAAGGCAGACGCATCGCCCTGCGCGACCTTGGCAGCAGCAACGGTACCTGGGTCAACGGCGTGCGGATCGAAGGGCGAAAGATGCTCTCGGCGGGCGACGTCATCTTCTTCGGCGATGCCTTGTTCAGGCTGGTCTTGCTGGAGGAATCGGACCGTTCTCCGGATGCCGAAGACACGGGAATCTTTTCCGGAACGCGCCTGCCGCCCGATCCGGAAACCCTCTCGCTGAAGCTTCGCGCCATGGTCCGCAAGCGCGCCGTCATCAGCCGGGTCCAGCCCATCTTCCGGCTGGAAGACGGACTCACGGAAGGAGTCGAACTGACGGGCAGGGGAGACTATGCCGGACTCCCGCAACATCCGGAAGATCTCTTCAGGCTGGCCGATCGGGCGGGCATGACGGGATCGCTCACGCGGCTATTCTGGCGCGAGGGCATCCCCATGGCCTCCCGCCGCGCCGCTGGAGGCTCCCTGTTCATCAATCTTCATCCGGTGGAACTTTCCGACCCCACCCTGGGCGACCTCCTTTTTGAAATGCGCTCCCTGGCCGGGAAAACACCTCTGGTGGTGGAGGTGCACGAGCAATGCGTCACCCAGGTGAAGCAGATGCGGGCTTTGCGGGAAACGCTGGACGATCTGGGAATCAGAATGGCCTACGACGGGTTCGGTTCGGGGCATTCGCGCTTTCTCGAATTGATTGAAGTGCCCCCCGACTTCATCAAGTTCGAACGCGCCCTGCTCCGGAACATTCACAAGAAGACTTCGCGCTTTCACAAGGTCGTGGAAACCTTGACGACCCTGGCCCGCGACCTGGGCATCATCAGTGTGGCGGAAGGTGTCGAGCTGAAGGAAGAGGCCGAGGCCTGCCACGAGATCGGATTCACACACGTCCAGGGCTACTTCTACGGAAGACCTTCAGAGTTGCCGAGGATGGGCGCCTGAAAGTCCGCGCGCACCGGAGAAACGCGTCAATCCTTCCGTGATTGGATTCGTTGAATGAGACGGATGAAACGGGGAGTGTCTCTCAGAGAAGCGAGATCGGGATCCTTTTCCATGAGATCCGCCCTGTCGAATCCTTCGTTGACCGCAGCTTCCAGAAAATTCAGCGCCTTCTCCTTGTCGCCCAGCCGCGCAAACGCGCAGGCGGCGTTGTAGTGGGTAAGGGCGTCGCCGGGGGACAGGGCCAAAGCCGCCTCGTAGTAGTAGGCGGCTTCTTTGTAGCTTTTCTGCATCAGGGACAGCATGGCGTGTTCCCGGTACTGAACGACGGCCAGTTGAATCAGGAGCTTCGCCCACTCCGCGCCCGGTTCCCCCGATCTCAGGATGCCGTTCAGTTCCTTGAGGACGGGTGTTTGTTCGCGAAGGCCGGCGGCCCGTGTGAGTTCCCGATGGAGTTCTTCGAAGCGGGGCAGGAGGGCCAGTTTTCCCGAAACGGCAGGGTTTTGCTGCAGGGCTGAGGCGTGCTTTGCTGCCTCCCTGCCGGCCCGGGTGCCTTTGAACAAGGCGGCGGCCTGGCTGTATTCGCGCCAGGCGGCTACGAGCAGGCCGGAGGCGGCCAGCCGTTTTCCCGTTAGAACGCGCCGCGCCGCATCCCGTTCCAGGAAATCCGGGTTCGTGGGCAGGCCGCCTCGGCGCATCTGTTCGGCGCGGAAAAATGCGAAGGCTTCGCCCAAATAAGCCTGGGGAGGCCATCGGTGGGGGCCGGGGAATTCGCTGAGCCAGTGGCCCGCACCATGCTCACCCAGCATCTTTTCTGCACGCGTCAACTCGAAATAGTTGAAATCCTCGTTGCCCACGAGCAAATAGAATTGCAGCCGGGTTCTTTTCGGGAAGCGAATGCGCTCGGGATAGAAAGCCCCGCAAGCCACCACACCTGAAAATTTTTTCTCATGGGCCAGGGCAAAGTAGACGGCTGCCCGGGCGCCGCCGGAAAACCCGACCGCGTAGCATTCTCCCGGCGCCGCCTTGAACCGCTGCCCCGCCTCTTTCCACAGAACCCGCTGCGCCTCCAGGATGTCCCGCCACGGACCGTTTTTGGAATTGTTGCTTCCCACCAGAATGAAGCCGTAGGTTTCGGCCGTTTCCTGAAGCAGCCTTACCGGCACGTCGCCCCGCCCGGCGGGATCGAAGCAGAAGACGACGGGGTAACGTGCTCCCGGTTGATAGGAGGACGGCAGGTAGAGGGCGAAGGAAAAGCCTTTCCGGCTGCGGCAGGGGACGCTGGACAACAGCTTGCCCGCCGGGAGCACTTCGGAAGCAGCAGGCGAAACCGGCAGGAGGCAGAACAGGGCAACGAGGCATGCCAGGAGCACGGTGGAGTTCTTTGTTCGCATGGAACCCTCCAGAAATCCCTGCCTCGTTTGATCCGGAAAGGGAGGAAAATGTTCCCGAAGGGAATGGGGAGGCGTTAGTGCTTGCCCTCTTTTTCCGTGGGGAGTCCGGCCTCGATCCACGCGGCGATGCCGCCGTCCAGAACCTTCACGTTCCGGTATCCGTGACGCTCGAAGCATTGGGCGCGCCCGATGGAGGCCCTTTCACCCGGGGAGTCACAGTAGAAAATGATTTCGCGGTCCACCGTGACGGCTCCTTCCTGCCGGTCGAATTCTTCATAGGAGAGGGCGCCCTTCGGCCGCAGCCCGAGGCCGACGGTGTTCGCCGCGCAGGCACTGACCAGGAGGGCTCCATCGCCCCGGAGCCCCACCCGCTCCATCGCTTCAATCACCGTGATCTTTCTGGTTTTAGGCATGTCCCTCACTCCCTGAATAATGGAAGGGTTCGGAAAAAAACCGCCTTCGAACGGCGCCCGGGCACTGAAAGCCGGCGGTTCAATCTGCAATCGTACCACTCTTTTGTGTAAGATTGTCTATCAACCTCCGCGCCTCTGCAAGAGGTGAAATCCCCCATTTGTCGTCGAGCGAAGTTCTGCGGGACGAATTCCTTGCTTGCCCATGTTGTTACAATGGACGGGAAAGGGTCACCCGGTTTCCGGAATCCGGTGACCGGGAAATGGCGCAGATCCCCGTCGAGGGGTCCCGCCGCCGGCCCCCCACCCCCATTCCACCTTGGGTCTGATCGATTCCAGGCCTTGTGCAAGGAGGAATTCATGCAGCTTTCAAAGAAAGACAGAACGAGTCCTACAGAAGGCAAGGGTCCTGGGTCGCCAAAGCGTTCAAAGCTTCACTATGGCGGCCTGCTTTTCTGGTTGATCCTGCTGATAATCGCCGTTCCATGGATGCTCCAATCCCTCAGCGGGTCGCTGAGTGGACGGGAAAAGATCCCCTACAGCACGTTCCGGTCCGAAGTGAAACAAGGACAGGTGGCAACGGTGACTGTCAAGGGGCAGCGGCTTGAGGGCAAGCTGAAAACCCCGGCCAAGGTGAAGCTGAAAGATAAGAGCGTGACCTACACGACCTTCCTGACATACCTGCCTTCCTTCGGTGATGACAGCCTCATGGGTCTGCTTCAGAAAAAGGGTGTGGATGTCGAGACGGAACCCACCAGCACCTTCTCGTGGATGGAAATCCTGCTCTACACAGCGCCGTTTCTACTCCTGTTGTGGCTGGGCTGGATGTTCCTGAAACGCATGGGCAATCAGGGGAATCAGGTCTTTTCCATGGGCAAAAGCCGGGCGAAACTCTATGAGCGGCACGAAGAGAGTACGCTCTTCGACGATGTGGCGGGCGCGGAGGGCGTCAAGGCCGAACTCCGGGAGATTATCGAGTTTCTCAAGAATCCCGAGCGGTTCACCCGCCTGGGCGGCAAGCCCCCAAAGGGCGTCCTTCTGGTGGGGCCTCCCGGAACGGGAAAGACGCTGCTTGCCAGGGCGACGGCCGGCGAATCCGGGGCGCCCTTCTTCAGCATCACAGGATCGGACTTCATGGAGATGTTCGTGGGTGTGGGCGCTGCCCGTGTGCGCGCGCTTTTCCAGGACGCCCGGAAGTCGGCCCCGGCCATCATCTTCATTGACGAACTCGATTCCATCGGCCGCCGCCGGGGCGCCGGGCTGGGCGGCGGACACGACGAGAGGGAGCAGACCCTCAACCAGCTCTTGTCGGAAATGGACGGCTTTGAACCGCAGACCGAAGTCATCATCATCGGCGCCACGAACCGGCCCGACATTCTGGACCCCGCCCTCCTCCGCCCGGGACGTTTCGACCGCCGCATCATCGTCCAGCTTCCGGGAGTGGAGTCGCGCGAGGCCATATTGAAGGTGCACGCGCGGGGCAAGCCTCTGGACAAAAGCATCGACCTTTCTGAAGTCGCCCGGAGCACGCCCGGGTTCAGTGGGGCCGATCTCGAAAATCTACTGAACGAAGCGGCCCTAATTGCGGCCGGGAAACATAAGGACGTCCTCGAAATCGAAGACACCGAGGAGGCCCGAGACAAGATCCTGCTGGGGCTGCAGCGCGAGGGGCTGGCGCTGACGCGCGACGAATGCCGCCTCCTGGCCTACCACGAAGGGGGGCATGCGGTCGTGGCGGCCCTCCTTCCCCACGCCGATCCGCTTCACAAGGTGTCCATCATTCCCCGGGGAAAAGCCATGGGCGTGACTCAGCAGCTTCCGGCGCGTGATAGATACGTGTATTCGCGCGAGTACATGCTGGACCGGATGGCCATCATGATGGGCGGCCGGGCCGCCGAGGAACTCGTGCTGGGTACGGCTACCAGCGGGGCCGAAAACGACCTGAAAGAGGCCGCCCGCCTGGCCCGGAAGATGGTGCTGGATTGGAGTATGGCGGAAAGCCTGGGGCACGTGGCCCTTGGCAGCGGCCGGCAGCAGGTCTTCCTGGGCGAGGAACTGACGCAGAGGCGGGAGTACAGTGAAACCACGGCCCGTGAAGTGGACATGGAAGTGCGCGGCATCGTCGAGGAAGCCTACGCGAGAGCGGTGGGGACCCTGAAGCAGCACCGCCAGGGGTTGGACGCCGTGGCGGATGCCTTGCTCGAAAAGGAAGAAATCCCCGGCCGGGAAGTTCTCGAACATCTGGGAATCTCGCAGCGTCCGCCGGGACAGGTATCCGGGGCGCAGGGTTGAATCCGCGCCGATCCGGACAGTCCGTCGAGACCGGGCGGATTGACGGGACGCCGCCCTGAATCTACATTAAAAAGCGGGCGGCTGGAGAAGAGAATGGCGGACAGCGAAAAAGGGCCCGGGGTCTGCGAATTCGATCCTGATGCCCTCCAGTTGAAGTTAAGGACCACTCTGGCAGGGCGGACCGAGGAGATTCAACCGGTCGTCCGGCAAATCATGGGCTTCTTGAAGGAAATAGGCTGCGCCGAAGGTGACGCCTACGAGATCGAGCTGTCCGTTTCCGAGGCGCTCGCCAACGCCGTGCTTCACGGTTGCCAAGGGGATCCGGAGAAGCGGATCGCCGTCTGCGTCGAATGCGATCCGGACCGGGGCATGCTCATCGTGGTGCAGGATCCGGGGCAGGGGTTCGATCCTTCCTCCGTACCGAGCCCCGTGGAGGGCGAGCGGATCAGGGCTTGACCGCCCTGACCTTGACGCTGACAACAGCCTTGGCCGCCGCCTTCAGGTCTTCCTCGCTGATGGAATCGTCGGTGAGGACGGCCGTTTCCGACGCGTCGGCGTGGCTGCTTGCGATCGGGTAGACGGCCTCCGCAAGGATTTCAACGCTCGTGAAGCCGGCTCCCTCGATGGCGGCGAGATATTCTTCCCGTTTCATGGCGCCCGAAATACATCCCGCGTAAGCCTCCACCGAACGCCGGACACTTTCGGGAAGCGGTCCCTTCAAGACGAGGTCTGAAACCATCAGCCGCCCCGATGGCTTTAAAATCCGCAGGGCTTCGGCGAAGACGCGGGGCTTGTCCGTGGACAGGTTGATGACGCAGTTGGAAATCACGATATCGGCGGTATTGTCGGCGACCGGGAGGTGTTCAATCTCTCCGAGGCGGAACTCAACGTTCTTGTATCCGCCTTTCTCGGCGTTTTGTCTCGCCTTCTCAAGCATGGCATGCGTCATGTCCACCCCGATGACCTTTCCCTCCCGTCCGACCCTGTTGGCGGCCAGAAAGCAGTCGAAGCCGGCGCCCGAACCACGATCCACGACGGTCTCGCCCGGCTGGAGCGAGGCCAACGCGATGGGATTTCCGCAGCCGAGGCCGAGGTTTTCTTGATGCTGCTGTCAGACATGGTTGTTCTCCTTAGAAAAGGACGGCACCGCTTTCCGGGGCGGAGTGTGTCCGGGTGGAGTTCTTCGAGCCATTTTCATCTTCATCTGGAATGCCCCGCCCCCAATGGATCGTCACATGACGATATGACGATATATCCTATGCCGCCTCCTGTCAAGCCCCCATGAAAGGCCGCTTGCAGCAGGCGGGGTGCGTCACTAAACTGTTCTTAACAGGAAGCTGCTTTGGGCGTTGACGACGGCCCGCCGGATCCCTGTGGGGAGCGGACAGCGGCCGCCGTTGAAAGGGGGGTGGTTGATGAAGAAGATGAAGTGGTTAGTGGCGGGAGCTGCGACGCTCCTGCTTTTGCCGGGATTGGCGCGGATGGCCTCCGAGCCGCAGGGAAATGCGCTCAAGAACGCCAAGGTCGGACAGTGGGTCGAGTACAGCACCCACAACCAGATCATGGGCCGCACCATGGAAATGAAGACGAAACAGACGATTGTGGCGAAGGACGCGACGTCTGTCACCATGCGCGTGGAAACGACCATGATGGGACGGGCCATGCCGCCCCAGACGGTGAAGATCCAGCTCGACAAGACCTACCAGCCTTACACGGAGGGTATGACCAACGCCAAGGTGACGAAGCTGGGCGAGGGAGACGAGTCCCTCACGGTCGGCGGCAAGTCTTACCCCTGCCACTGGGTGAAAGTCAAGGTTTCCGCCACCAAGCCTCATGCCATGGAAGCCGTCACCAAGGTTTGGACCTGTAAGACCGTTCCCGTTACGGGTATGGTCAAGATGGAATCCGACAGCACCATGAAGATGGAAGGACACAGCGTTCCCAACAAGCTCACCATGGTGCTGACGGGAAGCGGGGGGTAAGAGCCTATTCC
>JARRNO010000051.1:0-1111 GCA_037384885.1 Acidobacteriota bacterium
GAAAAGGGGAGAAGGGAGAGGCCGAAGGAAACACGCCGGCAGTCCGATGCGGGCTTTGTCCTTTGCGTTGGGGTCTATCGGCCCGACGGACGCGGGAGGACGGTGGACGGCAGCAAACGATTTGAATGATGCCCGCTGTGGGAAATCGCGGCTGGAAGCCGCTCCCACAGCGTGGATATGGCGGGCTTCGGCCTTTGGCAAGTGAGAGCCGCTGCGCCGGTCCTAGTGCTCTAGGCCCAAGGTCTTGAGCTTTCGCCAGAGCGTGGACCGGTGTACACCCAGCTCCCTGGCGGCGCGCGCCCGGTTGCCGCCGCTACGACGCAGGGCGTCAAGAATCAAGTCCTTCTCGCTGGCCTTGGACAGGGCCGGCTGGACGTCGGCCGAACAAACGGCAAGGACCTCGTCGGGAAGGTGCTCCCTCCGGATTTCTTCATCCTGGCACATGACGAAGGCGTGCTCGATGATGTTTTCCAGTTCCCTCACGTTGCCGGGGAATGGGTATTTCCTGAGGAGAGCGATCACGTCGGGGGAAACCTTGTCGATCGGCTTTCGGAACTTCCGGCTCAGCTTTCGCATGAAATGTTCCAGAAGAAGAGGCAGGTCCTCCACGCGATCCCGAAGAGGCGGCAGGTCGATGGTCACCACATTGATGCGATAGAGAAGGTCTTCCCTGAACCGCTTTTCCTGGATAGCCGCCTTGAGATCGGCATTCGTTGCGGCAATGATCCGGGCGTCCGTATGCAGAGGTTTTAGGGCCCCGAGTGGTTGATACTCGCCGTCGTTCAGCACCCGCAGGAGCTTCACCTGCAGGGAAACGTCCATTTCGCTGATTTCGTCCAGCAGCAGAGTACCCCCGTTGGCGAGATAAAACCGGCCCGGCTTGTCTTTTTTGGCGTCCGTGAAGGCGCCTTTCACATAGCCGAACAGCTCCGATTCCAGGAGAGTGGCCGGGAGCGCCGCGCAGTTGATCCTGATGTACGGTCCGTACCGCCTTGGACTCAGGTTATGGATCATGAGCGCGAAGAGCTCCTTGCCTGAGCCGCTCGGTCCCTGAATGAGAACGTTGCACTCGGAATCCGCAATGCTCGGAAGCTTCTGCATGATTTGCCGC
>JARRNO010000051.1:1155-11657 GCA_037384885.1 Acidobacteriota bacterium
ATTCCTTCCAGTGACCTCGCCTCCTGAAGAGCGTGCCGCAGCTGCTCCACCTCGCTCTGGTCCCGGAAGAATTCCACCGCCCCGATGATTCCCCCTTCGTCGTTCCTCAAGATGGTCGTCGTCACGGCGATGGGGACCTCCTGGCCGTTCTGCGTGATGATGGTCACGCGGGCATTCTCCACCGGGTCGTTGCTGTCCAGAGTCTCCCTCAGCGCACATCGCTTGTGGCACACTTCGGTACGGAAGATCTCGAAGCAGTGTTTTCCTACGGCTTCGCCGGCTGAGAATCCTGTGATCCGCTCGGCCGAGCTGTTGAAAGAAGTGATGATGCACTCCTTGTCCACGGTGAAGACACCGTCGCTGATGCTGTTGAAAATAATTTGCGTGAGCTTTTCGTCCACCCTCTCCCTCGCTTGCCAATAGCACCGCCTCCTCAAAGAGGCCGCGGGGGATGCATTGCTGGATTCCGGGACCCGTGCCGGCGCCCGTCCTGATCCGGTGCTCATTGATAATCTAACCTCTCATGGGCTGGATGTGCCACCACCGTGCAGGCATTTTCCCGTATCCTCCGCCCCGCATCCAAAGGAAGCCATCGGACGTCGTCCATCTGGAGCTGCTCCGAGAGGAATGCGGCGGGGGCGTTCAGATAGACCTCGTCGGGACGCGCCGGCCCGACAAGCGCCGCCGGGCAGGCGAGAGCGGCGGCGAATTCTGTCAAAGGCCTGCCTGCGAACTCGGCCTCGCGATCCGGGTAGGGCAGGAAGAGGACCTGGAACTCACGATTGCAGATACACCGGTGAAGCTCTTTCCACCCGTTGTCCTCGCACAGGCGGAATCCCACGTTCAGGTAATCCCCCAGCATCTCGTCATAGTACAAACGCAGCTTTTTTTCACCTTCAATCATCTTCCGGCGTCTTTGCTCATCCTGAAGGCGATCTGCCATGAACCCGTCTTTATCCCACGGATCGCACAGAAAATGGAAGATGTTGAGCTGGAGGTTTCTGCCCCGGGCAAGCTCCAGGGCCCGCCTGAACGCCCACTCCCCTTGCTCCGAATAGTGCGCGCAAAACCCTACGGCATGAATCGAAGTCACTGTCATGATCTCTCCTCCGGACCCCGTCTTTCGAGGGGTCCGCTCAACGTATCGGAGGCTTCCCTCCTGTTCGTGATACTCAGGCTCGCTCCGGTGGGCTGCCGAAAGAACGGAGACAGGCTCTCCCGGAGGTAGTACTCGGAGTAGAGGGCCCCGATGGGGTTGTTGGCCAGGCTTTTGTCCTTGACGAAGAGAGTCGTGACCGGAGCTTCGCTGAGGCCGGAAAAGATCATATCCGCGCCAACGCAAAGGCCCACCGCAACGTTAATGTCAGACCCCGCCCGGTTCAACAGCCATGCCTGGCCCATGGGGTTGCAGGCAACCAGGCGTTCTCCATCGGCGGCGACCGACGGCTCAAGGAGTGAACCGCCGATCTTGCAGCACACGGGAACCACTTCGAAAAATCGTCTGAGAATACCCGCCAGGATCCCCGCCGGCTCTTCGAGATCCACGCAATAGGCGAGACCCACGGTTTTGTACTGCATTTCGATAAAAAAATAGACGAGCTCGGCAAGCCTGCACAACCGGCGTTCTCTTTCCAGGCTGACATCCGCCGCCGCCTCCAGCACCCTCCGGATTTCTCCCGTCCCCGTTTCAAAGGCGGGGACCGGCTCCTCCAGGCAGTTCTCCCCCGAGAGGCAAACACGGTCGACGCAGCGGATGCAATCCACCGCGCGCAGGCTTCCAGGTTCTTTCCGCTTTTTGGTGGGTGATGGAGACGTGTGATTCTTAATGCCGCTCTCGCTCAACCCGTATCCGGACCGGAGCACGCCCCGTTCCAGGGCGGGATAGAGTTCCTGCACAGAGCACGCTACGTTGTCCACCACATCCACCGCCTCCGCGTCGAGAGCTTCACGGGCATCTTCATTGAGACCGCCGCAGACCAAGGTATCGATCCGGTGGCGTTTGAGCATTCCCATAAGATCCATCAGAGTGCCGACAGGGATGCTCAGCCGCGTCTTTCCCGTCACCCGCCCGCCCACGACAGAAACGACAAGCAGGGAATCGGCCGCCGTACAGCGCGGCGCCACTCGTTCTCCCAAAAGTGGGATTCCGCATCGCATGGTTTCCCTCCCACTCCGAAACAAGCAAAGGCCGTGCCGCAAGACGCGGCCGGCGGCCGTCGCGCTGTGCCTGAGCACGGCCTTTTCCCGGGAAGGCGGCTCTAACCGGAACACGGATGGGCTTTCATTTCATTGAAGGCCCCAGGCCTTTCGCCGCCTAGCGCGGGCAGGTACCCGGAAACAGTCCCTGTAGATTTTCTTTCCGGTCCCCCTTTCGAGAAAAGGACGTCGCATGCAACGCGGAACGCAACCAACCGTTGCAACGCATGCGACGCTGGAGTACACGTGCGGAGCAGGCCTCAAGGCACACAACTTTCGATCGCACGCCGCGGCTGAAAACATCACGACACCTGGTTCGGCCACCTATTCAGCCGCTTTTGTACGGTCGAATTCTTCCGCTTCCCTCAAAGAATAGAAGGGACAGGTACGACTTTTGCAGCAGTTTTCACCGGGACGCAACGAGCGTCCGTTTGCGGAGGGGACCCCATGGCGATCAATATCGACACCCAGGCGATGGATCAGGCCGAAGAAAAACCGTCGTACATGTTTCACGTGGACCGTCCGGTTGCCGCGGACAGGAGCGAGCGCTTTCTGCAGGCATTTGCGGCCATTCTGCAATACACCGACTATCAGGCGCTCTTAGAGAGTTACGCGTCGTCGAGCACCAAGTGCAGCCGCTGCGTCGTGACGTGTCCCATCTACCAGGTGACGCGCGACCGGCGGGACATCCCCTGTTACCGCAGCGGACTGCTGCTGGACACCTACCGGCGCTACTTCAGCATCCAGAGCTGGGTGACGTCACGTTTTCACAGCTCCTTCGAAGTCACAAACGACGTGGTCGATGAAATGGCGGAGCTTTTCTGGCGCTGCACGGCCTGCCGCCGCTGCACGCTGGAGTGCCCGATGGGAATCGACCACGGACTCATCGCCCGGCTGGGGCGCTACGCCCTTTCGCTCGCCGGCATCGCCCCCAAGGCCCTCCAGGTCAGCGTACGGGAGCAGCTCGAAGGTGAAACCCGGAATACCTCCAAACTGCCCAAGGCCGCCCTGTTGGACACCCTGGGGTTTCTTGCGGAGGAGCTGGAAGACCTCCTCGGCATCCACGTGGAGTTTCCAGTGGACCGGAAGGACAGGGACTTCGTCTTTTTCTGCGCCGTCAGCGACTACATCATGGAGCCGGATACTCTCCTGGGCAACGCCGCCGTCCTGTACGCCGCGGGCGACTGGGACCGCTGGACGATCGGCAGCCGCAACTACGACGGGATCAACTACGGTCTCTTTTACAGCGACTGGCACTTGGAACGGATCATCCGGCAGCTCGTCTCCGAAGTCACCCGCCTGCAAGGCGGTTCGATCCTCCTCGGCGAGTGCGGACACGCCTCCCGATCCGCGAAGGAGTTCGTTCCCGTTTTCTCGGGGCGGGAAACCTACCCCGTCGTGAATTTCATGGAGTACACGCTCAGGCGCCTCCAGGAAGGCAGGATCCGGCTGGATCCCGACGTCATCACCGAACGTGTGACCTACCACGATCCATGCAACCTGGCGCGCTCGGGCTGGCTTGTGGAGCAGCCCAGGGAGCTACTGAAATCCTTCGTCGGAAACTTCGTGGAAATGACGCCGAACGGCAGAGAAAATTACTGCTGCGGGGGCGGCGGGGGCCTCGTCTCTATCGACGAAACCCATGACTTCCGCATGGCCGTCGCCGGAAAGGTCAAAGCGGACCAGATACTCGCCACACAAGCGGACATCGTCATCGCGCCGTGCGCCAACTGCAAAAAGCAGCTCAAGGAGCTGGTGCAGTACCACAAGATTCCCTGCCGGGTCATGGGTATGCATGACCTCATTCTCCAGGCGATCGAGATTGAAGGATCGCTTTCGGCCAAACAACGCCGGGAGCGCGGGATGGGACCGCTGGCCCAGTGATCTGATCACGGTCCCGGCCCGGGAAAGGAGCGACACCCGATGGAAGACATGCTTTCATTTGCAAAGGGCCCTCTCTTCGCCCTCACCTTTCTTTTCATGGCGCTGGGGCTGGCGCGGCATGTCCTCCTCCAGGTCCGCATGCTGGCCACAAAGGGCCGGACGCTTCGAAGAGTGCATTGGCGAAGAGTCTTTGCAGACAGCCTGAGCTGGGCCTTTCCATACGGCCACCTGGCCCGGGGAACGCTGATGCTCACCCTGGTGTCGATTATTTTCCACGCCGGCGCCATCATCGTGCCCCTTTTCCTGGGCGGTCACATCGTACTCTGGGAGGGATTTCTCGGGCTAGAACTGCCCTCCATCGGCCAGAATGCCGCCGACGGCCTGACGCTATCCACGATCCTGTGCCTGTTCATTCTGCTCTTCTACCGGATTGTGGTGCCGCGCTCTCGCGAGCTGAGCCGCCCCGCGGATTACAGCCTGCTTGTGCTGACCCTTCTTCCATTCGCCACCGGCTTCCTGGCTTCGCATCCGGCCTGGAGCCCGGTTCCATGGAACACCATGATGCTTCTTCATATCCTGAGCGCTGAAGCCCTCTTTGTTGCCATTCCCTTCAGCAAGCTGGCGCACATGGTGCTCTTTCCCTTCGACCGCCTTTCCCAGGTGCACTGGCAGCTTAAGCCCGGCGCCGGGGACAGGATCGCGGCCGCACTATACGGCGATGAGGCGCAGGTCTGATGATTGGAATCCTGGTGGATGTCACAAAGTGCACGGGATGTGAAAAGTGTGTGGCTGCCTGTGTTCAAGCAAACCACATCGATCCCGTCGCGGCCGAATTGGACCGGGCGACCGCAAAGGACGGGCTTTCGGCGAATCTCTTCTGCGCTCTCGAGCCGGTGAAGGGTCGTTATGTCCGCAAGGCCTGCATGCACTGCATCGAACCCGCCTGCGCCGCGGCCTGCCCTGTGGGCGCCCTCGTCAAGACACCGCTTGGACCGGTGGAATATGACCCAACGAAATGTATCGGCTGCCGCTACTGCATGCTCGCCTGCCCCTACGACATTCCCCGCTACGAATGGAACCGGACGATGCCCTATGTCCGAAAGTGCACCCTTTGCGTTGAACGCCTCAAAGAAGGCAAAAGGCCCGCGTGCGTCGAGGCCTGCCCCCACGAAGCGCTGAGCTTCGGCGACAGGGATTTGCTCCTCAGGAAAGCCCGGGCGCTGATCCGCCGCAGACCCAAGCGGTACCTGCCGCGTATCTGGGGCGCATCGTCCTGGGGCGGGGCCTCGGTGCTCTACGTGTCCGACGTGGATCTGTCGGCGGCTGGATGGCCGCGCACGGCCTCCGCCTCCATTCCCTCCATCACAGATCCGCTCATCCGGAAAACCCCGGTGATCGGGCTCACCGTCGGATTCGGATTGTGGGCCTTGATGGCCGTGATCAAGCGGCGTCAGAAACTGATGTCCGGGAACGGAAAAACGGATGTAAAAACGGACCGGGAGGCAACCGGTGATTGACCACACGCGGAAGATCAAAGACGTCCTCTGGATCTTCGCTCTGGCCGGAGCCGTGGCCATCGCATTCAGGCTGTGGTACGGGCTCGGGGCCACCACCAACCTTTCGGACCAGGTCCCGTGGGGTCTGTGGAAAATCTTGAACATGGTGGCCGGCGTCGCCCTTTCGACCGGCGGCTTCATGGTCGGTTTTCTCGTTTATGTTCTGAAGATCGAGCGGCTTCGCCCCCTGGTCAAGCCCGCCATTCTAATCGCCTTTCTGGGATACGGCTCGTCGGGCTTCGCCCTCTTGATGGATATCGGTCTCCCCCACCGGTTCTGGCATCCGATCGTCATGTGGAACGAACAATCCTTCCTGTTCGAGGTGACGTGGTGCGTCATGCTTTACTTCACCGTCACGATCATCGAGCTGAGTCCGACGGTTCTCGAGCGTCTTCACATCTCAGGGCTCGCGCGATTTCTTCATCGCATCGCCCCCGGAGTGGTCATCGTGGGAATCTCCCTGTCCTGCCTCCACCACTCCTCGCTGGGCTCCCTGTTCCTCGTCACGCCGCTGCGCCTTCATGCGTTGTGGTACACCCGGCTGCTTCCGCTTCACTTCATCGTCTCCGCCATGGGCGCGGGTCTCATGGTCGTCGTCCTCGTGAAGCTCGTTTACGCACGCTTGTACGACCCGGACAGCATCTTCGGGCCGGAAGCCGCGGTGCGGCGAATTCCGCCGCGAACGCCCCCCGGGAAAAACGAGACGCCTTACGAAGGCCGGGATATGCCCATGCTCAGGCAGATTGCCATGATCGCCTGCGGCATCTTGTCGGCGGGCTTCATATTAAGGGTCGCCGATCTCTTACTCACGGGCGCCTATGAGTCCCTCTTTCATCCGACCTGGGAGAGTGGTCTTTATGCCGGTGAGATTCTTAGCCTTTACGTTATTCCCATCATTCTCATGACCATTCCTGCAACGCGGAACTCTCCGTCCGGACTGGGTGCGGCGGCTTTCTTCCCGGCTTTGGGACTCGTTGCGAACCGGCTGGACGTGGGCATTTTTGGATACTTCAGGAGCGCCGGAAAAACCTATGCACCGTCCGCGGGCGAGTGGGCGCTCAGCCTTGGGGTTGTCGCCGCAGCCGGCCTGGTCTTTCTCTTCCTCTGTGAGAACTGCTCCGTCTTCGACACCCGGTGGGAAGACCGGCTTGCATCCAGCCGGCGCTTCAACTCCGCCTTCGACAAACTTTCGGGGATTTGGGACAGGGCCCTCAGGACCGGGTTGCGCCGCGTGACGCTGCTGGCCGTCTTCGTGGTTCCGCTATCCTGGGCCGCCCTTTACCCTCCGTTCCACGGCGAAGGAAGTGTCCGCGCTATTCCCGTGATCCCGCCCCGCGCGCAGGACACTGAGCGGAAGGTCCTGACGATCATCGGGGACGGAAGAATGCCGGTCGTCTTCAAACACAGCGAACTCCAGAAGCGGCTTGGAGGGAAGAAATCGTGCGTGAAATGCCACCACCTTTCGCTGCCCCACGACCACTCGACTGCATGCTACCGGTGCCACCGCGACATGGAGAGCCCCACACTCATCTTCAACCACGCCGCCCACCTCGACGCCGTGGCGAAGGATAAGAAGCTGAAGGGTGCGCTTCCGGCCAACCGCTCGTGCTCCTTCTGCCATCCCCCCGGCAAGCCGAAAACGGCAAAGACGGCGAAGCCCTGCATGGAGTGCCACGAGAAAGACATGTCACCGGCCCGCAAACCGCCAGAAGCTCTTGCGATGGCAACAGCGTGCGGATATCGCGCTGCCCTGCACAAGACCTGCCTGGACTGCCACCGCAAGGAGGCCAAACGCTTGAACAAACCGGAGATGACCGAGTGCCGGACCTGTCATCCCTCCTCAAAGCGTGCAAGGCCCAAGAGGGCCCCGCAGGCCCCTCAGATCTTGAAGGCACGGGCTTCCGGCGCGGCCCGGCGCCAGAATGCCGGCGGATGATCGTCGCCAAGATTTTGAATGAAGGCCTTTGCGGAATGTGGACGGTTGGAACCTGCTCCCGCACCACCTTCAGCGATAAGGGAAAGCCCATCCGTATCCATTCACAATGTGCCAGGGAGCCAATGCGAAGAAAAAACTCACCGACTCCCTGTGAAACGGCCGCAGTGGCCGCGCAGCGGCCGGTGAGGAAGTAAAGAGCTGGGAGGGAAGAGGTTTTCGCGGGTCTCCCCTGCGGGCAACGCGTTGAGTGATTGTCCTTCGCGGGACTCACCCGAGAGCCGCCAAAGGCGGCTACTTCCCAGCCTCCTAACCTCCTCTCTTTCTTACAACCCCGGCGGGCATCCTGCAAAGACAATTGCCGTTACGGAAAGTCGCGGATGGAAGCCGCTCCCACAGGGTAGATATGATGGGCTTCGGTCTTTGGCAATCTATGGCCGCTGCGTGAACGGCCGGTGGGAACCGGCCGCTAAACGGCGCAAAGCGCCGTCCCGCGAAGGATGGCCCGACTATTCTTGAGCAGCCGTCGGCCGTCAGCCGGCAGCCGTCGCGCCGAGTTTCGAGGCGCTCACGTCTTCCCTCTGCCCTCTCCCCTTTTCCCCAGCGCGCCGGCCCCGTACCACCGACCTGTCAGCCGGAGCCAGACCACATACCCGTCGTAGACAAGAAGCGCGGAAAACAAAAGAACCAGCACCCACATTTCCGTTGAAGGGTGCTCCAGTTTAAAATAGATCAGCACCGCCCCGATGGCGATGAGCGGCGTGATCTTGCCGGCGGCATAGACCATACGGCCGGGCCACGTCTTGAGAATGGCCCCGGCCCCGCCGGGCCAGCGCGCCGAGATAAAAGCACAGATGAATTTAGCCGCGGCGGCTGTCAGAAAGGTATCCCACCAGAGAGATGGATTATGTAGTGACAAAAAGTTCACGGCTCCCGCTGTCATTTGTGGGCTGGTCTCCCACTCTGCCGGTCCATACAGGAACGCGCCAGACGAAAGTGGTACCCATCTTGCCTTAAAGCACCCTTTTTCGGGTGTCGTGTTCCGAAGAACGAACAAGACTTCACAACAGGACTGTCACAATTTGTATTTCATACATGGGCGGCGCATACCGGTGAGACGAGAATCTTGAGTGGCGAGGCAGGATGGCCGTTGCAGGAAGCTGGACGAGTCAGTGAAGGCGCACTCGAAGCGGCGCCGACGATTATTCGCGGCGTTCCAAACAATGATACGGCCCACACGTCGTATATTATTGAGACGAACCGTCAGGCGAGTTTACGCGCTGTCACGCTGTAGACCAGCGGAACATCGTTTCCCTTGTGAGTGAGGTAGTACCTTCCGGGTTCCCGCTCCACCATCCCCTGGAAACAATTGTAGGGGCTGTATGGAAATTCGTTCACCCGTTCTATGGCGATACCGGCCTCAACCAACGCGTTGATGACGCTCGACATGGGATGCGCCCACGTCGCCAGCTTCGCCTTGGCACCGGTATCGTTTTCGGTGTAGGTGCCGGTCTCTTCTATGTCCGGCTCCGTCCGGGTGAAGTACGAATATCCCGCCAAGAGATCATAGACCGGATGGAACTCGACCATGTAGAACCTGCCGCCGGCAGCAAGGTTTGAAGCCACCACTTCTGCCCATTTTTTCAAATCGGGGAGCCAGCAAATCGCACCGTATGACGTGAACACGATTTCGTATGGCTCTGAACTCGTCCGCGTAAAATCGTAGACGCCGGAGCAGACGAACTCCGTCTCCAGCCGGGTTTTATCCGCAAGCTCCCGGGCCTTCTCGATCGCTGCCGGCGAGATATCGACTCCCGAACAGATGGCGCCTTTGCGGGCCCACGATAAAGTATCCAGACCGAAGTGACACTGCAGATGCAGCAGCCTCTTTCCAGCGACGTTCTGAAGCTCCGCCAGTTCGATTTCGCGAAGAGACATTCTGCCGGCCAGAAAGCCTTCCACGTCGTAAAACTTGGATTCGGAGTGAATCTTCGCGCGCTCGTCCCACCCGGCGCGGTTCATTTCGAAATACCTGTTGTCTGGCATTGCTCCCTACCCCGGCCTCGCACTCGCCCCATCTTCAGCCACCCGATTCGTACCGGCGGACAGCTTCACACTGTCCGGCGCCCTTAAAGGCCGCTCAGGTTGATCTGGGCGAGCCGAAGACGGCCCAGTAGTATTCCCACTTGGAAGCTTCACGCACGACAATCCAGCCCGTGGCCATCGAATACTTAATTCTCAGATATCGAACGTTCATCCCGTCGGCTGGCGCCTTGCCCTTGAAGCGCACTTCCACGCGGGCCACGATGCTCGAGCCCATCCCATGCCTTGTCACGGAAACGATTTCGAAATTGGCCTCCTGCAAATTCTTTGCAGTGTTCGAAAGGTAGTCTTTGTTCGCTTCCGGATTGTCCATCGCTTTCTTCATGCCCGGCAATGCAGCCCGCATGGATTCGGCGACCAGCCAATTCTTCACCTTTTGCACACCCTGCGACTCGAGCGCCTTGGATTGGGTCTCAAACCGAAACAACACAAAGCTGGCGACCAGGACGAGCACGAGGACCGCGCCCCAACCCTTCAACTTGAATTTCATCGGCCCAACACCTCCCCGTCAGCCCGCCCGGCAAGCACAGGGCGGCATTCCAATGCGGCTGCGCCCGGCAAGAACCGGCGCACAGAAAATCATTCTAGCCGTGGGAAGCGATCATCCCCACCAACAGTAATATCCATAACGCGGCGAAGAAGGCGCCGCAAATGATACCGATCCAGGCGTGCACGGCGCCTTTGACGGCCGGGTGCTGTTTTCTCTTACGCAGCCCGGCGATTCCCAAAATGAACGCCGCGATTCCCAGCAAGATCCCCAGCATGGGGATGACGGCGAACAGGCCCAAATAATAGGCCACCAGCGCCGGCCAGTTCTTGTACGGGATAAC
>JARRNO010000052.1:0-16908 GCA_037384885.1 Acidobacteriota bacterium
GAAGCCCAAGGGGGCGCCGTTAGCCCGGGATTCTCACCGGGAATCGGGGCGAAACGGCGAAGAGGCATGTGCATGCCAGGAAGGCGATCGAGGCGGCCGCAGGCGTAGTTTTCACTACGTTGAGGATGGCCGAGAGAGCCTGACGCAGCAGGCCGCGCTGTTAACCGTCAGTCGGGGCCGCCTTGCGGCCATTGTGGGAGCGGCTTCCAGCCGCGATTTCCCGCAACGGCACCCTATTCGAATTCTTGCCCGCAGAGGAAGGCCCCCGCCCACTAGACACTGTTCAAGAATCACGAGTCACTGGCCGCTGCGCGGCCCGGCTTCCAGCCGCGATTCTCCGCAGCGGGCCGCTATTCAACTTTTTGCCGGCGGCGGTAATCCCGCGCCCACGATTCACTGTTCACGATTCAGCGGCCGCGAAGCGGCCGATGCGCTTCGCACCTGGCCGCAGACGGCGGACGGCCGACGGCGGCTAAAGACTCGAAGGCTTGCCTTCGCAGAAACGACCACCGCGATGCAGCCGGTGTTCGGCAAATGCAGCCCGCAGCGGCCATCCTGCGTCCTAATCACTTCATCACATCGTTACTCAGTCACAGGTGGCGCCGCGGCCGGTTCCCACCGCCCGGCCTTTACGCCGTCGCGCCCCTCGCTACTCGTCTTTTTCTTTGGAGGGCGGATGCGAGCGGCCGTCCACCGGCGGGAGGGTGATGCCGAGCTTTTTCAGCTTGCGGTGGAGGGTGGTGACGTGTATCCCCAGTTGACGCGCCGCGGCAGTGCGGTTCCAGCGGTTGGCGGCCAGGACTTCGAGGAGGTATTTCGCCTCCACGCTTTTGAAATCCTTGCCCCGGGGCGGTTCCACCTCTTTCCGCCTGGAGATGAACCACTGCGGAAGGTCCTTTTCCTCGATGGACGGGCCGGCGGACATGACATAGGCGTGCTCGAGGATGTTTTCCAATTCCCTGACGTTGCCGGGATAGTCGTAGGCCATCAGGCGGGCCAGCACCTGGCTGGAAATGGAATCGACAAGTTTTCCGCGGGCCATGGAGAGGCTTCTCAAAATGGAGTCGGCGAGAAGCGGAATATCGGATTTGCGTTCCCGCAACGGCGGCATCACCAGGGGGATGACGTTGATCCGGTAAAAGAGGTCCTCGCGGAAAAGGCCCCGGTTCATCATGTCGGGTAAATTACGGTTGGTGGCGGTCACGATGCGAACGTCCGCCTCCACGTTTTCGGTGGAGCCAAGCGGCTGGTAACGCTTTTCCTGCAGCAGGTGGAGGATCTTGACCTGGACAGGAAGAGGAAGTTCGCCGATTTCGTCGAAAAAGAGGGTGCCGCCCTCGGCCGCCTTGACCCAGCCCGGCTTGTCCTTTTTGGCGTCCGTAAAGGCTCCCGCCTTGTACCCGAACAGCTCGGATTCCAGGAGCGGCTCCGGCAGCGCGCCGCAGTTGACGGTCACCATGGGACGGTCGCGGCGGTCGCTTGCGGCGTGGATGGTGCGCGCAAGCAGCCCCTTTCCCGTTCCGCTCTCACCGGAAATCAGCACAGTGCTTTCGCTCTTGGCGATCATGGGAATCATGTCGAGCAGCCGCTTGAGCCGGTCGTCCACGGTGATGATCTTCATCCCGCCCAGGTCATAGCCGACGTCGTCGAGAAGCCGCTTCACCATGTGCAGGTCCCTGAAGGTCACGACGGCGCCGAGAATCCTGCCCTTCCTGTCCCGGATGAGGGAAGTGGAAACGGTCACGTGGACCTTGCGCCCCATGGCGTCTTCCAGGTGCAGCGGCAGGTTGACGACGGGCTGGCCGGTCTTGAAGGTGTACCCGAGGGCGGAACTCTCCTCGCAGAGGCAGCCCCCGATCACCTCGCTGCAGGGTTCTCCCAGAACTTCCCAACGCTTCCGCCCCAGGATCCTTTCGGCCGCGGCGTTGAAGCAGGTCAGGCGGTAGTCGAGATCGATCGCGAACACGCCGTCGGAAATGCTGTTCAAAATCGTCTCGAAGCGATCGCTGCTGAAATGCTCTGAGAAGGGGTGTTTCGCCCCCGCATCCGTTTCTTTTTTTGATCCCCCCGCGCCTCTTCTCACCATGGTTCTATGCTAGCAGATTTGCAATGGTATTGCCGCCGCTCCCTTGCACTTTTGCATGGGTTGCGGCAACTCGCACCCCGGGCTTTGATACCCCCCAAAATTCAAATGTTGAGTGTTCGCAGCAGGATGCCGGTTTTGACCTCGTCCTGGCACGAATCCTGCTCCCATCCAAGCCGAGGCCGGGTGCGGGAGGTCCGCGCCGGGAATTGATCAAAGGAGAACGTCATGAATGCAGAAGAACTGAAGGCCTTAAAAGCGGATGTGCAGGTGGATGCGCGAGGAACGGCGTGCCCCGGCCCTCTTCTCGAAGCCAAGCGCGCCATGGCCAAGGTGCCCAAGAACGGCGGCCTTCTGGAAGTCCTCTCTTCCGACGAAGGGACGAACGAGGATATTCCTCTCTGGGCCCAAAAAGTCAAGCATGAGTACCTCGGCAACATCGAAGAAGCCGGTTACTGGAGGCTCTTCGTCCGCAGGGGCGCTCGATGAGCCAAGCGGCTGCGCCGGGTGAAAGCGCGGACCCACGGATCCTCGCTTTCACCACGCTCAACATTTCCGATCCGGGCGTCGATCTTGCAGGAAGCGCGCATATGCACTATCCCCCCACGGTGATTCCGCTGCGGGTCCCCTGCTCGAGCGGCATCCGGCCGAGCTGGATCCTTCACGCCCTGGAATCGGGCTTCGACGGCGTGTTCGTGGCCGCCGACGGTGGTGACTGCGCCTATCTTCAGGACTGCACCGACCGGACGGCCAAGGTGATCGAAAGGGCCCAGGAACTCATGACCGAGCACGGGTACAACCCGCGGCGCCTCAAAATGGCGGCCATCTGCTCTGTCTGTTCCGAGTCCTTTGTGTCCCACATGGAGAGTTTCAGCCAGCTCCTCAAAACAGTCAAAGACTCCTAATGAACGGGATTTCAGCATGAATCAGGATGTTCTGATAGTCGGCGGCGGCATTGCGGGTATGGAGTCGGCGCTTACCTTGGGCGACATGGGATTCAAGGTGCTTCTCGTGGAAAAGGAGGGGAGCGTCGGCGGACACATGATCCTTCTGTCCAAAGTCTTCCCCACGCTGGACTGCGCGAGCTGTATCTCGACTCCCAAGATGGCGGCGACCGCCCACCATCCCAACGTAACGGTGATGACCAATACGAGGGTCGAGTCCATCGAGAAGCAGCCGGACGGGACCTTCAAGGTGCGCCTGAACAGGCAGGTCACCTCTGTGAACCCGGCCGCGTGCACGGGATGCGGGGAGTGCGAGCTGGTCTGCACCGTCGCCATCCCGGACGAGTTCAACTTCGATCTCGCGGCGCGGCGGGCGGCCCACATTCCCTTTCCCCAGGCGGTACCCAAAAAGGCCATCATCAGCCGTTACGGCAGTTCCCCCTGTTCCCACACTTGCCCGGCCGGCGTCAAGGCTCACGGCTACGTGTCTTTGGTGAGGGCCGGCAAATACGAAGAGGCTTTCAAGCTGCACATGGAAGACGCTCCTCTTCCCGGAACGCTCGCGCGGGCCTGTTACGCGCCCTGCGAGGGCGCCTGCACCCGGGGCGAGGCCGAAGGGGCCGTTTCCATCCGGCAGATCAAGCGCTTCATGGTGGACCGCTACTACGCCGACCATCCCGAACCCGATTACGGCCCGCCGGAGACGCTTCTCGACAAGAAGGTGGCCGTCGTCGGTTCCGGTCCCGCCGGACTTTCCGCGGCCTACCAGCTCGCCAGGAAAGGCTATCCGGTCACCGTTTTCGAGGCGGACGAAGAGAGCGGCGGCATGCTCCGGTACGCCATTCCGGCCTACAGGCTTCCCCGCGATGTGGTGGATCGCGACATCGCCAACATCACCGCACTCGGCGTGGAAATCCGCACCGGCAGCCCCGTCAAATCCGTCAAGGCGCTCAAGGACCAGGGATACGACGCGGTCTTTCTCGGCGTCGGAACCTCCGAGGCGTGGAAGCTCGGCGTCGAAGGCGAAGATCTGGAAGGCGTGAGGGACTGCATCGGCTTCCTCAAGGATGTGAACACGGGCAAGCTGCGGGACCTCAAGGGCAAGACCGTGGCGATCATCGGCGGCGGCAACTCCGCCATCGATCCGGCCCGCATGGCCGTGCGCCTGGGAGCCGCTAAGGTTCTGATCATGTACCGCCGGAGCCGGGCCGAAATGCCCGCCCACGACTGGGAAGTCCAGGGGGCGCTGGACGAAGGCGTGCAGCTCGAAACCCTCAAAACGCCCAAACGGTTTCTGGGCGAGAACGGGCGGCTGACGAAGATCGAGTACATCAAGATGCGGCTGGGAGAGCCCGATGACAGCGGCCGGCGACGGCCCATCCCCGTGGACGGCTCCGAGACTGAAATGAACGTGGACCTGGCGGTTCTGGCCATCGGCCTGAAGCCCAACACCAATCCCTTTGCCGGGGAACTCAAAGAGAACCGAAACGGGACCTTCACCGCCGACCCCGAAACGCTGCTTACCCCGGTTCCCGGCATCTTCGCCGGCGGGGACGCGGTCACCGGCCCCTCCATGATCGTCAACGCCATCGGCCAGGGCAAGAGAGCCGCGTTCTACATCGACCGCTTTCTGCAGGGCGAAAGCCTCGAGGGCGTCACCTTTGACGAAAGGCTGTCCGAGGTGGACAAGCAGGAAGTTCTCTCGAGGGGAACGCTTTCGAAGCGGGAGCGGCATAACGCCCCCGAACTGACCGTGGCCGAACGGATCCAGGGCGTTGAGGAAATCGAAGGCTGCTTCACGGAAGAAGAGGCGAGAACCGCGGCCAACCGCTGCATCGACTGCGGCGGGTGCGCCGAGTGCCACGAATGCGCAGAGACCTGCCCGGCCGACGCCATCGATTTCGATCTGCGTCCGGAGCAGACCACGGAGGAAGTGCGTTCCGTCATCGTTTCGACGGGATACAAGCTCTTCGATCCCCACCACAAGGAGAAGTACGGCTTCGGCAAATATCCGAACGTCATCACGGCCATGCAAATGGACCGGCTCGTGGCGCCGACCAAGCCCTACAACCACACACTCCGTCCTTCAGACGGCAAGTCGCCCGACAACATCGCCTTCGTCCTCTGCACGGGATCGCGCGACTGCACCGTGGGCAACCACCTCTGCTCCAGGGTCTGCTGCATGTACTCCATCAAGCAGGCCCAGCTGATCATGGGTGCGCTTCCCATGGCGGATATCACGATCTACTTCATGGATATCCGGGCCTTCGGCAAGGGCTTCGAAGAATTCTACCAGCAGGCCAAGGGCATGGGCGTCAACTTCGTCAAGGGGCGGGTGGCGGAAATCGAAGAGACCGAAGACCAGAACCTGCTCGTTCACTACGAGGACATCGAAGGCGGAGGCGGACACACCCAGGCGGAACACGACCTGGTCGTCCTTTCCGTCGGGCTCCTGCCCAACCCGGACGCCCTGCGCCTGTTCAAGGACGGCGCGCTCGAGTCCGATCCCTATTCCTACGTACGCGAAATCGACGAGGACCTGCTTCCGGCCAAGACCAACCTCGACGGGGTCTTTGTCGCCGGGACATCCTCGGCCATCCGGGACATTCCGGATACCATCCTACATTCCGGCGCCGCCGCGGCCCAGACCGCGGCGTACCTTGAAAAATCGGGGGTGCAACGATGAGCGATCGACGACTGGGCGTCTTTATCTGCCACTGCGGGGGCAACATCTCCGATTACGTCGATGTGGAAAAAGTCCGCGCCGAGGTGGAAAAGGATCCCGACGTTGTGGTCGCCAGGACCACGATGTTCGCCTGCTCCGACGCTTCCCAGGAAGAAATAAAGGCCCATATCAAGGAACATGACCTCGACGGCATCGTGGTGGCGTCCTGCTCGCCCAGGCTCCACCTGGAAACGTTCAAGGGCGTGGCGGAACGGGCGGGCATGAACCCGTACTGCTATTCCCAGGCCAACATCCGGGAACAGTGCTCCTGGGCCCACCGGAACGAAATGCCGCAGGCCACCGACAAGGCGGTTCGGATTATCCGGTCCGCGCTGGCCCACACCCGGCTCAGCGAAGAACTGTCCACGATCCGCGTGGAAACGACGCCCCGGGTCGTGGTCATCGGGGCCGGCATGGCCGGCATGGTGGCGTCCCTGACGCTCGCCGACATGGGTTTGGACGTCTTCCTCGTGGAGCGCGAGGCCGAAGTGGGCGGATGGACAAAGCGTTGGGGAAAGCTCTTCCCCAGCGAGAGGCAGGGCGCCGAGCTCGTCAAAGAGCTCCACGAAAAAGTGAAGGCCCAGCCTAAAATTACCCTCTTCACCGAAGCCGAACTCGTGGAAAAGTCGGGAACGGTGGGCGATTTCACCGTGACCCTGCGGGTCAAGGACAAGAGCAACATCTCGCTGAAGGTGGGCGCCATCATCGTGGCCACCGGATTCGATCCCTACCAGCCCGCCGAAAACGAGTACGGCTGGGGCGGCGACCGGGTCGTGACGCTTCGCCGCGAGGTGAAGACCGTGGCCTACATCTACTGCGTGGGCAGCCGCCAGAGCGAAGACTGCGGGCTGGAACATCCCAACCAGTATTGCTCCCGCTACTGCTGCAGCGCGGCGGTCCACGCCGGCATCAAGGCGGTCGCGAGAGATCCCGAACTAAACCAGTACCACCTGTATCGCGATATGAGAACCTACGGGAAGTACGAGCTTCTCTACGAAAAGGCGAGCCACGAGGGCTCGGTTTTCGTCCGCTTCGACGAAGAAGCCCCTCCCGAGGTCTTTCCCGAAGGCGACAAGATGATCGTGAAGGCGGCCGACGTCCTGGACGCCGGGGAAGACATCGAAATTCCCGCGGACTTGGTGGTCCTCGTCACCGGCATGGTCCCGCGGAAAAACGACGCGCTGATCGCGGCACTCAAAATTCCGACGGACGGCGGCGGCTTTTTCAACGAGATCCATCCCAAGCTGAGGCCGGTTGAAACGGCCATCAACGGCGTTTTCATCGCGGGCGCCTCCCAGGGGCCCAAAACGTTGTCCGAAAGCGTTGCCTCCTCGCTGGCCGCCGTGGCCAAGGGCGGAGCCCTTGTCATGAAGGGCTACGTGGACCTCGATCCCCACGTGGCCGTCGTGGACCCCGACGCGTGCACGTGGTGCGGCAAATGCGCCGAGGCCTGCCCCTACGGCGCCATCGAAAAGGTCAAAGAAGGGGACAAGGAAGTGGCCCGGGTCATCGACGCCCTGTGCAAAGGCGGCGGTCCCTGCGTTCCGGCCTGCCCCGAAGGCGCGCTGGACTTGAAAGGCTACACGAACGGCCAGATCCGGTCGATGATCGAATCCATGCTCAAGGAGGCGGTCTGATGGAAAACAAGACCCCCAGGGATCTCCGGGAAATCATGCGCGATGAAATGGTGATGTCGGACAAAATCGCCGGCGTGCTGGCGGACGGTCCGAAGACGATCCCGGAAATCGCCGACAGCCTCGGCTGTCCCAGCTATGAAGTGCAACTGTGGGTCATGGCCATGCGCCGTTACGGCAAGATCGACGCCCTGCCCAAGGGCCGGGCCGACGATTACTTCCAGTACGGGCTCAAGGCGAAGGCCTAGAAACGAGTCTCCAGGAGATACCGATGCGACTAGATCCAACCTTGCATAGAAAAGTAGGCCGGTTCGGAAATGTGGACGTGGATGCCTGCTACAACTGCGGCAACTGCACGGCCACCTGCAACCTGTCGGACGAAGACCATTCCTTTCCCCGGCGGATGATGCACTACCTCCAGATCGGCAACCGCGAGAAGCTGGTGGGGTCTCTGGATCCCTGGCTTTGTCACAACTGCGGGGACTGCAGCGTTCAGTGCCCCCGGGAGGCCAATCCCAGCGAAATTGTGGGCGCGGTGCGCGCCGAAGCTGTCAAGTCGTTCGCCTTCCCCTCGTTCATGGGCCGGATGGTCGCCTCGCCGAAATGGCTTCCCGTGCTCTTCCTCATCCCGCTGGCCATCTTCGTGTTCTTCGCGCTGGGCCTGAGAGGGATTGCGAAGGTCGTGCCGGTTCCGGAGTTTTCCAACGTCTTCCCCGAGCTTCCGCTCGAAATCTTTTTCTTCACGCTGTCGGCGCTCGTTATTCTTTCATTCGCGGTCGGCGTGGCCAAGTTCATCCGGTCGGCCGGAAATTCGGTGAAAAAATCCAACCTGTTCAAGGGGTTGGTCCCCGCGGTGAAGGAAATCCTACAGCACAAGCGCTTCACGAAGTGCGAAGAGGAAAGGTATCGGTTCTGGGGCCACTTGCTGACACTCTCGGGCTTCCTGACTCTCTTCATCGTCAGCTCGCTGGAAGGCATTGGGACCTGGTTCCACGTGGTGACCCTGCCGCTCCCGTTCTGGAACAGCCATGAGATCTTCGCGTCCATCCTGAAAATCTCCGCCAACGTGGGCGGGCTCGTTCTCCTGGCGGGCTTGGTTATTCTTCTCGTCAACCGTTTCAGGGATCCGGAAAAACGGGCGAACTCGAGCTATTTCGACTGGCTTCTGCCCTGGCTGCTGGTGGCGATCGTCCTCACGGGATTCCTCAGCCAGGGGACGCGTCTGGCGGGCCTGGGCCACATCATGTTCGGCGTCTATTTCGTCCACCTGACGCTGATCTTCATGCTTTTCGCCTACATGCCTTTCTCAAAGTTCGCTCACGTTGTGTATAGAACGGTGGCCATGTCGCTGGCCCGCAAATCCAAGGCGTAACGAAAACAAGGAGGGGCGAGAAAATGGAAGAAGAAGCCAAAAGAGAAAAGTTGGTGGTCGTCGCGACCCACGGCGGTGAAGACCCGGAAAGGGCCTCGCTTCCGTTCGTCGTAGCCAATGCGGCCCTGGTCATGGACGTGGAATCGGCCGTGATTCTGCAGTCGTCCGCCGTCACTCTGACCGCCAAAGGATGTTACGAGCATGTCTTTGCGCCGGGCCTGCCTCCGCTTAAAGATCTCGTGGACTCCTTTCTGGAGCAGGGTGGAGCGCTGCTGGTCTGCACGCCCTGCCTCGAAGAGAGAAAGATCGACAAGGCTTCACTGATCGAGGGCGCCGTTCCGGTCAAGGCCGGCCGGGTGGTGATGGAGGTGATGGAAGCCACCAGCACGCTCAGTTATTGAGCGGAGGCGGCGCACCCGCAGATGATCGGGGGGCCGCCAGCCCCGCGCATGGAGGAAGCGATGTCCGTTATAGCCATTTCAAGAGGGTCTCTTACGGCCGCCAGGCATCTGGCCGAAGAATTGGGCACCCGGCTCGGAAGCCGCGTCATCAGCCGGGAAGAAGTGATCGATGCCGCGGAACGCTACGGTATCGATCAGACCGGAATCAGCCGTGAAAACATCCTCGGTGAATTTCCTCCCGGCTTCTGGGAACGCTATGCCGATGCCCGCCATCATTACCTGGTCTGCTTCAGAACGGCGCTGCTCGATTTCGCCGTCAGGGAGCCCATCATCTACCACGGGAACCTGGCGCACGTGCTGCTCAACGACGTGCCCTTCACCTTCCGCCTCCGGGTTAACGCGCCCGAGGAAAACCGGGTCAGGATGCTCATGGAGGAGCGTGGGTACACGCGGGAGCGCGCCGCGGCGGAGGTCCGGGAAATGGACCGGCGGCGCAGGCGCTGGGTGGCCTTCCTTTACGATGCCGATTTCGGCAATACCGTGCCCTTCGACCTCGTGCTCAACATGCGGTTGATCACCATTCCCGACGCGGTGGATCTCGTGTCGCAGGAAATCAAGAAACCGGCTTTTCAGAGGACGGAAGAGACCGTCAAAACGCTCTTCGACCTTCGCCTGGCTTCCACAGCCGAAGCCCAGCTGCTGCATCACCATGTCACATACGGCCTCGGGCTGGAGGTGAAGGGAGACTCCGTCACGGGAAAGGTGACGGTTTACAGACCCCAGGCTCTTGCGGACAACGACACCATTGACGATGAGATCAAAGAGGCGCTGGAAGGCCTGGAAGGCGTCAAGGAAATCGACGTGCAGGTGAAGAGCTGAGATCTCTTCACGTACGCCGCGACCGGCGGGTGCTGTCAACGGCGCGCCATTCATCCAAGGGATCTAGGAAGGCATCATGAACGAGAAAATCGACGAAAACGCGCAACAGGAAAACGACCTGGACATCGTGGAAGAAGAAAATGAACGGATGACGCTGCTCGTCTTTTCAAGCGACCTCGACAAGGTGCTGGGCGCCTTTGTGGTGGCGACGGGCGCGGCCCTGATGGACATCGAGGTTACCATGTTCTTCGCCTTCTGGGGGCTCACCGTTCTGCGAAAAAAGAAGGCCAAGGTCAAGGGGAAATCGTTTGTCCACCGCATGATGGGACGGATGCTGCCCAAGGGGCCCGATGAACTCAAGCTGTCCAACATGAACATGATGGGAATGGGCACCCGGATGATGAAAGGCATCATGAAAAAGCAGAAGATCATGGACCTCCCCTCGCTGATCAACCTGGCGAAGGATCTGGACATCAAGTTCGTGGCGTGCGAGATGTCCATGAACGTCATGGGGCTCAAGAAGGAAGAACTCATCGACGGGGTCCAGCTCGCGGGCGTGGCCACCGCCATGGCCAAGGCGTCCGAATCCAAGACGACGCTGTTTATCAGCTGACGGCACACATCGCTACCTCCACCTGCCTGGCCCACCCGCTTTTTCTCCGCGGCGGGCGCCGGCGGGGTAACACTCACGGGGAGGCGGTTCCGGCGAGGGATCCTTCCCTTCCTCCTCGCCCCGCCGCTTCCCCGTGAGATAGCCGCGACGCGGCCGATGCGCTTCGCGCCGGACCGCAGACGGCGGATGGCCGGCGGCGGCTAAAGAATTATCCGGCCTTCCTTCGTGGGACGGCGCTTTGCGCCGTGTAGCGGCCGGTTCCCACCGGCCGGTCCCGCAACGGCACCCGATTCGAATCTTTGCTTACAGGGGAACACCCCCGCCTACGATTCACCGGCCGCAACGCGGCCGATGACATCCAACAACCGTCGGCCAGCGTCCGACGGGCCGCGCAGCGGCCCACCCGCGCATCGGTCATGGCCTATCTCCGGATAGCTTCTTAGGGATTACCCAGGCATACATCGTGGTCGTCGATGTTGCGGAGGATGATGAGATCGCCTTGAACCTGAAAGGAGAAACGGATCTTTTGGTCGAGGCGCGCTTCGAAGATCTCGCGCTCGGGAAGCCCCTGGATTTTCTTGGTCTTTAGACTCGGGTGGCGCGGGTTTTCTGCCAGCAGCTTTAAAGCCTTGGGAAGCTTTGCGCGCGCCTCTTTGGAAAGGCTGGAGGCCGCTTTGGCGAACCGCTCCGTGTAGACCAGGTTCACGGTTTCTTGCGCCTTGAGGCATCAGATGCGGGAGCCTTGAGCATGTCAGTGGTCATCTTTTCGATCTCCTCGGGGCTGTATGCCCGGGAGACCCGGCCGGCGGCGATGTCGCTTTCCGCCTTGGCTTCCCCCTCTTGCCAACGCCGGCTCCAGAAAAAGAGCTGTCCCTTGGGCACCGTGGCCGCCGGCGTGAGTACGAGATTGCCGTCCTGTTCTTCCACCACGAGATGGTCGCCGGGTTTGAGGCCGAGCCGATCCCTCAATGCCTTGGGCAGGGAAATCTGGAACTTCGAGCTGATCGTCGCAAGATGGGTCACCGCAGCACCTCCAGTAAGAATGTAAAGAAACCAAGTATCTTTGTCAAGGTCCGGTCCTAACTGTTACAGGCCCTTTGAAGAATAGGAGTCGGCCGCGGCTTTGCCGCGTCCAGGGAGAGGTGAGAGGAGAGACGCCGGAGAGTGCGCGCACCGCGCAGCGGCCGATGCGCTTCGCGCAGTGTAGCGTCCTTTGCTTGCAAAGCCCGTCCCGCAGCGGCACGCTATTCGAATTCTTGCCCGCAGAGGAAGGCCCTCGCCCACTAGACACTGTTCACGAATCACGAGTCACGGGCCGCGAAGCGGCCTTACAGTTCGATTTGGGCGCCCAGCTCCACGACGCGGTTGGGTGGAAGGTTGAAAAAGAAGGTCGCGCCCTGCGCGTTTCGCGCCATGAGCGCGAAGAGGCGCTCTCGCCAGATGGCCATCCCGGGCTTGGGCGAGGGGATGACCGTGTCCCGTCCCAGAAAGAACGTGGTCCGCATGGGCTCGAAGGTGAAGCCGTAGCGCTGGGCCGACTTGAGAAGCGCGGAAACATCCGGTGTTTCCATGTAGCCGTACCGGGCCTGCATCCGGTAGATTCCGTGGCCCAGCTCTTCCACGATAAGCCGCTCTTTGGGGGAGACCCTCGGTTCTTCCTCGCTCTCGATGGTCAGGAAGACCACCCGTTCGTGCAGGACGTGGTTATGCTTCAGATTGTGCAGGAGCGTGGTGGGTACGCCCGAAGCGTTGCCCGTCATGAAAACGGCGGTGCCTTCCACGGTATGGGGCGGGTTGCGGTCCAGGTCGGCCATGAAAAGATCGGCGGGAAGCTGCTTGTCCTGGATCCGGTGATAGAGGATCCGGCGGCCGCGCTGCCAGGTGGTCATGAGCGTGAAGCCTATCGCGGCGACGAGGAGCGGGAACCACCCCCCCTCGTGAACCTTGGCCATGTTGGCACCGAAGAACGCCAGGTCGGGGACGGCGAAAACGGAGACCATGGGAATCACGGCCCACAGCGGCCAGCGCCACAGCCAGCGGGCCACGAAGAATAGAAGAATGGTGGTCATGACCATGGTCGTCGTCACCGCCACGCCGTAGGCGGCCGCCAGGTTGTCGGACGTCCTGAAGCCGAGGACAAGGGCGATGGTGGCGATCATCAGCATCCAGTTGACGGAAGGCACGTAAATCTGTCCGGCCGTTTCCTCGGAGGTATGCCGGATGGCGATACGGGGGGAGAATCCCAGCTGGACGGCCTGCCGGGCGAGACTGAACGAGCCCGAAATGACCGCCTGCGAGGCGATGATGGTGGCGCCGGTGGACAGCAGAATCAGCGGCATGAGGCCCCAGGCCGGCGCCATCTTGAAGAACGGGTTCGCCTCGGCGCCCGGATGGGTCAGCAGCAGACCGCCCTGGCCGAAATAGTTCAAAAGCAGGGCCGGAAGGACGAGAAAGAACCATGTCAGGCGGATGGGCCCGCGGCCGAAATGGCCCATATCGGCGTAGAGCGCCTCGCCGCCGGTCACCACCAGGAAGACGGCGCCGAGCACCAGGAAGCCATGCAGCCCGTTGGCAAAAAAGAAATGGACGGCGTGGTAAGGGTTCACGGCCGCCAGCACCCGCGGCGCCTTGAGGATGCCGTGTACGCCCAGGGCGGCGAGGACCCCGAACCAGACCAGCATGACGGGGCCGAAAACCGCCCCCACGCCCGCCGTGCCTTTTCTCTGGAAAAGAAACAACAGGACGAGCAGCGCGATCGTCAGGGGAACGACGTAATGTCCCAGGTGGGGCGCGGCCACCTTCAAGCCTTCCATGGCGCTCAGCACCGAGATGGCCGGAGTGATCATGCCGTCGCCGTAAAGCAGGGCGGCGCCGAAGACTCCCATCACCGTCAGCAGCCAGAACAGGCGGCTCTTGGGAGAGAACTTCCGCCTTGCCAGCGCCATGAGGGCCATGTTGCCGCCCTCGCCCTTGTTGTCGGCGCGCATAACTCCCAGTACTTATTTCCCCGAAATAATGAGGACAAGCGACCAGAGGATCAGCGACAAAACGCCCAGAATATTGGCGGGATCGAGCCGGACGTGATGTTCGCCCGAGAAGCAGACCTTCAAGGCGTAGAGCGGACTCGTGCCGATGTCGCCGAAAACGATGCCCAGGGCGGCCAGGCTGAGGGCCGCCATCCTGCCGTTGGGCTGGTGCTGCCCGTCCGAATGATCGTCCATTCACCCTCCGTTCCTGCAAACCGCCGCCCCCTCCCGAAAGGAACCCGCGGCCGTGGGATTTTACCATAGACCCCAAGAATTGCAGGCAAGCGCTCCAGGCGGGTCCGTGGGCCGTCCAAACTGTTGACGCAGCGGGGACAGGGTCTTATAAATAAAAAAGAAAGTTCTCACCAAGGTTTTGCCGAAGGGACGCAAACACTCAGATGGAGCGAGTGTGCCTTTACGGCCCGGGAGCGGGGGAGACCGGTGAAACCCGGAACGAAGCTCGGCCCCTATGAGATTCTCGCCCTGATCGGTGCGGGGGGGATGGGCGAGGTGTACCGTGCGCGGGACACGCGCCTGGGTCGGGACGTGGCGGTGAAGGTGCTGCCTGCCGAGGCGTCGGAAAAGGCGGAGCGCGTCCGGCGCTTTGCGCAGGAGGCCCGGGCCGCCGGCGCCCTCAACCACCCCAACATCCTCTCCGTTTACGACGTGGGCGAGCAGGACGGCGCGCCCTACCTGGTGACCGAGCTGCTCGAGGGCGAAAGCCTGCGCGAGCGCCTGGCGGAGGGCCCGCTGCCCGTCCGAAAGGCCGTCGCCATCGCCGCGCGGATCGCGGAGGGCCTCGCGGCAGCCCACGAAAAAGGCATCGTGCACCGCGACCTGAAGCCCGGCAACGTCTTTCTCACGAAGGACGGCCGGGTGAAGATCCTGGACTTCGGGCTGGCGCGGCTGCTTCAAGACGCCTGGGGCTCGGGCACGGACTCCAAGGCGCCCACGGCGGAGCCGGGCACGCGGCCGGGCCTGATCGTGGGGACGATGGGCTACATGTCGCCCGAGCAGGTGAAGGGCAAGCCGGCGGATGCCCGCTCGGACCTCTTCGCCCTCGGCGTGATGCTCTACGAGATGCTCTCGGGCAAGCGTCCCTTCACGGGCGATTCGGACGCGGAGATCATGACGGCGATCCTGAAGGACGACCCGCCGCCGCTCGATGCCGAAAAGCTCTCCCTCCCGCCGCTGATCGAACGCACCGTGGCCCACTGCCTGGAAAAGAACCCCGCCCGGCGCTTCCAGTCGGCGCAGGACATCGTCTTCGCGCTGGACACGGTGACCTCCGCCTCCGGAATCTCGAAGGCCCTGCCCCCGCTGCCCGAAGAAACGAGAAGGCGGCGTCTGAAATGGATGGCGGCGGCTCTGGCGCTCGCGCTCGCCGGAGCCGGGCTGGCCTCGGCGGGGCTGCTCTGGGGAAGATACGAGTACCTGCATCCTTTGCCCTCACACGACCAGCTCACGTTCCGCCGCGGCATCATTACCTCCGCGCGCTTTTCCCCCGACGGCAACACCGTCTATTACAGCGCCGCGTGGAACGGAAAGCCGCAGGAGGTTTTTGCCAAGCGCCTCGATACCGTGGAATCGCAGGCCATGGGCCTGGCGAAGATGCAGGTGGTTTCCGTGGCATCGGGAGAAATGGCTGTATTTCTCGATGTGTCTACCAACCCCTGGGTTGCGAGCTCCCACACGCTGGCCCGTGTGCCTCTAAGCGGCGGAAAGCCCCGAAGGATCCTTCAGGATGTGAAGTCGGCCGACTACGCGCCGGGGACGACCTCTCTTGCCGTCAGTCACTTGATCAATCAGACATGCCGTATCGAATACCCGATCGGCAAGGTGATCTATGAAAGCAAGGGCGAGATCACGAACCTGCGGTTCTCCCCCGATCGAGCGAAGCTTGCATTTGTCGAAAACGTGGTGCAAAACGCTGCCATTGTTACCGGCCGTGTGGTCTGCCTGGACCTGGAAAGCGGAGACAAACGGACACTGACACCCTTATGGGGAAGCGTAAGAGGAATTGCATGGGGCCACGGCGGGAAAGAGGTGTGGATCGCTGCGAAAAAACAGGGGAAGGAATTCTCACTTTACGCCGTCAGCCTCTCGGGGCATGTCCGCACGATTTCCCGGAGTCTCGAGCCCATAATGCTGTGCGACATGGGCCCGGGGAATCGTGTGCTGCTGAGCCGAGAGGATAAGCGGAGGGAAAGCCGCGGCCTGCTGGCGGGCATGAATCAAGAGGGGGATTTGAGCTGGCTTGACGCAACCTACGCCTGGGAGGTTTCCGAGGACGGCCGCACCTTGATCTTTGGGGAGGTAGGAATGGGCGGCGGACCGCGGAACGCCATCTACATGTTGAAAACGGACGGTTCCCCACCCGTGAGGATGGGGGAAGGGGATGTAGGATCTCTATCTTCTGACGGTAGGTGGCTGGTCATCGGGGGTCCACGAGGCAGCAATCCACTGCAGCTGATACCAACAGGTGCGGGACACGCCGTGGACCTTCCAGCGGGAACCGCAAAATATCGCCAGGGGGTCGGCTGGTTCCCTAAGAGTATGAGAATCCGGTTTATGGCGGCCGAAGAGGGTCGCCTCTGGCGCATATGGGTGCAAGATGTTCCGGATGGACTGCCCAGGCCCATTACTCCGGAAGGGTACAGTTCCTGGTATGGTCCGGTTTCACCCGATGAGAAGTATTTTGCCGCTTTTCCCTGGGATATCGTCGATGCGAAGAAGATCTACTCCCAGTTCCCGATAGACGGGGGAGAACCCGTCCCCATCCCGGGCATAAAGGAAGGCGAGCACCCGGTCCAGTACAGTGCGGGCGGTCGGTATCTCTATGTTCTGGAACGCTCCGAGGCTCCGGCTGCGCCTGTCTGCAAGCTGGATCTGAAGACCGGCAGGCGGGAGAGATGGAGGGTTTTGTGTCCGCCGGATCTCGCCGGAGTTGTGGCGATCGTCCGGATCAGCATCAGCTATAACGGACGGTACTATGCCTACTGCTACGAGCGGGTTCACTCGAAACTCTTAATCGTCAACGGGCTATCGTAGCAAATCGTACGGTGCACTAGGCCGGGCGGGGCGGCGTCCGCCATGATTTGGGCTTGGGGGTCAGTGGATCTTCGAGCGGGAAACGAACCGTCAGCCGCCGCAAGGCCGCGGGCCAGGCTGTAGTAGAAGGGTAGAATCGTGGGTTTGCAAAAGGGTTCACAGCTCGGCCCGTATGAGATT
>JARRNO010000053.1:0-10405 GCA_037384885.1 Acidobacteriota bacterium
GCGGCAGAGTTCGAGGGCGTAAGACGGCGGCAGGTTGAAGGTGTTGTCCGTGAAATAGAAGCGCTCGATGCCGTCTTCCATCATGCCCGCCACGGCCTTCGCCACGGCGGCGGGCGAGCGCCGGCGGATCCGCCGGCCCTCGATGGCTGGAGTGGAACAATACGCGCAGTTGAGCGGGCATCCCCGGCGGGTCTGGATGGGCATCCAGGTGTCCGGCCCGCAGCCGGTTCTGTCAAACCATTCGTGCGCGTTCTGCCAGGGCATAGCGTCCAAGTCCTGAATGAAGGCGCGCGGAGCCGTCAGGCCGGCGCCCTTGAGGTAGAGCCCCGGCAGGGAAGGCTCGCCGCCGGTCTGCAGGGCTTCGAGATAGGCGGGAAAGATCTCCTCACCCTCGCCCCGGATGCCGGCGTCGGCGCCCAGGTATTCCAGGATCTGGCCCGGAAAGATGCTGAAGCCCGCTCCGCCCAGAACGATGGGCGCGGCGGATTCCCGCCTGCAGATAGCGACGGCGTCGCGTGCCTGATCGAGCAGAAAGCGCGTGTTCAGCCTGGACTGGTCGTCCACGTTGCGGACTGAGACGCCGATGACTTTGGGATCGAATTCTTTGAGCCGGACTTTCAACGCGTCCAGGGGATCTTCGAAACGCGCCAGGTCGATCAGCCGAACGTCGTGCCCCGCCGCCTTCGCGGCCTCGGCCACGTAGGCCAAGCCGAGCGGCAGGGCGACCATGCTGATGTCTTCCCGGTTGGCGGAAACGAGCAGTACCCGCATGAGGCAGTCCCCCTGACTCTACAAACACTATACCACCGGCGGGAATAGGTTCCCGGCCGACGGGGATGCTTTGCATCGTGTTGCGGGCAGATTATACTGGTTGCAGCGCCGGAGTGGCGGAAGTGGTAGACGCAAGGGACTTAAAATCCCTCGGCCGAAAGGCCGTGCCGGTTCAAGTCCGGCCTCCGGCACCAATCAATTTCTCAACAGAAGCCCGATGTTGGCACTCACTGTTTCGTGTCTGGTGTCTTGATTGTGCCGCCCGGTGTAGGTTCAACACATAGGTCACAAAAAGGTTCAAGACATGGGTCACGGTTTTTGGAAAACTGGTACTCCAAGAGGGAGGACCAGCCATGCCTTGGAAGGAGGCCTCAGTGATGGACCTGCGATACGAGTTTGTGAGGCGGGCCTTGCGGGAAGAAGAGCCGTTTGCGGCGCTGTGCCGGGAGTACGGGATTGCGACGAAGACGGGGTATAAGTGGAAGCGGCGGTTTATACGGGGGGGCCGTCCGGCGCTTCTGGATGCGCCTCGGCGGCCGGACCGGTCTCCGCGCGCGCTGAGCGAGGCGGTGGTGTGCGAGATAATCCGGTTCAAAGAAGCGCACCGCACCTGGGGGCCGGCGAAGCTACGGGAGCTGTATCGCCGGGCGCACCCGGCTCAGGACTTGCCGTCGCTCAGCTCCTTTAAGCGGGTGCTGGACCGTGCGGGGCTGGTGAAGACGCGCCGGCGGCGCCGAAGCGAAAGCACGGGGCGCTTGTCGCACCGGGTGGTGGCGCTGCGGCCTCATGACGTGTGGACGGTGGACTTCAAGGGCTGGTGGCGGACCCGGGACGGGGCACAGTGCGAGCCGCTGACGGTCCGGGACGCCTTCAGCCGCTATGTGCTGTGTGCCCTTCCCCTGGCGAGCCGGCGCACCGAGGTCGTGAAGGCGGTCTTTGAAGGTCTCTTCCAGACCGAGGGGATGCCGGGGTGCATCCGGAGCGATAACGGGTCGCCCTTCGCGGGCCGCGGCGCGCCTTTGGGACTGAGTCGGCTGTCGGTCTGGTGGCTTAGCCTGGGGATCGATCTGGACCGGATCCCCCCGGGTCAGCCGGGGGAAAACGGCGGTCACGAACGGATGCATCGAGACATCTGGGAAGAGATGGAATTGAACCCACGGGAGACGCTGACGGAGCAGGCCGCGGCCCTGGAGATCTGGCGAAAGACCTTCAACGAGGAGCGCCCCCACGAAAGCTTGGGGATGCGGCGGCCGGCCGATCTCTATCACCGCTCCGAACGGGTGTATACCGGCACACCGGACCGGCTGGACTACTCGGCGGGCCTGCTGTGCCGGCGGGTGTCCAAGGTCGGCCAAATCCGTTTCCGCCGCGCCCGGATTTTTCTCAGCATGGCCCTGTGTGGCTGGGATGTGGGGCTGAAGCTCCGGAAAGACGGGACGTACGATGTGTATTTCGGACGCTACTGCCTGGGGCGAGCGGATCCGCTCACCGCGTCCTTTCAAACCCTCAGGGGCGTCCAGCACCCCGCCAATTCGACGGAAGAACAGCAGGACGCTGGGGCCCCGGCGCCGGGGCCCCAGCGTCCCGAACTGGACAGCTGAACATGAAAAGTGTTACCTATGTCCTGAACCTAACGTGTTACCCATGTCTTGATTGTGCCCCACTAAACACGAAACACCAGACACAAGACACTGCGCGGCAGCGAATGCGGGGTCTGCAAAGGCGCCTTCACTTGCGAAGTATTGAGCCCATGCGCCAAATGCCCGTCTTACAAGCATTTGCACACGGAGTGCACTTGATATTCAAACCCTCTGATGATAGGCTTTTCACGAACCGGAGGGAACGCGAAGAGTGAAGGTTCCAGTTCCTGGGAATTCACGCAAGTGAGATATCGCTTACGAAGCCACGGAACATCTTCAAGAGGTCAATGTGCTCGAGACGTGCCGGGGTGGGACCAGCCTTGGGATCAAAAAGGGTATGGCCCATGCGGCGTTGCGCTTCATTCCGGCGGCATGTCACGCCGCCCATTGAAGACACAAGCATGAGAGTGCACGCGAGGCTGCTGCCCGGGCGAAAACGTCGCAGAGGGGATAAAGAGGCGTCTTGAATCCACCGGAAAGGAACCAGCCTGGCCCATGTGTGCCGCCCCTGAGGCGGGCACTCGGCCCCTGTCCTTTCCAATAAAATTTGCACGGCTGGATCACTTCGGCCCGACACTGGCTTCGCAGAGGATTTATCGGTTGTTCCGTTCCGCAACTTCCGGTAAATTAAGTGCTTACGGGCGGAGTGCGCCCGCCGCGAAATCCACACAACGTGAATAACTTGATTTCAGGCGCGATGCGCCTGAAATCAGGAGGAGGGTAGAAGGCTTCAGCTTCGAAGATGCCTGCCGGGGCATCGTGACTGGGTAACGAAGTCATTAGGTGATTAGATATTAAAGCTGCCCTTTGAGGGCGAGTACGAGAACCTCAACAAATCATCGTTTCCAGTTTCGCGGCGATTAGAATGAAAGGACATCCAGAATGACAAGACCCCACAAGCGTCTTGAGGCCTGGCGGGCCGGCATGGAACTCGTGAAAAAGATCTATAGGGAAACCCGTTTCTTTCCTGCCGACGAGCAGTATGGTCTGACCAGCCAGCTCAAAAGGGCCGCAGTTTCAGTCCCGGTAAATATAGCGGAAGGCGCTGCACGGAGCACCGGCAAAGAATTCAAGCATTTTCTTTCAATCGCCCAAGGATCGCTCAGCGAGTTGGATACCTTAAATTACTATAGCCAAAGAGGTTGGACTCCTGTTAGAGAATAAATTTAAGGGCTTGGAAGCCCTTATCGAGAAAACCTCGTCGCTTGTTTCCGGCCTGCATCGCTCAATAACGGTGAACTGATTTTTGCTCGGAGATATTCTGTCCCGCACGATCCAATCACTTAGTCACCTAGTCACCTAGTCACCTAATCACCTAATCACTCAATATCCCAGTCACTTAGTCACACGCACACCCGCGCAGGATTCCCGCGGCTTTTCCCCCAAAGGAGCTCCCCAATGACCCACCTCATTCCCCCTCACGGCGGCACGCTCATCGATCCGATGGTTTCGCCGGAAGAAGCCGCCGCGATGAAATCCGCTTCCAGAGAATGGCCTTCCTGGGATTTGAACGATCGTCAGATTTGCGATCTCGAATTGCTTCTCAACGGCGGCTTCTCTCCTCTCGCCGGATTCATGACGCGCAGGGATTACGATCCGGTCTGCGAAAAGATGCGGCTGGCGGACGGTACGCTCTGGCCCATGCCCATCACCCTCGACGTGACCGAGGCCTTCGCACAAACCGTTGAAAAGGGCAAGACCGTCGCCCTGCGCGACCCGGAAGGCGTCATGCTCGCCGCGCTCGAAGTGGAAGACATCTGGACGCCCGACCGGAAAGCGGAGGCCGCGGCCGTCTTCGGTACGGAAAATCCAGACCACCCCGGCGTCAACTACCTTCTCAACAAAGCCAACCCCGTCTATGTCGGGGGCACGCTCAAGGGAATCCAGCTCCCCATTCACTACGACTTCCGCGAAGTCCGCCTGACGCCCTCCGAAGTGCGCGCCGACTTCGCCCGCAAGGGCTGGCGCAGGGTCGTTGCCTTCCAGACCCGCAACCCCATGCACCGCGCTCACCTTGAATTGACCACACGCGCCGCCCGCGAAATGGAAGCCAATCTGCTGATTCACCCCTCCGTCGGCATGACCAAGCCCGGCGACGTGGACCACTACACGCGGGTCCGATGCTACCAGGCCCTGCTTCCCCACTATCCGAAGCAGACCGTCAAGCTTTCATTGCTGCCTCTCGCCATGAGAATGGGCGGGCCGCGCGAGGCCCTCTGGCATGCGTTGATCCGCAAAAACTATGGATGCACGCACTTCATCGTCGGCCGGGACCACGCCGGCCCCGGCAAGGACAGGGCCGGAAACCCCTTCTACGGCCCCTACGACGCCCAGGACCTCTTCAAGAAACACCAGGACGAGATGGGGATCGAGATGGTGCCCTTCCGCATGGTGGTGTACGTGGAAGACGACGACGCCTACATGCCTCAGGACGAAGTCCCCGAGGGTGCTCGCGTGCTGACGATTTCAGGCACGGAGCTGCGCAAGCGGCTCGCCGAGGGCCGCGAAATCCCATCCTGGTTCACCTATCCCGAAGTGGCCCAGGAGCTGCGCAAGACCCACCCGCCGCGCTCCAAGCAAGGCTTCACGGTCTTCTTTACGGGCCTGTCGGGATCGGGCAAATCCACCATCGCCAAGACGCTGCTCGTCAAGCTTCTGGAAATGGGCGGCCGGCCCATCACGCTGCTCGACGGCGACATCGTCCGCAAGAACCTCTCATCCGAGCTGGGCTTTTCCAAGGAGCACCGCGACCTAAACATCCGCCGCATCGGCTTCGTTGCTTCCGAGATCACCAAGAACGGCGGCATCGCCCTTTGCGCTCCCATCGCGCCTTACCGCAATGTACGGCGCGACAATAAGGCGCTCATTTCAGCCGTCGGCGGCTACATCCTGGTCCACGTCGCCACACCACTGGAAGTCTGCGAGACACGCGACCGGAAAGGGCTTTACGCCAAGGCGCGGGCTGGGATTATCAAGGAGTTCACCGGTATCTCCGACCCCTACGAGGCGCCGGAGTACCCCGAGGTCAAACTCGACACCACCGACCTGAGCCCCGAGGAATGCGCGCAGGCCATCCTCCTGCACCTCGAACGGGAAGGGTATATCGCCGGCAACGGCGACTGATCCGGGTTACGGGACCTTGACCGATCCCATTTTCGCACCCGGCGTCGGCCTGCTGGTGGGAATCCTGGTGGGCATGACCGGCGTCGGGGGCGGCGTGGTGCTGCTGCCGCTGCTCATTTTCGGGCTCGGCGTCGCGCCGCTGGAAGCCGTCGGCACCGGGGCGGCGTTTTCCGCCCTCAGCAAGGTCGTGGTCACGGGCTTCAACCTGAAGCACAAGACCGTGGACTGGCGGCTCGTCGGGGCGCTGTCCCTGGGCAGCATTCCGGCGTCCTTCGGCGGCGTCGCCATGCTGGCGCATCTGAAGACCGCTTACGGTTCCGGCCTCAACAGCCTGCTGGAGCATTTCATCGGCTGGCTGCTCGTCCTGGTTCCGCTTCTCCTCATCGCCCAGGTCATCCTGGAAAAGAGGACCGGCGCGCCGCTCAAGACCTGCGTGGAGCACCTGCCCGGCGTCAACCGTTACACCGGCGCCGTAGTTTCCGGGCTGATCGCCGGATTCCTGGTGGGCATCACCTCCATCGGCTCGGGCATCGTGGTCATCATCCTGCTGTTGCTCTTCTATACGCGGCCCACGCCGGTGCTCGTGGCCACGGACGTGGCCCACGCGGTCATTCTCATGGGCGCCACGGCGCTCATGCACTTCGAGCTGGGCACCGTGGATCTGTCGCTCGTCTTCTGGCTGCTGCTCGGGGCCGTTCCCGGCGCCTGGATCGGCACCCATTTCGGCGCCCGAATCCCCGGCGCCTGGCTCCGCACCGCCCTCATCCTGCTGCTGGTTCTCACCGGAATCAGAATGATCTAGCCGCAGGGCGGCTGGTGTTTTGTGATTCGTGATTAGTGTTTAGTGGGCGCAAGCGGTCGATGCGCTGACGCGCAGTGAACCCTGCGCTACCGCGCTGTGTCTTGTGTCTGGTGTTTCGTGTTTAGTGGGCTTGCGGCCCCCGTGGGAGCGGCTTCCAGCCGCGAGGTCCCGCATCGGCAAGCTATTCAAATCTTTGCTAGCAACGAATTACCCGCGAACACTTCTTCACTTCCTAGCTCTTTACTTCCTCGCTGGGCGCGAAGCGGCCCCTGGGAGCGGCTTCCAGCCGCGATTCCCTGCAGCGGCCCCCTATTCAAATTTTTGCTCGCAGAGGAAGGCCCTCGCCCACTAGACACTTTTCACGAATCACTAGTCACTGGCCGCTGTGCGGCCCGGCTTCCAGCCGCGATCTCCCGCATCGGCAAGCTATTCGAATCTTTGCTAGCAACGAATTACCCGCGAACACTCCCTAACTTCCTAGCTCTTCACCTCCTAACATGAAGGGCCGCGAAGCGGCCCACGCGAGAGCGCAGAGGAATCCATGGACGAAAAACTGGTCCCGACCAAAATCCTTGTCACCGGCGGCGCGGGCTTCCTGGGTTCGCATCTTTGCGAAACCCTCCTTGAAAACCACAATGAGGTGCTCTGCGTCGACAACCTTTACACCGGAACCAAGGCGCATATCGCCGGCTTCATGGAAAACCCCAATTTCGAATTCATGCGCCACGACGTGACCTTCCCCCTTTACGTGGAGGTGGACCAGATCTACAACATGGCCTGTCCCGCTTCGCCCGTGCACTACCAGTGGGATCCGGTCCAAACCACCAAGACCTCCGTCCACGGCGCCATCAACATGCTGGGGCTCGCCAAGCGACGCAAGGCCAAGATTCTCCAGGCTTCCACCAGCGAGGTGTACGGCGACCCGGCGGAACACCCGCAGACCGAATCCTACTGGGGCAACGTGAATCCCATCGGCCCGCGCTCCTGTTACGATGAGGGCAAGCGCTGCGCCGAAACCCTCTTTTTCGATTACCGCCGCCAGCACAACCTGTCCATCAAGGTGGCGCGAATCTTCAACACCTACGGACCGCGCATGCACCCGAACGACGGCCGGGTCGTTTCCAACTTCATCATCCAGTGCCTCCGCTCAAAGCCCATCAGCATCTTCGGGGACGGGTCCCAGACCCGGTCCTTTTGCTACGTCAACGACCTGGTGGACGGACTCATCCGCCTCATGGCCACCGGTGAAAATACGACCGGCCCCATCAACCTGGGCAATCCTTCTGAAATCACCATTCTCGAACTGGCCGAGGAAGTCCGGCGCCTGACCGGCTCTTCTTCTGAAATCGAATTCAAAGAGCTGCCGGTCAACGACCCCCAACGCCGGAAACCGGACATCTCCCAGGCCCAACAGACGCTCGGCTGGAAGCCCTCCACTCCGCTCGAAACCGGTCTCAAGAAAACCATTGATTATTTCGACGGCTATCTGCGCCAAATGCTCCCCGGCCAGCAGCTTCCCGATGCCCGGCAGAAATAAATCGACAAGGCGCTTCACGCCGGCCCCGCAACGGCAAGCTTCCAAAACTTTGCCCACAGCGGAAAGCCAACGCCCACGGCTGACGATTCACCGGCTGCGCAGCAGCCCGCCATTCGAATCTTTGCTAGCAACGTATTGCCCGCGAACACCTCCTAACCTCCTGGCTCTTTACTTCCTCACTGGCAGCGCCCCCGGCGCCCGGCACAAAACCTCCGCCCGCCCGGTCTCGTAGTATCTGGGTAACGTTGCCGGCAGCCGTTGTCGGTTAGGAGGTGAGGCGGCTAGGAAGTTAAGGGTGATGAAGCAAAAAGCAGGATAACAAGCGTTTACAGGATATTCTAATGGGTGCAAGAAGACTGTTGAATGAAGAAAGTTACCTATGAACCGAAGCCACATGAACCTTCAGGTATGGAAAAGCGGGATCGAACTGGTAAAGCGAGTATACTTGGACACCGAATCCTTCCCCGCAGAAGAACAATTTGGTCTCACCAGCCAAATCAGACGTGCTGCCGTTTCCATTCCAGCAAACATTGCGGAAGGTGCAGCACGTGGAAGCAAGAAAGAATTCAGGCAATTTTTAATCATTGCCCGGGGTTCACTCAGCGAATTGGACACCCTGCTCCTAATCTCAAAGGAGGTAGGACTGCTCGTGAATAAGAGGTTTGAAGGACTTCATGAATTGGTCAACAGCGTCTCAGCGATGATGAGCGGCCTTCTTAAGTCTTTATCCACTTCTTAACTTCCTAGCCTCCTAGCTTCCTAGCTCTTAACTGCCGCCCCCCACAACGGGCTGCTTACAATACGAGGACGGCCATTGCCCTACTACCACGAACTGAAAAAGATTACCGAAGCGCTCGAAAGCGCCCGAAAGGTGCTCTCAACCTGGACCCTCGACAAGATCACCGTCGAACGCAAAGCCGGCGGCTCACCTGTCACGCAGGCCGACCTGGCGGTCAATAAATTGCTCCGCGAGAGACTGCCCGCCGAAGGCGAAGGCTGGCTTTCCGAAGAAAGCAAAGATCCCGGCGACCGCCTGGACAAATCCCGCGTCTGGATCGTGGACCCGCTCGACGGCACCAAGGAATTCATCAGCGGTATTCCCGAATGGTGCGTCTCCATCGGCCTTGTGGAAGACGGCGTTCCGGTGGCCGGCGGCATCCTCAACCCCGCCGCCGACCTGCTCATCACCGGCGCGGCCGGCCACGGCGTCACCCTCAACGGCGAGCCCTCCCACTTGGCCTTCCGGGCCACGGTCCTGGACGCCGAAGTGCTCGCCAGCCGGAGCGAAGTCAATCGCGGCGAATGGAACCGCTTCCAGCGCGCGCCCTTCAAAATGACGCCCTGCGGTTCCGTGGCCTACAAGCTCGGCTGTGTGGCGGCCGGACTCGCCGACGCCACATGGACGCTCGTGCCCAAGAACGAATGGGACGTGGCCGGCGGCGTGGCGCTCATCCTGGCCGCGGGCGGCAGGGCGACCCTTCAGGACGGCAGCGAGATCAAGTTCAACCGGCCCGATCCACTGCTGCCGGGCCTCGTCGCCGCCAACAAGCGGCTCCACCAGGCGATCCTCGGCTTTCTCCGCAGCCAGGACGCCGTGGTCGGGATCTAGCTTCCCGCATAGATTGCATTGATTTCCGCAGGTCCGCGCCCGCCGCTTTCCGGCGCAGATCTCTTTCTCTATCCATTGCCAGCCTGCTAAGAAGTCAAGGGGGATCATTCACCGTTGCACGCCGATCGTTCCATAGTCTCGACGCAGGCCTCGTTCATCGTCCTGGCGGTCTTTCTCTCCTTCTCCGCCTTCGCCTTTGGATGCATGGAATCGTGGTCCATCGCGACCTGCGAAGTCATTCTCTTCATCGGGGCGGCCTTAGCCGGCTTCAGCAACCCCGGCTTCTGGAAATTTCCCCGGCGTCTGGTTATCCCGGCCGTTTTCGTCGTGGCCATGATCGTCGTGGGCGTGTTGCAGCTCGTGCCGCTCCCCGCCTCGCTCTGGCAGCACTTCCACGCCGAACGCACGGCGGTTTACACCCAGGGCGCCAAGGCCGAGGCGCTGCTCCACACGAAAAAATATCGCGTCGATCCCTTCGGCCCCGCTGCAGACAAGCCCGTCGCGCCGGAGAAATGGACGCCGGTTACGCCCAAAATGCCCGGCTGGATCCCGGCCAGCTTCACCCCCATGGCCACCTTGCGGGCGCTGCTGGCCCTGGCGGCCGCGTTCTGCCTCCTGTTGCTGCTCGAACAGCTTGCCCGGGCGGGCAGCTTCATGCTGCGCCGGCTGGCCTGGGTGGGCGGCGCGCTCGGCCTCGCCATCACCTTCATCGCGCTGATGCAGTACCACGCAAGGCCGGAAAAAATCCTCTGGCTGCGCCAGAGCAAGTACGCCAAGCACGCCTTCGCCTCTTTCGTCAACCCGAACCACGGCGAAGCGTTCGTCAACCTGGCCCTTCCGCTGCTCTACTACCTGCTTTGGCGGGCCTCGCTGAAAGCCAGGCGCCCCAGCGACAAGTGGGGCCTGCGCATGATCGTATTGGC
>JARRNO010000054.1:0-14097 GCA_037384885.1 Acidobacteriota bacterium
CTTCGGCGGCCTGCTCTCGCTGTTGTTCCCGCTGCTTCCCGAGGGGCCGGCGCTCTTTCCGGTGGATGTGTACACCGACCAGATGGAGCGGCAACTTGCGGCGGAAATCGTCCGGGAACACGTCTTCACGCACACCCGGCAGGAAGTGCCGCACTGCGCCGGCGTCCTGGTCGAGTCCTTCCAGGACGCGCCGGAAGAGGGCGGCAAGGTGGTCATCCACTGCAGCATTCTCGTCGAACGCGACAGCCAGAAGCCCATCCTCATCGGGAGAGGTGGGCGAAATTTAAAGACGATCGGGATGGGAGCCCGGAAAGAACTCCAGGATCTTCTGGGATGCGGGGTGGAACTGCGACTGTTTGTCAAGGTTCGGCCCAACTGGCGCGAGAACATTCACGTGCTGAGAGAAATGGGCCTGGCCTGACTCACTGACTCGGGCGCCGGGTTCGCGGGCGCCCCAGGATCCAGGAGGCCAGACCATGGCGCAACATTCGGGCGGTACGGGACACTTCAAGAGAGATCTGAGCTGGTTTTCGCTGCTCACCATGAGCCTCGGCACCGTCATCGGTTCCGGCTGGCTCATGCTTCCCGGCGTCGTCGCATCGAAGGCGGGGCCGGCGGGCGTCGTGGACTGGCTTCTCGGCGGCACGGGCATGCTGGTGGTGGCGCTGGTTTTCTGCGAGCTGGGCGCCGCCTGGCCGGCGGCCGGAGCCGTGGCCAAGTATCCCTACCTTTCCCACGGCAGCTTCGTGGGGCACCTCGCCGGATGGGCCGCCCTCATCTCCTATGTGATCATCCCGCCCGCCGAAGCGGTGGCCGTCACGCGCTACGCCGGCAGCTTCTATCCAACCCTCTTGACGCCCAAGGAAAACCTCAGCCTGTTCGGCCTGACCGTCGCCACGGTGATCCTCATGCTGATCGCCCTGCTGAACTACTACGGCGTCAAATATCTGGGATGGTTCCAGAACGTGGTGACCACCCTCAAGTACATCCCCATCCTCATTTTCATCGGCGGTGTCGGCTTTCTGGCCTTCCACGCCAAAAACTTCACGGCCTTCCACGGCTTCATGCCGACGGGATCGTCGGGCCTCATGCTCGGCGCGGCCGCCACGCTCTTCGCCTACACCGGCTTCCGGCAAGCCCTGGACTTCGGCGCCGAGGCGAAGAACCCCGGCCGCGACCTGCCCCTCGCGCTCATCCTCACGCTCGTCATCGGCACGGTCACCTACATCCTCATCGCCATCGTCTTCACGGGCGGCATCAACTGGGGGCACCTGGCCAAGTTCGGCGTTCACACCGGCAGCTGGACTTCCCTCGCCAACCTGCCCGCCCCACTCTATAACGTCACCGCTGCCGCCGGCCTTGCCTTCGTGGCGGTGGTCATCTTCTGGGACGGCATCATCTCGCCCAACGGCCCCAACGCCACCAACGTGGGTTCCGTTCCGCGCGTGGGCTACACCATGGCCGAAGGAGGAACCTTTCCCAAGTTCTTCATGAAGCTCCACCCGCGATACGGCACGCCGGGCTGGGGCCTCTTTGTCTGCTTCCTGATGGAAGAGTTCTTCCTGCTCGTCACCAACGGCGGCTACGGCGAACTCGTTTCCGAGGTGGGCGTGGCCTTCATGGTGAGCTACGCCATCGGGCCCGTGTCCATGATCACGCTGCGCGAGGTGGCGCCGGATGTGAAGCGCCCGTTTCACCTGCGCTGGGCGCCGGTACTGTCTCCGGCGGCCTTCATCATCTCTTCGCTGCTGCTCTACTGGAGCGCCTGGCCCGCCACGGGCCTCACCCTGGGGGTGCTGTTCGCCGGCGTGGTGATCTACCTTTACTACGTGGCGCGCAAGGGCGTGCCGCTCTCTTCCATGAAATACGGCATCTGGTTCATCGTGTACCTGCTCGCCATGGCGATCATCTCCTACACCGGTGACAAGCACTTCGGCGGAAGGGGCCTCATCCCTTTCGGCTGGGACGTGGCCGCCGTGGCGGTGATTTCGCTGGCGCTTTATTACTGGGGACTGCACCAGGGCCGCGTCTATCACCGTGAGGTACACCCCGAAGTCGTCTGACGAAAGCTGACCCATGAATCAAAATCGCCCGGGCGGTACGTCGTCCGGGCGTTTTTGTGCCTTCCCCCAAACCTCCGTACCCCTTTTTCACGAAATCGTGTAACGAATCTTTCCGCCGCAAGACATAAGAAGGTGGTATGGAATGTTAATGTCTTGGAGTGAATCCATATGAGGGATACGGCATGAAAGGAAAAAGACCGGTCATCGTCCTGGCGCTGATTGCGACAGTGGTCGCGGGCGCCTTCATATATGCGGACAACAGCGAGAAGATGGCGCCAAAGGCGCCCGATTTCGGCAAGGGGCAGTGGCTCAACAGCAAGCCGCTGACCATGAAGGAGCTGCGCGGCAAGGTCGTGCTCGTGGATTTCTGGGAGTACACCTGCATCAACTGCCTGCGAACGCTGCCCTACCTCAAGACCTGGAACAAGCGCTACAAGAAGTACGGGCTGGTCATCGTGGGCGTGCACACGCCCGAGTTCAAGTCCTCCTCCATTCCCGCGAACGTCAAGGCGGCGGTCAAGCGCCTCGGCGTCACCTGGCCCGTGCTGCTGGACAACAACTACCAGACCTGGAACGCCTACCAGAACCGGTGGTGGCCGAGGGAAATCCTGATCGACCGCAAGGGGCGCATCCGCTACAACCATATCGGAGAGGGCCACTATGACCGCACGGAGCGCATGATCCAGAAGCTCCTGGCCGAGGGCGGAAAAGCACCCGACATCAAGGTCATGGCGCCCGTCCGCAAAACCGACGTCCCCGGCGCCGCCTGCTACCTCACCACGCCGGAAACCTACATCGGCTCCAACCGCGGGACGCTCTCCAACCCCCGCTACCTCGGGGAAGGAACCCATTTCTACGCCGCACTCGGCGCTGACCAGATCAAGGACGGCAAACCGGCCCTTCAAGGGCGCTGGAGCACTTTCGGCGAGTACTGCCAGTCGAAGAGCGCTTTTTCCAAGTTGCTGCTCCGCTACCACGCGGCGGGCTGTTACGTGGTCGCCGACGCCGGACCCACGCACACGAGCGCCACCATGCAGGTTCTGCTCGACGGCAAGCCCGTTCCGCCCAAGCTGCGGGGCGAAGACATCCAGGTGGAAAAAGGCAAGACGGTGGTGAAGCTCGGCCGCACCCGCCTCTACCGCCTCGTGGGCGGCAACGTTTTCGGGCGGCACGTCGTCGAGCTCGATGCGCCCGAGGGCGCCCGGTTCTATTCCTTCACCTTCGGAACGTGTGTGCATTAGGCCGCAAGCGGCAGGCCGCTGCGCGGCCCGTGAATCGTGAACCGTAAAACGTGAGCCGTAGACGTAGGAATCTCGCTGCAGGCAAGAATTTGAATAGTAAGCCGTCGGCGGACCGCTGACGGACGTCGGCAATGGCCGCTGCGCGGCCAGGGAGCCGCCTGCTACGCAGCCAGGGAAAGGGTAAGGGGGAGAGGCCTTAGGAAATGCGCCGGCGGCTCATTGCGGGATTCGTCCTATTCAAACAAGGGGCGGTCCCTCCGGGACCTGTTGCCCTCGGCTGCCGGGGATTGCAGAATGAAACAATGAGACGACGAGAGGAGAAAGGCGCTGAACTGCGGAGGCGCGGAGATCAGAACCTGTTTGGCGCTTTTGGCACGGCTTATTCCTCAACGGCAAGCCTGCGGCGAGCGTGACGTGAAGCGTACCGCGATCCTCTTCCCTCTTCCCTCTCCCGTCTACCGGCCTTCCGATCACCCGCACCTGAGCCCACCACAAAGAGCTGGCCCTCGCCTGAATAAGCGGATGGGTCCAGGTTGTGGCTCGGAAGGCAATGGTGGAGGGGACCTGTAAGCCGGATTTTGTCCCCGGACAAGCCGGGGGGCAGCCATTCATCTGCCCTGGGGCGCCGGGCGGTATGTTTTCTGTGGCACTTTCCGTAGGATCGCTCCTCCCTGCCGTTAGCAGGCGCGCCGCCCTGTGGAGTCCGGACTTTCCTCCGCCCGAAGGCAGCGGCTGCCCGGTCCCCTCCACCACATTCCATTGTGAAGCTCGCCGCACCAAAAGGCAAGCCAGAAAACGCTTCTCTGATCTGAAATCCAGAGTCATTTGCCTTCTGTCATTAAGATCCGGCAAAGAAGAAAGGCCCAGGTCCCTTTCCGTGCCCTCAGCACCCACCGCCGGTCGCCGTGCGCCGCTTTTTCCGCCTTACCGCACGGCCAGCGGGCGGATGGGGCCGTCGCCCTTCTTGACGCCGAGGCGGATGGGTCGCGGCAGGCCCTTTTCGGGCACGCTCACTTCGACCCAGAGCTGTTCATCCTTTCCGAGGCGCGATGGATCGGGCGCATCTTCCGGAATGAAGAAATTCACCCGCCGGGTCAGAACGTATAATTTCGCACCATCCCTCACCCGCGCCACCCGGACATGGAGGGCCGCCCGGTGATAGCGGGCGGGGCCGGGCGCCTTTTCGGCCAAGAGGCTCTTGCCGTCCACCTTCAGCTCCACTGGCTGCCAGCCGATCTGCAGGTTGCCCTTCCTGTCTGTTTTGAAGCCCCTTGGCTCCACCACGAGATTCAGGCTGACGTAGCGTCCCCGGATGGGCATGCGGGGGTCGTAGTGGGCGGTACGCACCCACACGCGCGGAAGCGTCGCCCGGTCGTAGAGCAGCTTGCCGCCCAGCGAGGCCACGAGAATCATCTGAATCACGGCGATCAGCACGCCTTTCATCCAGGGCTTCATGATTCACCTCGCTTGACCTTGGCCACCAGCCGGCGGCGCGTCCTTTCCAAAAACCATCCGCCGAGAAGAAAGAGGGCGCCCAAGCCGGCGAGGCTTACGGCCCGCCCCATGCTGTCCATGACTTCCGAGAAATAGAAAAACAGGATGGTCAGCGCGAAGCCCGCGATGCCGAGGTTGATGCGCGCCTTGCGCGACTCCTTCAGGCCCCACCAGATCATACCCGCAGCAGCAAGGCCGCATAGGATATAGGGTCCCAGGGAATATGCGGCGTGGCGCCACACGCTCCAACGGCTTACCTGCCGCATTGTCACGGCGCAGAGGGCCACCACCCACGCCGCCGCTACGAGGTTCATCCACGCCGCCTTTCCGCGCAGCGCCCACGCCAATGCAAGGGGTAGGATCAAGGCCGTCAGAAATCCCAGCACATACACGCCTGGGCTCAGCCAGCTCGCGTTAGTGCCGAACCACCGTTCATCCGCAAAAACCACCCAGAGCGTGCAGGGAATCAGGGCGAGGCCCCCGATCCAGGCCAGGGCCTTTCTGGTGAGGCTCTCATGGCCCGGCACGACCGCCGTCAGGTAGGTGATCGCCAGCAGCAGAAACCCGCCCGCCGCTATCGAATCGCTTCCGGCCCAGCCGCCCGCCGCCTTGAACCACTCGCCACTCAGCCACACCGGCGTCAGTACCGCCGCCAGCACCGCCTGGGGCCACTCCCGTCGAAGCAGCCACGCCGCCCACGCCCCGAGCGCCCAGAGCAAGAGGCCCGCCGGCCAGTGTTCCTCCAGGTTGAAGATCTGCATGGCCAAGAAGATGCCCGCGCCCAGCGTGATCGTTCCCACGGCGTGCAGCGCGCTTGCCAGGGCGGAAAAACGCTCCGCCGCGAAGGCGCCCGCCGCGTGAAAGACGCCCACCATCAGCAGAACCAAGGTGAAGCGTCCACCCGGCGACAGCTTGTCCCAGTGGGACGCCACGAAAAGCAGCACGCCCGCACCCACCATCAGGGCGCCGAAGCTCACGGCCAGCCACACGGGCCAGTGAAGACCCCGGGACTGGTCCCGCTCCGCCTCGTATTGGCGGATCCGGCCCGCCGCCCCGGCCTCGATCAGTCCCGAACTCGTCCAACGTTCCAAATAACGTTCCCATCCCGCGCGCAATCGAACCTCCCCTCGTTTCTCAAAACGCCATTCAGCTCATCAATTCCGAAATGGATTCTATTCTAGCACTCACGGCATTGAGCGATGCCGCAACCTGCGACCGGTTTTATGTTGCGCCGCACCAACCGAGACTCCTGCCTTCCACCGTTGCATGAACAGCTTTAAGAATTCGGTCGAACCTGCTTTTCGAACCAAGGGTCTCCCCGCATCCAGGTTGAAGACACGATCCCAGGCACGATTCTCCGCCCATCCTCGTGTTCCTATAGGCCCAAAAGCTGCGATGGACCGTCCCCACGTCCCCGATGTCGATGGAATCAGGGACATTTTCAAAAGAAGGATCCAAGGGTACGACCCGCCTTCTGAAAGAGTTCGGCGACCAGAGGCAATTGCTTCTAAGACATTCTATACGTTGGGAGATATCCTCCCTAGTCAATACGCACCGTCGAACTCCGGAATTGTCATCAACCACAGCGCACCTCCCCCGATCTGAATCGATAATCCAGATGTTCTCGTGCCCGAAGCAGCTCAATAGGGTGAGTCTAAGCATGAAGTGAGTCTCTTTCGGCGGCGCTAGATACTCGACGATATTCCGGGATTCGCTCATAAACAGAAACACGTTCCACCCAAATTCGGCCAGCTTCTTTTCGGTCACCTGATCTCTTACCGGTTCGGTGTAAGTTACGGAGCGGTGACGCGCCAGCATGCATCCGGAGAGTGCGAAGACCGTGGCGAAAAGGAACACCACCACAACTGCATTTGTTATCCGTTGCCTTGCATACCTCAAAATCATCGGCCCCTCTCAACCCCGCGCCTGGCCGCCGCCTAAAGCGACTCATTCCGCTATAAAGACCAACCCCTTGTTTTCGACAAGGAAAAAGCGAAACCGCCCCTCCGTAGGCTCGAGGTGGAACCGGCCGTCTATAAAACCCATGAAAAAAGGCGGAATCACGAAGCCTCTGTCCACCTTGACCCGGAGCTTGGCGAGCCACTCCGCCCCTTTCTGGCGGGCGTCCTGAAAACGCGGCGCCTCCCCGTAAAGAATCATGCCCTCGTTGTCTCCCAGCGCAATCACCCCTGCTTCCACCGGCGCCAGTTGCTACTGCGTAGAGAAATTGAAGGTGATCACCGAGTAGATTTCTACCGGCTCCCCGTGACTAGTCGCCGGTCTCTCGTACACGAACTGCTTCGCGGCATCCAGGGACGGCTTATCGAAAATCGGATCGTCGCTTTTAAGAATTTCCGCCGCTCGAACTCTGCCATCCTTCCCGATAAGAACTTGGATAATCACCTTTCCCGTCCTGTGCAACCGGCCGGCCTCCGGCGGATACTTGGGGAGGACCTTCTTGATGATTCGCGGCTGCTTGATCGTAAATTCCTTGACGCCCGGCGGAACCTCCTGTTCAGTCGGGACCTTCGGAAGCATCCGTTGCTGCGGGGCTGGGCGCTGAGGCTCAGTCTGTCTGTAAACCTTTGCCTTTGGTACGCTGATCCGAGCGACTTTTCCCATGAAGGAATGAAGTCCTTCAAGACCTCCGAGGTATCCGACGGCCAAAACGAGCAACAGCACTAGAGAAACATGCGGACTAAGCTTCTCGAATTTCGGTCTCACCCAAACGAGGAAGATGGTCATGGCCAGACAGACAACGAACCCCAGAATTCCGAAGATGACGGCCCCGGTGAGCCGGGTTGCGAGTTTCGTGGAGGCCTCTCCGATGCTTATTCCGGCGCCGCCGGCCTTCTCCCCGCCTTTCAGCGGTGTCATCACATAGATCATCAAGTGATTCAAAAGCAAAAAGAGAGTGAGCGGAATCAGTGCAACCCAGGGGGCAAGGAGGGCCACGATACCCCAGCGCCTTGGAAGAACGACCGCCTGGCGGTCTGCCGTCACCGACCGAAATTTCGCACAATACCACATCAGTCCCCAAACGGTGACGACAAGACCCACTGCGAGGGCGACAAACAGCAGTAGATCCGCAGTATGGAGCGTCCGTAGAACGATCCCGCTGGCAGTGTCTTGCGATGCCACTTGAGCCATGGAGCGCATCAGCAGCGCGGTACCCGCGGTAACGGCCAGTGCGGGGATGATGAAACTGGCGCTGATAAAGGACAAGATGCCCGCTTGCAGACTCTTAGTCCGCAGGATGAAATGGCTCATACCTATGAAAACAATGCAAGCCAGCCCCAAAGCAATGATTAGGTCAAAGAGTAATTTTGAAAACATCGTTTCTGCCATGGTACAGGCCCACCTCTCTTCGTGAAATCAAATTGACCAATCTGCCGCCCGGAAAATTTATGCTGAGTTCTGCACTCCGCGAATAGGTTCGATCGTGATGCGCTCAGCTTACCACAAGCAAGCCGGCTCGCTCCGGCCTATTCTTCCCCCTGAACCACCAGCCAGCGGCGGTTGAGCTTTCTCGCCAGAACGACAAGGCCGAAAACCATGGCCCCGCCGAAGAGAAGGCCTATAACGGTGATGACGATCCCGATCGTTCTCCCGACGAGGTCCGAGCCGGCCATGCCCGGGGTAGTGACGACCCACGACGCCAGGAAGACCAGCATGTAGATCGTGTAGAGCCAGACCGCTGAAACAATCAATCCGCGTCCCCAGGGCTTCAGGTAGTAGACGGCGATACCCCCCGCCAGCAGAAGGAAGGCGAGAAGAAGCCCCAACCAGCCCAGGCCATATGCGATCGCCGACATGTGTCTGAACACAAAGGCCGCGCCTTTGCTGTTCTCATCCATCCCGCTCAACCCTGCCGGACCCAGGATAATCAAGGCCACCGGCAGGGGCAGCATAAACGCGCCGATGCAGGCGCTGACGGTTCCAATGATCTTGAATCGTTTTTCCAGCATCCCAACCTCCTTCAGCCTCCGGCGGCCTTTGCGAGGCCGTCTTTCCCCTCCAACTTCCAGGCGTTGCGCAGGCAGAAGTAGCCGAACAGCGTCAGGCCGGCGCTGAGAAGGGCGATGAATGCCGTCACGATAATGAAGATGACAAACGGCCAATAACTTTCATACAAGACTTTCAGAATTCGATTCATGATCCCCCCATCTCCACATCATCTGTAAATTTTGATCTGCCTCCTAAAAAGTCACACGATGTCTCGAGACTTTTCTACAGGCCGGCTTCCTGAAGTGTCAAGGCTCCCGGCAAGGCCCGGCGGCTTTCGCGTCCGGGTGTGCAAGCGAAGATCTTGCAGCGGCCTCGGAAACGACAAAGATGGCGAGGGAGGCCGAGGGCACAAGCAAGCCCGGGCTTGCGTCGCGAGCCACCAGGGCGCCGCCGGCAAAGATGAGCGCCAACAGGGCCAGCAACCCCATGCCCAGCCGCCAGAGGGCCACCTGGACGCGCCCGCGCTTCTTCCCGGCCCAAGCCGTCAAGATCATCAGCAGGACCGGCCCGGCCAGCCACTCCACCATCACGATGATGCTGAAATAGCCGCCGGGGCCTTCAGTGGCAAGACCGTAGATCACCAACGGTTCATAAACAGCCACCCATAAAATCAGCGCCGCGGCAATTCCGATTTTTGCGGCAACGGGCCGTTCCGGCATTCTCTTCCCCGTGCGCTCTCAATCCCCTCCGGACCGCAAATGGAGTCTGCGGCGTATCGGACATGTCAGCGCATTGATTGGCTTGACCTTTTTAACTGTAGCACAAACCCCGCGAGGATGAGTCTCGCAGGCGCCGAAAGCCCCCGCGCATCCGATAATCATTTCCAACCGGTTGCCTTGCCGACGCAGATTCTGACGCGGTTGGAGTCGATCCGTTCCTGGTTGGCCCCCGATGGACAATAATCGCCGCCGGCAGAATCAAAGAAAGCCCGCTGGCGCTTGAACGCGCAGCTTTGCCGTCCCGGCCTCCACGAATACCTTTAATCCCGGTATAATCGGAGCGGCGTCCGCTCGTCCGGTTTGCGTTGAGTGACTGCCGTCGACATATTTGAACTAAGCCGAATTGTTCCGGGAACCCGCGGGACCGGCCGGCCGGTTGGCTGAAGGCTTACGTGTCGTTTCGTAACCTTTCTCCACCCGGTCACCGGACAACACCCGCTGGAATTGACACGGGTCTTTTGCATCGAGGGGCACAGCCCGCCCCGGGTATCGGAAGGGAGACTTGGATGGGAGAAAACAGGACGCCCGGAAATAAGGCCCGGTCGCACTCCATGACGCCGGGCGGCGGTTTTCTCCCCCATTCCGCCTGGTGGTGGCGATCGGAAATCGCTGCCTGCTTCGCCATCCTGGCCGTTCAGGCTTGTCTTCTTCTCTTCACCGGCAACGGGGTCGGCCACCCGGGGCCGGCAGACATAGCCGAGCTTGTCCTGTCTGTCGCGGTGACGCTGATCATGTTCTTCACCGCGTGGAGAACCGGGAGGTTGTATCGGCGCCTGGGCTGGGCCTGGGGCTTCTTCGGCGCGGCCTTTCTCTTCGCCGCACTGGGCGATGCATGCTGGACTATCTTTCGCATCACGCTCTCGGGCAGCGGCTCCTCCATTTTGCTGAACCTTTTCTACCTGCTTTTCTATCCGCTCTTCTTGCTCGGTGTCCTCCGCCTCCCGGACGTTTCACTCCCCCGCAGAGAAAAGCTGAATCTGCTCCTGGAGATGGGAATCGTCGTGGTGGCGGCGGGCCTGGTTTTCTGGAACCTGCTGCAGCGGCCAACGGTCCCCGTCGGTTCCGCCCCCTGGATCAAAGCAGCCATCGCTTCAGCCTACCCCGCCGGCGACCTGGCCCTGCTCTGGGCGTTTCTGACCCTGGTTTTCGGCCGCGGTTTCAGAGGCAGAAGCACCGTGCACGCGCTGCTTGCCGCCAGCGCCAGCATGCTGATCGCCAGCGACATGCTCTACAGCTACGCGGTCATCAATCGCGACGAAACGATGATGATCGTCGTGACCCTGGCGTACAGCGCCTGCCAGCTTCTGGCGATCCTCGCCGCGCTCCGCCAGTTGGCCGTTCCTTCTCCGGCGCCGGCCGGGCCGCGAAGGCCGGGAAAGTTCGTGCCGCGCAACGCATCGCTCTACCTGGCTTATTCGTGTCTTGCGGGCGCACTGGCTGTTCTGCTGTGGCGCCACGCCGGACGCTTTCCACACTTGACCGCGTTTCTCGTCGCGGCGATGATTATCCTGGTTCTGTGCCACCAACTCCTCGCATTCCGTGAAAACAGGGGGCTCTACAAGCGGCTCAAGGAGGCCAAGGATCATCTTGAGGAAAAAATCGTCGAAAGAACACAAGAGCTGGCCCGGACCAATCGCGAACTCCAGAAGGAAATCACCGAGCGCGCAAAGGCGGAAGAAGCGCTCCGGTGGAGTGAAGAACGCTTCCGTTCCCTGGTGCAGAATTCCAACGACATCATCACGCTTCACGATCCCGACGGCCGGATCCTCTATGAAAGCCCGTCCGCGTCGGAAATCATGGGATTCGAACCCGGCGACTTGCTGGGCCGGGACCCTTTCGAGCTGGTGCATCCCGACGACGTGGGCAACTTGAGAGAAGCCTTCCAGCGAACCCTCGAGCACCGGTCCAAGGGGGAAATGCACGAGTACCGCTTTAAACACGCCGATGGGCATTGGGTTTACCTCGAATCGCTCGGGGTGAACCTTCTGGATTCCCCCGCCGTGAAGGCAATCGTCCTGACAACCCGGGACGTCACCGAGCGCCGCCGGGCACAAGATGCTCTCGAAGCGAGCGAAGAACGCTTCCGCCGCCTTTCCGAGGCGACGTTCGAGGGAGTCGGCTTATCAGAAAACGGCGTCATTCTGGACGCCAACCGGCAGCTTGCCGAGATGTTCGGTTATGAATTGGAAGATTTCATCGGACGCCATGTGACGGAACTCGTGGCTCCCGAACACCAGGCAGGAGTGCTTGAAAGCATCCGCACGGAAAGCACAACGCCCTATGAGCATGTCGCCCAACGTAAGGACGGTACGCGCTTTTACGTGGAGACCCAGGGCAGCAGCCTCCCGTACAACGGCCGGACAGTCAGGGTTTCCGTCATACGCGACATCACGGAGCGCAAGCAAGCCGAAGAACGCATTCAACACCAAATCAAGCGGCTGGAGGGCCTGAGGGCCGTCGATACCGCCATCAGCAACAGCTTCGACCTGAACTTCACGCTTTCCGTCTTCCTAGAACAGGTCACGGAGCAATTGGAAGTGGATGCGGCGTCCGTGCTTCGGCTCAACCCCAATTCGAAGAAGCTCGAATACGAAGCCGGCCGGGGCTTCGCCTCCAATGAGATTTATGAAACACGCCTCGAGATGGGGGAAGGCATCGCGGGACGAGCGGCCATGGAACGCCGCTTGGTGGAGGTGAAGGACCTCGGCGCCGTGGCAGATAGGTTCACGCGCCGCAGATTGCTGACATCAGAGGGGTTCCGCGCCTATTTCGCCGCCCCCCTGGTGGCCAGGGGCCAGGTCAAGGGCGTTTTCGAGCTGTTTCACCGCGAACTGCTCGATCCGGACGAAGAGTGGCGCAATTACCTCCAGGCCCTCGCCGGGCAGGCCGCTGTCGCGCTCGACAACATGACGCTCTTCAGGAACCTGCAACAGTCAAACGTGGAACTGGGGCTGGCCTACGAAACCACCTTGGAAGGATGGTCACGCGCGTTGGAAATGCGGGACCGGGAGACACTGGGCCACACCATGCGCGTTACCGAGATGACACTGCACCTCGCCCGGGCCGTGGGAGTCAAAGACGACGAGCTCGTGCACATCCGCCGGGGTGCGTTGCTGCACGATATCGGAAAAATGGGAATTCCCGACAGCATCCTGCTCAAGCCCGGCCCGCTGACCGAAGAGGAATGGGGAATCATGCGCCAGCATGCCGACCTGGCCCTGACGCTTCTGTGGCCCATCGTTTACCTGCGCCCGGCCCTGGACATCCCCTACTGCCACCACGAGCGCTGGAACGGTTCCGGTTATCCGAGAGGGCTCAAAGGCGAACAGATTCCCCTGGCCGCCCGCGTGTTTGCCATCGTGGACAACTGGGACGCCCTGAGCTACGACCGTCCCTACCGAAAGGCCTGGCCTCGCCAGAAGGTTCTGACTTATCTTGAGGAAAACGCCGGCGTCCTCTTCGATCCGGCGCTGCTGGCCGCCTTCTTAGAAATGGTGCGCTGAATTTCTTCGATCGCCCCCCTTTCGCCTCGATTTTCTCCCGGGGATCGGGCGCAGAGATCAGCAGCTATCTGGTGAGAAATTCGAGCTAGAACGCCGCGCGCAGAAGCAGGTAGATGCCCGCGCTGATGAGGGCCGCGGCGGGAAGCGTCAGGAACCACGACACCACGATGTCCCGCAGCACGCGAAGGTTCAACAGCCCCAGCCCCCGAGCCAGGCCCACGCCGATGACGGCGCCCACGAGCGTGTGGGTGGTGCTGATGGGAAGACCCATCTTGCTGGCCACGAGCACGGTGGTCGCCGCGCCGAACTCCGCCGAAAAGCCGCGCGACGGTGTCAGCTCGGTGATCTTCTCGCCCACCGTCGCCATGACTTTGTAGCCCAGTGTTCCCAGTCCGATGACGATGCCGACGCCGCCCAGGGCCAGGACCCATACCGGGATGGGCACCTTGGACATCACTTCATGGTTGCGCCACAGCGAAATGACAGCCGCCATGGGACCGACCGCATTGGCGTTGTCGTTGGCGCCGTGAGCGAACGCCACGTAACACGCCGTCACGATCTGCAGGTACCGGAAGTTGCGCTCCACGAACCCGAAGTGGTTGCCCTTCGCGGCGATCTTGATGCGCCCGAACCCAAGCGCGGACACCACGGTGCATGCAGCCGCCACGCCCAGGGCCACCAGCAGGGACTCCCAGAGGTTCAGGTCCAGGTGCAGGTTCTTCAGGCCCTTGAAGACCATGGACAGCGTGAGGATAAAGGCCACCAGGCCCACGAGGAACGGCGCCGCCATTCGCACTCTGACCCTCGGATGGCGCGTGTCGATGATGAACTTCAGGATGAACCAGAACGTGACGAACGCCAGGATCGCACCCAGAAACGGGGAGATGATCCAGGACACGGTGATGGTGATGACCTTGCCCCAGTGAAGGCCGGTCATTCCGAGCTGCACGATGCCGAAACCCGCCACCGCGCCCACGATGGAGTGTGTCGTCGAAACGGGCAGCCCGAACATGGTGCACATGTGAAGCCAGATCCCAGCCGCGAGCAGCGAGCCGAGCATCCCCAGCAT
>JARRNO010000055.1:0-25244 GCA_037384885.1 Acidobacteriota bacterium
AGAATCACCGGCAGAAAGAGCACCGCTCCCCGCCCCGGGTTCACGGCTACCGCCGCCGCTCCCGCCAACACAACCGCCGCCAGAATCCCCGTAGACGCCCAGGTCCGCCTTCCCCCAACTTGAAGGGAAAGCACGCTGTGAGCCGCGAGCAAGGCAAACGCCGGCATGGTGGGCAGAATATACGGAATCAGCTTGGCCGGAAAGAACGACCAGACGATCACCGGGAGAAGCGCCCAGATCCACCACAACTTTCCAGCCCTCCGGGCCCCCTTCCAGCCGCCCCACATCACCACCCACCAGGGAAAGATACCGGCGATCAGAACCGGGATGTAGTAATAAAAAGGACCGGGATGAAAGCGCTTGGCCGAATAAGCGGCTTCCACAGCCTCCCTTGAGACCAGGTAATGGAGCAGGCCCGGATGCGCTTCTCCCAGTGCGACAAACCACCATGCGCTGCAGGCGGCCGCCGTCATCCAGAGGACGGGACTGGCCAAGGGCTTCAGCGAACGGCCCTTATCTCTCCACAGTGAATACGGAATCATAATGAGGGCCCAGTAGAGGAATGGAATGGGCCCCTTGGTCAAAAAGGCTCCGGCTGCCGTCAATCCGAAAAGGATAGAAAACCACCTCGCGCTTATGTCGCCGCCAATCCGCTTGCACCACAGCAGCACGCCCCCCGTGACGAAGGCCGTCACGAACATGTCGGTGGTGAGAATACGTCCCATAAAAAAGAAAAGCGGAAAAGCCGCCAGCAGGGACGCGGCCAAAATCCCGCTTTTCCGGTTTTCCTCCGATGCGCCGAGAAGGTAGGTCAAGAAAAGCACCAAGCAGGCGCTGGCCGCCAAGCCGGCATGGGCCCCGAAAGAAGTTTCACCGAACACGACCATTCCCGCCGCCGCCAGCCAATAGGCCATGGGGGGCTTGGTCACGTGAAGCACGCCGTCCATCCTGGGCGTCAGGAAGTCCTTTCCCGCGATCATCTCGCGGGCGACTTCGGCGTATCGGGCATCAGAGGGTTCCACAAATCCCAGGGAGCGCGTACCCTGGAGAAGAAGGAAGAGGTAGGCCAGGATGAGCAGAGTGAGCAGAAACCGGGGATCAGAAGCGATCCTCAGCACTCTCTTTTTCGAGAACGACAACGGCACAGGCGACTCCCCCATCATGGGCCAGGCTTAGATGGCCGGCGCCGGCTCCCATTCGGCGGACCAGCACCTCGGCTTCGCCGTGCAGCACCAGTGAAGGCGCTTGGCCGCCTCCGCCGGCCACCTCGATGTCGGTCCATTTCATTCCCCGCCCCCAACCAGTCCCAACGGCCTTCAGGAAGGCTTCCTTCGCCGCAAACCGCGCGGCGAGGGACGAGTCTGAGTCTTTTCTGGACAGACACATTTCCTGCTCGCCCGGCGTAAAAAGGCGGTCAAGAATGGCGGGATGGCGTTTGACGGCCTTCCTCAGGCGTTCGATGCGAACAAGATCGATCCCAAGTCCGAGGATCATTCGGATGCCCCCGTCACCAGCGCGTCAACCCGCCTCGGACGCCCCTACGGTCGAAAGCCATTTCTGGAGGGTGGCGGTGGGGACGGTCCAGGCGCATCAGTTTCTCGTAGAGATAGCCCAGGTTGTTGGCCGCCCAGCGGTGATCCGGGTCGAGTTCGAGAGCCTTTTTATAGGCCTTCTCGGCCTCGAAATATTTGCGATTGGTTTCCAGCGCGATCCCCAGGTAATTATGGACGTTCGCGTCTTCCGGCTCGATCAGGAGCGCTTGGCGGGCCTGCTCCAGCGAAGCGATAGGATTGCGCGTCCGGCGGTAAAATTCGGAAAGGCCGAGATGAGCGAAATATTCCGACGGGTCCAGATCCAGCGCTTTTTCAAGCGGTGCCCTTGCATCCCCCACACGGCCCATGGACAGGTAGGACAGTCCGATCTGGGTGGCCGCCGCCCCGATCTGCGAATCGGCCTTAAGCGCTTCCTCGTAACACCGAATCGCTTCTTCGTGGCGTTTCAGATGGAAATAGAGGTTCCCCAGGTTCAGCCAGGCAACAGCCAGGAAGGGGTTCAGTTCCAGCGCCTTGTTGAAATAGCGCCCGGCCTCCGCATGCTCGCCTTCGATGAAGTGGATGTAACCCAAGTAGTTGCAAACTTCCGCGGACATAACGGGCCTGGGCTTGAGTTCCAGCACGCCTTCAAGAACGGATTTGGCGCGCCGGTATTCACCTTTGGCAAGATGAAAATCGGCCAGCGTGAAATAGACCGCCCAATCCCTCGGATTGACGGAAAGGGCCATCCCGAGACTCTGCTGCGCGAGATCCCGTTCTCCCGCCTCAAGGTAGAGGCCGCACAAGGCATTCCAGGCCTGTACGTAATGGCGCTCGCGCCTGACCGCCTTGAAAAGCCAGCGGAGGGCCTGTTCCCGCTTCCCAAGGGCGCGGTAGCTTTCACCCAGATGGTACATGAGCCGGGGATCCTTTGAAGCGAATTGCCTCGCCCGGCGATAGGAGGCCACCGCATCCTTGTAGCGGTGCCCGGCCAGGTTGTAATGGCCCCAGAGTTCATGATAGAAGGCTTTCTGTGACGGGTCATCCACGCTTTCAAGGCGCCGCATTCCGTCGCGATCCCTTTCCAGGTAATAATCGACCAGCGCCAGCAGGGTTTCCCGGTTCGGAAGGCCGTTCCCCTGTTTCTGGATGTCCTTGAAGCACTGTTCGAGTTTCTCGGGATAGAGAGCGACGGCAAGGATATATTCGTGCAGAAGGATATCGCTGTTTGGGTGGGCCTTGAGTCCGCGCGAGGCGAGATCGGCCGCCAGGTGGGTCATTGAACGGACGTTCAGTGCGGTCGCCGCCGTCTCCCAGGCATGGGCAGGGGCGCCGTCGCGCGCGGCCGAATACTTTCGAGCCAGATCGAGGTCGAAAAGAAGGCTTTCTTCCTGTTCCAGTGTTGACATCCCACCTCCAGGTCCTTCAGGGCCGCACCCTAGAAAGCGGGTCCCCCGTGCTTCCTTCATGATGATACCACAGCACGCCCTTCCATGACCGGCGGTCAGGGCGCCTCGATGCCAATAAGGGACACCATGCGTCCCGCAGCCTCCCCGTCTCTCCGATAAGAACAGCACTCGCGATGGCACGAAGTGCAGCGGGATTCCACGCGGACGGATTCTGCCCGCACTCCACCGGAGATGAGCAGCCCGGCATTGACCGCGGCGAGATCGAGGGCCGGGGATTCTCCCGGCTCGAGCGGGGCGACCTGCTCGGGAAATGCTTCACGAAACAAGGCGTACCGGTCCGCGCCCACGCGGTAGCAGCACCGCCCGACCGCCGGACCCAGGTAGGCTGTTACAGTTTCGGGAGACCCCATTTTTTCCAAGGCACGCAGCGCAATGCCCGCCAAGGTGCCCTTCCATCCCGCGTGGACCGCAGCGGCCCGTTTCCCATTTTCCCCGGCCAGGAGCAGCGGGACACAGTCTGCGGTCACAACCGCCACCGCGGTTCCCGGACGAGCCGTCACAAGAGCGTCGCACTCGATCCGGCCGGGCTGTGCGGTTTCAACCTTTGCGGAGTGGATCTGAACGGGTCTCATGACCGAATCGTTCCTATGCCCCTTCTTGAGAAGGAAACGCCGGAGTCCGGAGGGGCTGAGATCGAACCGGCCGTTCAGAAGCACGTAGGCGAAAACATCCGGCGGGAACCATTTCGAAAGGTCCAGGAATGGGCCGGGGGGTTCATGCTTGACCTTACTCGGCACCGCCGTCCTCCAGGGCCAGGCCGTAGGCCGATCCTCCCGTGCTCAGGGCCATCAGCATCGCCCTTCTCCCCCGGGATTCTTGGATGGCCCGGGCCGCGAGAATGACGGCTCCGGCCCACGAGGCGCCGCATGCGCCCAAGCTCCCTTGAAAGGGAACCAGCGCCTTTTCTGCGCCCTCGGCGGCTGCCCACCTGCGGGAAGCGTCCTCCAACGCGGGGACATCCTGTGACAGAAAGAGCATGTCCGCCGCATTCGAACCCCAACCGCAGCGCATCCTGAGGCCCGCTTCCAGGCGGCTCCACAGCGCCGCGGGATCTGCGGGAAAGAGATGGCTGCCGCCCGGAGCCGAAGCAGACGCCCAAGCGGCGATTCTCACTCCGGGAAGTTGAGCCGGAGGGGTATCGGCCGTCAACCCCACCGCGTAGGCCCCCTCACCCAGGGGAAGTGAGCCGGGAGGCCTCAGCTTTGCCAATGAATAGTGAAGAAGTCCCGACAGATCGTCTACCGCTCCCGCCGCGCCGATGGGTATCAGCCCCGTCGCGGCCATTCTGGCGCCGCTTACGATTGCGGCCAGTCCGGCCGCCTCCCGTGCGTTCACGGTAATGGTGCCGCCCTTGAGCGAAAGCAGCACCCCTGCCTGCCCCGCCGGAGCGTTGGCCACCGTGAAGGGGAAAAGCGCGGGCGACATGCCCTGGAATCCGCTCCGGTAAAATTCGCTGATAAAGGACTGCGTCGGGGCAATGGAACCCCACCCGATTCCAACCACCTGGCCGGCCTGACTCTCCTTGTTTTCCGGAAGCGCCCTTCGTACCGCGTTGACCCACCAGAGGGAAGACCGGTCGAGCCACCGGAGCGCCCCTGGTGAAAACCCGTCCTTGAGGGGCAGCCCCCCCGGGACGCGTTTCGCCTTTTTCTCAGGGTGCGTCCCCGTTTGAGGCAGGGTCACGTCAAAGCCTCCGGGACCGACCGCGCCCCAGCCCGAAATCCAGACCGGCTTCACGGGGCCCTCCGCCAGACCAGGGCGGCGTTGTTCCCGCCGAAAGCGAGATTGATGGACAGTACATAGTTTATCGAACGCCGAAGCGGACGCGTGGGAACAAACAGCGGAAGATCAGGTTCTTTCATCCTGTGCCCCGTACAGGGTGGGACGGTTTGCCGGCGCAGCGCGAGCACACAGGCAGCCGCCTCGAACCCCCCGGCGGCACCGAGGGCGTGCCCGAGGGCCCCCTTGATGGAAACGACGGGGATCGCCCCGGCTCTTTCTCCCAAAAGCGCCGCCAGGGCCCGGCCTTCCGCATCATCGTTGGCCCTGGTTCCGGTCCCATGGGCGTTGATATAGCCGAGCGAGTCCACATCGATTCCAGCCGCCTCCATAGCCTGGCGCATGCACCTGAGCGGCCCTCCCCCGGTAGGGTCCGGAGCAGTGGCATGATAGGCGTCACTCGAGACTCCGTATCCCTCGAGGGTCGCCAAAATGTCAGCGCCTCTCCGGCGAGCCCGCTCCATGTTTTCTAAAACAAGAAAGGCGGCCCCCTCCCCCACGGCCATGCCCTCACGATCCTTATCGAAGGGACGAGGGACATCGGACGTTACCACGCGCAGGCAATTGAACCCTCCCACGGTGAGACGCGCCAGCGCATCCGCGGCGCCTGCCAGGGCACAATCAACCTCGCCGGTTCCGACCATCAGCCACGCTTCTCCGAGCGCCGCGGTGCCCGAGGAACAGGCGTTTGCCACCGTGATCCGCGGACCGTTCTGGTGAAGCTTGTGCGCAATGAGATCCGTCGAAGCGGAGGGACAATGGTTGAGGTAGGGCCGGATTCCTCCGAGCCTCCGCCCCTTTTTCAGGGCCCGGAGGTATGCCTCTTCGCTTTCGGGAAGCCCCCCGACGCTGGTTCCCATTATCAGCGCGGCGCCGTCGGGCATGGAATCGAGTCCCGCCGAAGCGACGGCCTGCCGTGCGGCTTCGAATCCCAAGGCCGCCACGCGGTTTTCACAGGGTTCCGCCGGCGGGCACTCCGCCGCCCTTGGACAGCGCATACCCGCCGTAGGAAAGGCCCGGACATCGCTCACCCCGGAACGCCCCTCGCAAAGGGCCGCCCAAAAGGATTCCGGCCCGGCGCCGATTGGGCTGACTACGCCCAGCCCTGTCACAGCAACACTCGTCAAGACTCTATTGCCTCCTCTACGAGGGTGAATGTTCCCGCTGCGACGAGCCGCCCTGCCGACCGGCACGTCAACCGCACACGAACGACGGCGCCGATCCCGGCTTCGATCCGCCCGGAAAGCCGCAGCCGGTCCCCGGCCCGCAGGGGACGCGGGCATCTAAACCGCGACACCGCCACGAGATACGCCGTTTTGCCGGCGCCTTCAAACGCCGCCAGGCCGGCCGCCTGCGCCATGGCTTCCACAACGGCCCACACCGGGACAACGCCGCCTCGCACACGCGCATCATCGGATGAAAGGCAAAGTTCGACGGCGCCTCCGGCGCCTTTCCCTTTCACCATCTGGAACGGGAAACGGTGTGGCAGCCTTCCCTGCTCGTCCATAGCGATTCAGGGTAGCAATATCACGGCGCGGTTGGCAAATGAGGACCGCTTCGCGGCAAGCCTTCGCTGCGGCCAGTGACTGGGCGACTAGGTGATGAAGTGATGAGGGTAAGGCTTGCTGCGCCATGCTTTACAACGAACGGTTAACATTGCGGCTTGCCGCGCAGCTTGCGGTTCACTGCGCGATACGCATGGGCCGCTGAACGGCGCAAAGCGCGGTCCAGCTCAGGAACGCCCGGACGTTTCTCCGGTGGCGGCTCGCGTAGCAGGCCAGAGACGAAGCCTCGTGCCGCCGAAGGCGGCCCGGCCCCGGTAGATTCCCGCGAAGGCAAGCCCGCTTGATCGGATTTTGCGCTTTCTTTTGCAAAATTCGGCTGCCGACCGGACGGCCGTCAGATTCAAGGAAGGCGAGCGGCGAGGCACCGACTCGTACTGGTGTACTTGGAGCGTGTCGCGCCGCGAAGCCTGACACGGAAGATGACGCCGGACTGTCGGCGCGCGTTTCAAAAGGTTGGGGGGAGGCTACTCCCGGCCACAAGACTGCAGGGAGCCAGGCGGGACGGGGCTGCTCCGGACGCTAGTGCGGCGCGACGGCATAAATCGGTTGGAGGCAAGCTTGCTTGTCGACAGGCGTTTCGGCCGGAGCGACAAGGCGCGTAGCGCCCGCAGCCCCATCCCGCTAGTCAGCACGCGGGTTCGCCGCTGCGGCATTCTCGCCTTGCGAGCGGCGGGTTACGGGGCGCAATCGTCCGATGCCGCCGGCGCGCCGGCGAAGGACCCGTCCGGCTTTTCGTGGAGTATGAGCGACACGAAGCGGTTGGGGGGAAGTTTTTCCCCTTCCAGCGGCACCGTCAGAAAGTTGTCCGTGAGGGCCTGCCCTCGGCCCGCGCCGTGCCCAAGCGTGAGCGCTTCGAGAGGCTTCCCGGCCTGGGAGCGGGCGAACTTCGCCGTCTTGATCTCACCCAGCGCTCTCAGCTCGTTGGTCCGGGAGGAAATTTCCCGCCATCTTCAGATGGCGGGAAAGCTTCGGTTCGGCGGCGAGCATTTCGACAAGCCCTGGGGTAATGGTCTTGGGTTCGAGCGAGTTGAGGCGAATCCGAAAGCGACCAGGGATCCGGACCATTTTCTCCAGAAGCGATTCCAGGCGGGGCCTTGCGGGCAGGTCCAACCCGTAATCCCCCGTGTTAACGCCCGTCAGAACGATCTCTTTGTAACCCGCCTCAAGAAACGCTTCCAGGCTGCGCAGGCAGTCTTCCACGGGTATGGAGCGCGACGCGCCGCGTACGGTGGGAATGATGCAGTAAGAGCAACGAAGCCGGCACCCTTCCTGGATTTTCAGGAAGGCCCGTGTGCGCTCTGCAAAATAGGGAAGCGCGGGGTGCGCGGCGTCCCGGCAGCCCGCCCCCATTTCTCCGGCGTTCCAGTCTTCAAGGAAGCGGTCCACCGTCTGGTGGGTCGTGAGGACCACATCCACCTCGGGCATGTTCTTGTAAACGCCGGGGCGGAGCCTTGCGGAACAGCCCATCACGACGATCGTCGCTGAGGGATTCTCGCGCCGGAAGCGGCGCAGCAGGCGCCGCGCTTCCCGGTCGGCCTTATGAGTGACCGTGCAGGTGTTGAGAATCGCCAGATCGGTCGGCTCTCCCCCGGCGGCGAGCGTTCTCTCGCCACCGAGCTTTCCGGCCACTCGGGCCGAGTCATATTGATTCAGTTTGCATCCCAGGGTCATGATCTTGTATCGAAACATGGCTTTCGCCTTCAGGATGGTTTTTTCTCTGCCGAAACCTTCTTCAGTTTTTCCTGGAGCGCGTCGATCTGGTCCTGATGCGTCCCGAATTTTTCGGCCATCTTCAGCTCACGGGCCGCATCGTCCACTTTCTTCTGTCTAAGGTACCAGTCTGCAAGGGCAAGGTGTGCCTCGGGGTTTTCCATGACCTTGAGGGACTTGAGAAGAAGAGCCCGCGCCTCCATGAGATGGCCCTGGTTCATCTTGATTCGTGCGAGGGTGACCAGCCCCAGGTAGGCCTTTGCGTAGTGCTTGTCCACGAGCTTGTCGAGAATTTTTTCACTTTCGGTGATCCGGCCCGCTTTTCTCAAGACAATCGCAAGGTAGCATTGGGCGTCGTAGTAGTCGGGCTGAATTTCCACCGCCTTGCTGAAATAGACCTCTTTCAGGGTTGGGTCGGTGGCAATGCGGCCGCGTATGTAGGACTCAAAGGCCTCCGGCGCCACCTTGGGCCCTTCCACCGGCCCCTTTCCCATCGCCTTCAACAGGTCGTCGCGGAGGCGCTGAGTCAATTCGAGCAGGTTGCGCAGTCCCGTTTCCTCGTGCCACTCCCCCTTCAGCGTGGGATTCTCTCCCACCTCGAGGGCCTTCAGGTCCACTTTCAGTTTGTCGTCGACCACGGAATAGGAGCCGGTCACCATGAGTCCCGCGCCCAAGTTCCTGGCAAGCGCCACCTGCGAGGCTAGGGTGAAGTCCGGTTGGGAGATAAGGTCCTGCTCCTCGTAATAGCTTCTGAGGTCGGCCACGGTCACGGGAACCATCCCGGCCAGGACAACTGCCTCATCAAGCCCCACAGCCAGCCCCGTCCCGATCCATTCGGTCGACATGGGACCCCGGGTTTGTTTCAAGGGAAAGACTACAAGCCTCTGGGCCTGAAAGGCAGTCCAGGGAACAGCAAGGCAAATAATCAGCGCCGCGAGCACTCCGGGTTTTCTCATGGGACGAATCCTTCCTCTCTGAGGCGGTCTCCAGTCAGCGGTCTTTGCCGTGCCGCCTTTTCTTCCAGAGTTCCAGCCATTCCTTGACTTTTCTTTCGAAGCCGGTGTCCTTGGGATGGTAATAGATTCGTCCCGACAGCTCTTCCGGCATGCAGTCCATATCGGCCACGCCCTTGTCTTCGTCATGGGCATAGCGGTATCCGTTCCCATACCCCTTGTCCCGCATCAAGCGGGTGGGGGCGTTTCGCAGGTGCAGCGGCACGGGGTACCTCTTCCCCTTGCTCAGGTCCTTCTTGACCTCGCCCACTGCGGTGTAGATCCGGTTGGACTTCGGGGCGGCGGCCAGGTAAACCGCAGCCTGGGCGATCGCGAGATCCGCCTCCGGAAGTCCCAGAAATTCTACCGTATCCTTCGCGGCAAGCGTCACACGGAGGGCGTTGGGATCTGCGTTCCCGATATCCTCCGAGGCGGCCCTCACCAATCTTCTCACAATGTACAGGGGATCCTCGCCACCTTCAAGCATCCTGAAAAGCCAGTAAAGCGCCGCGTCCGGATCGCTGTTCCGGATGGCTTTGTGCATGGCGCTGATCAAATTGTAGTGTTCCTCGCCTCCCCAGTCGTAATGAATCCGGCCGCTGGAGAGCCACGTCCGCACGGTCTGGGGGGTCAGATCGTCTTCCGGGGGATACTGCAGGGAAACCGCTTCCAGCGCGTTCAGTGCGAAGCGCGCATCTCCGGATGCGAGCCGCGCCACCTCCTCCATTACCTGGGGCGGGATTTCATGCCCGTGCTCCGCGAGCGTCTTGTCCTGCCTGAGCGCCCGTTCCAGACTTTTCAGGATATGGGACGCGTCCAGCGGGCGAAGCACTTCGACCCGGCAGCGGCTCAAGAGGGCGGAGGTGAGATGAAAGGAAGGATTTTCCGTGGTGGTGCCGAGAAGGATGACAGAGCCTTCTTCCAGGTAGGGCAGAAAGGCGTCTTGCTGCGCTTTGTTGAAGCGATGCAATTCGTCCATGAAGAGAATGGTCGGAAGTCCTTCATCCAGCCACCCGCGGCGCGCGAACTCCATCACTTCGCGGACTTCCTTCAGTGTGGAGAGGACGGCGGAAAGGCCTTTGAACGGTTTACCGGTGTGGCCCTGGATCAACCTCGCGATGGTGGTTTTCCCGCAGCCCGGAGGCCCCCACAGGATGGTCGAAACAAGGGCATCGTCCCGGAGCTGGCGCCCCAGCGAAGTGGAAGGCCCCACCACGTCCTCGAGACCGATCAGATCCTCCCATTCCTCCGGGCGCATCCGGTCCGCCAGCGGAGACGGCCCCTGGGTTGTGCCGAAGAGTGTGGTCATGGGCGGTTCCCCCGGGCCCTCACCGGGCAAGATCCGATTGGACATGGCGGCGGGGGCGATCTGAAGACGCTCCGATCGGGGCCCCAGCGGAGAAAGGCGCCCCCCTTTTCGGGATGGGCGCCTGTTTGAGATCAGTCCGCCGGTGCGTTACTTTTCTTCTGCCGGCTCCTTGCCGGCCGTTTCCCCGGCATCGCCTGCCCCGGACTTTCCGGCCGTTTCCTTCTTCTCGACAGCCTCGTCCTTCGTGGCCGCCTTCTTTTCAGCAGGTTTCTTCGCAGGTTCGGCCTTTTTCTTGGGAGCGGCCTTCTTCGGCTCGGCCTTGGCGGTCTTCTTTTCCGCCGGTTCCGCCTTCTTGGAAGGCGTCTTCGGCTTGGCCGCCTTGCCGGTCTTAGGCTTGGAGGCCTTTTCCGCCTGCTCCTCTGCGGGTTCTTCAGCCGTGGCTTCCGCTTCCATCTCTTCGGCGGCGGCTTCGGCCTTCTTCTTAGACGGCTTGGCGGCGGATTTCTTTCCGCCCTTACCCTTGCCCGCGTCTTCCTTCTTGGCTTCGCGGTCGACAAGTTCGATCAGGGCCATCTGCGCACCGTCGCCACGGCGGGTTCCCAGCTTGATGATCCGGGTGTATCCCCCGGGGCGCTGGGCGTACAGCGGGCCAAGATCGCTGAAGAGCTTCTTCAAGGCGGCCGGATCATGAATATCTTTGGCGGCGTTCCGGCGGCTGGTCAAGGTGTCCTTTTTGGCCAGCGTGATGAGCTTCTCCACGAAACGCCGCAGTTCCTTCGCCTTTTCCAGCGTCGTCTGCAGCCGGTCGTGCCTCACCAGGCTGACCGCCTGGTTCCGAAGCATGGCGATGCGGTGTTCCGATGTCCTGCCGAGTTTGCGGTGATCCATTCTGTGGCGCATCGTTAGGCCCTCATACCTTCATGCCGAGGGTCAGATCGAGACTTTCCAGGAGATCGACGACCTCCTTGAAGGACTTCTGACCGAAATTCTTGGCGCTTTGGAGTTCCTTGTCCGTCAGGCGAACGAGATCTTTCAGCGTTTTAACTTCCATGCTTTCCAGGACGCGGGTCACCCTGGGGGACAAATCAAGTTCCAATACCGGCTGTTCGAGGAGACGTTGAAGTTCCGACGGAACGGGTTCTTCGACACCGGAGGGCTTGACGGCCGCTTCGGGGCCGGTCAAGGCCTTGAAGAGAGACAGCTGGGACTCCATGAGCCCGGCCGCCTGCGACAACGCCTCCTGAGGCGTCACGGCGCCGTTTGTCCAGACTTCCATCTTCAGCCGCTCGTAGTCGGTCGCTTCCCCGACGCGGGTTTCGGTGACTTCATAATTCACCTTGCGAACGGGTGAATGAATGGAGTCGATGGGGATGAAGGTGGGATCGGGCGCTTCATTCGCTTCTGCGGGAATGTACCCGCGCCCCTTCTGGACCATGATATCCATAACCAGCGTACCTTCTTCGTTCAAGGTGGCGATGGGAGCATCCGCATTCAGAATGCGGATACTGTCGTCGTGCTGGATGTCCCGGGCGGTCACCTCGGCGGGCCCCTGTACCTTGAGACGGAGCATCTTGGGCTCGGAGGCGCTGGTCTTGAACTGGATCGCTTTCAGGTTGAGGACGATATCCGTCACATCCTCGAGCACGCCCGAAATGGACGTGAACTCGTGCAGCACGCCCTCGATCCGGATGGCGGTGATGGCCGCACCTTCGATGGAGGACAGGAGGATGCGCCGGAGCGCATTTCCCATCGTGATGCCCCAACCCCTTTCGAGGGGGGCCGCTATGAATTCGCCATAGCGCTCTGTCAGGGTTTCGATGTTGCACTCGATCATTTCAGGCATTTGAAAAGGTCGCATGTCCCTCGACGCTCCTAGAAATTGCCTCAATCAAGGTCATCCGGGTTCTCTTACCCCGGCGGTGTCCGGCCAGGTGACAGAGGCGGGTCCATCCGCCGTCCGGCCCCGGGCCACGCCGCACCGGGCGGGCCGAACGGGCCCGGCCGGTGGACTCTTCGGTGTTACTTCGAGTACAGCTCGACGATGAGCTGCTCCTCGATGGGATAGGTGATGTCGGCCCGCTGGGGATCTCTCAGCACCCGTCCCTTGAGGTTCTCCGCATCCAGTTCGAGCCACTCGGGCATTCCCCTCCCCTTGACCGTTTCCACGGCCTGGAGGAGGAAGACGTTCTTTTCGGCGTGCGCGCCGACGGAAACTTCATCGCCGACCTGGACCTGGTAATTGGCGATGTCGACGCGGCGCCCGTTCACGCGGATGTGCCCGTGGGAAACCCACTGCCGGGCCTGGGGACGGGACGCCGCAAATCCGAGGCGGTATACCACGTTGTCCAGGCGGCGTTCCAGCGTGCAAAGCAGCGTTTCGCCCGTAATCCCTTTGCGCATGCTGGCTTTCTTGTAGTAGTTCCGGAACTGGCGTTCGAGAACCCCGTAAATCCTTTTGACTTTTTGCTTTTCACGCAGCTGAAGGCCGTATCCCTGAATCTTGCCCCGGCGGCGGGTTTGCTGGCCGGGCGGGATATTGCGGCGCTCGATGGCGCACTTGTCCTTGAAGCAACGGTCCCCTTTCAGGAACAGCTTCATGCCTTCACGGCGGCAGAGACGGCAGACTGGATCATGATACCGTGCCAACGCAGACCTCCTTCAGATCAAACACGACGCCGCTTCGGCGGCCGGCACCCGTTGTGGGGAATGGGGGTGACATCACAGATGGACCGGATCTTGAGGCCCGCGATCTGAATGGCGCGGATGGCGGATTCCCGGCCCGATCCGGGGCCTTTGATCTTCACGTCCACTTCCCTCAGCCCATGCTCCTTCGCCTTGTCGGCGGCGGCTTTCGCCGCGACCTGGGCCGCGAACGGCGTTCCCTTCCGGGTTCCCTTGAAGCCGCTGGCGCCGGAAGACGACCAGGCAACCGCATTGCCTTCCATATCCGTAACCATAATCAACGTATTGTTGAAGGTCGCGGTGATGAAAACCATTCCCGAGGGAATGTTCTTCTTTTCGCGCCGCTGGCCTTTCTTTGCACCGGCTTTCGCCATGGAAGCCCTCCTCTACTTACTTTCTGGGCGCTTTCTTCTTACCCGGGATCGCGCGGCGCGAGCCTTTGTGCGTGCGCGCGTTGGTGTGAGTCCGCTGGCCGTGAACCGGCAATCCGATCCGGTGGCGAAGTCCGCGGTAGCTCCCGATGTCCACGAGGCGCCGGATATCCATCTGGATCTTCTGGCGCAGATCACCCTCGGTATTCCCTTCTTCCTGGATAACGCGCCGGATCCGGGCCACTTCTTCTTCCGTCAGTTCCTTGACCCGGGTGTCCGGGCTGACCTCGGCTTTTGCGAGGATCTCGTGGGAACGGGAAAGACCGATGCCGAAGATGTAGGTCAATCCCACTTCCACTCGCTTGTTCTGCGGGAGGTCGACACCTGCAATGCGAGCCATGCTACTTCTCCTTTACCCCTGCCTCTGCTTATGCTTGGGATTGTCGCAAATGACGCGGACCACGCCGTTCCGCTTGATGATCCGGCATTTGGGACACATTTTCTTCACCGAGGGTCTCACTTTCATTGTGCCTGCTCCATCACGTCTTGTAACGATAGACAATTCTTCCCCGGCTCAGGTCGTAGGGCGACAGCTCCACCAGCACCCGGTCGCCGGGAAGAATGCGGATGAAGTGCTTGCGCATCTTTCCCGAAATGTGCGCCAACACCCGGTGGCCGTTTTCCAATTCCACCCGGAACATGGCGTTGGGAAGCGCTTCACGCACCTCCGCGTTCATTTGGATGACGTCGTCTTTACTCATTGACTGCTGACTCCAAGTATCCTCGGGCCGTTTTTCGTGACCGCAATGGAATATTCAAAGTGCGCCGAACGGGCGTGGTCGGCCGTTCTCACGGTCCACCCGTCGTCGTCTATGGTCACTTCCCACGTTCCCTCATTCACCATCGGTTCGATGGCGATGACCATGCCCGGCTGCAGCCGGGGGCCGCGTCCGGGCTCGCCGAAGTTGGGAATTTGGGGCTCTTCGTGGAGCGCTCGGCCCACACCGTGTCCGACAAAATCCCGCACGACGCTAAAGCCGTTGGACTCGACCCAGGTTTGAACGGCATGGCCGATATCGGACACACGGTTTCCCGGGCGCGCCTGCTCGACGCCCAGCATGAGCCCGCGGCGCGTCACGTCCAGCAGCTTCCCGGCTTTTTCGTCCGCCTCGCCCACTACAAATGTGCGCGCGGCATCACCATAGTATCCCTCATAAAGCACGCCGAAATCAATAGATAACACATCTCCCGGCGCGAGGGTCCGGCCGTTGGGAATGCCGTGGACGACTTCATCGTTGAGCGACAGGCAGGCGGAGGCGGGATAGCCGTGGTATCCCTTGAAAGCGCACGCGGCGCCACGGGCCGCCGCGGTGGATTCGGCGATCCGGTCCAGGTCAAGAAGCGACACACCGGGGGCGAGCTCCGAGCCAAGCCGGTCCAGCACTTCGTGGACAATGGCGTTGGCGCGGTCCATGATCTCGATTTCCCGGTCGTTCTTGAGATGGATCATCCAACCACCTTCAAAATCGCATCCAGAACTTCAGCAGGTTTCCCCGTCCCGGGGACCTGTTTGAAAAGTCCCCGCTGACGATAGTAGTCGGCGAGCGGTTCCGTCTTTTCGTGATAAACGCGAAGCCGCTCCCGGATCACCTCTTCGCGGTCGTCGTCGCGCTGCACCAACTCGGCTCCGCACTTGTCGCAGCGGCCTTCGGCCTTCGGCGGCGCCGAACTGAGATTGTAGACCGACCCGCACTCGGGGCAGGAACGTCGGTTGGTCAGCCGGGCAACGATCGCGTCATCCGGCACGTCGATCTCGAGCGCCAGAACTGCTTCGCGCCCCAGGCCCTTCCGAATCCCCTCAAGGATTTCGGCCTGCGGGATGTTCCGCGGGTACCCGTCGAGAATGAAGCCTTTCGAGGCATCGGAACGCGACAGGCGTTCTTTGACGATCCCCGTGAGCAGTTCGTCGGATACCAAATCACCCTTTTCCATGACCGCCTTGGCCTTCAGGCCCAGCGGCGTCCCCTCCCTAACGGCGTCCCGGAGCATGTCGCCCGTGGAGATATGCGGCAGCTCCAGCTCGGCGGCCAGGCTTTTGGCCTGCGTGCCTTTCCCAGCGCCTGGAGGGCCCAGCAGTACGAGGTTTTGTTCCCCCATCAAGACCTCCGTCCCCTTGGCCGGTTTCTTCGAGAGAAACCTTCATAATGGCGCATCACCAGCTGCGACTCCACCTGCTGGACCGTATCCATGGCCACCCCAACGACGATCAGCAGCGAGGTGCCGCCGAAGTAAAAGTTGAGGTTGAAGCCCTTCAGAATCCAGCTCAGGTGAAGAAATTGCATCGCGCTTTCCACCTGCGGACCAATACCCCAAAGGTGCTGGAGCGGAAGCCCGCTTATGAGAATGACCGGCAGCAGCGCCACCACCACCAGGTAGATCGAGCATGCGAACAGGAGGCGGTTGAGCGACCGGTCGAGATATTCGCTGGTACTCCGGCCCGGGCGGATTCCGGGAATGAAGCCGCCCATTTTCTTCAGGTTGTCGGCAAGGTCTTCGGGGTTGAAGACGATGCTGACGTAGAAGTACGTGAAGAGGGCGATCATGACGGCGTAAAGTAAGAGGTAGGTCAGCGTCCCGTACTTGAGGTACGCATCCACATCTTTGACCCACTGGTATTTCCCGAAAACCTGCGCGATGGTCTGCGGGATGGCCAGCAGAGATACGGCGAAGATGATGGACATGACGCCGGCCGGGTTCAGCTTCAAGGGGAAGTAGACGCCCTGGCCGCCCACCATCCTGCGCCCCACGATTCGGCGCGCATATTGGATGGGGATCTTGCGCTGCGCCTTTTCGAAGTACACGATGAAGGCCACCACCGCGAGCATGAAGGCGCTCAGCAGCACGATGACAAAGAGGCTCAGGCTGCCCTGCACGAACTGTTCCCAGGTGCTCACGACCGCCGGGACAAGGCCCACCACGATGCCGGCGTAAATCATCAGGGAAATGCCGTTCCCGACGCCCCGGGCGGTGATCTGTTCGCCGAGCCACATGACGAACATGGCGCCCGTGGTCAGGATGACGACCGTCGTCACGTAGTACAGGAAATCGGGATTGGCCACGACCGGTCTTCCGGAAGTGGGGCTGCGCAGGCTCTTGACCCAGATGGCGATACCCAGGGAGTGGATGATGGAAATACCGATGGTGGAGTAACGCGTCCACTGGGTGATTTTCTTCCGGCCTTCCGCTCCGCCTTCCTGCTGCAGTTTGTGCAGATAGGGCCACACGTAGACGAGGAGCTGGAAGATGATCTGCGCCGTGATGTACGGCATGATGCCCAGGGCGAAGATCGTGCACCGGGCGAAGGCGCCGCCCGAGAACAGGTTCACGAACCCAAGCACGCCCGACGCATACTGCTTGAAAACCTCCTGCAGCACGTTCGCGTTGATCCCCGGAGTGGGGATCTGGGCGCCGATCCGGAAGATCGCGAGGACAAAAAAGGTGAATAGGACACGCTTTCTCAGGTCCGGGATTTTGAAAATGTTTTTAAATGCATCAATCACGACTGCTTCACCTCGGCCTTGCCACCGGCCTTTTCAATGGATTCCTTTGCGGCGGCGGAAAAGGCGTCCGCCGTGATATTCAAGGCCTTGTCCAGCTTGCCGTTCCCGAGGATCTTCACGGGAGCGTTGGCTGAACGGATGATGCCCGCCTTGTGCAGGCTCTCGGCGTTGATGTCGTCGCCCGCCTTGAAGGCCGCAAGCCGGTCCAGGTTGACGACCTGGTACCGTTTGGAAAAGATGTTGGTGAAGCCGCGTTTGGGCAGTCTGCGCTGCAGCGGCATCTGGCCGCCCTCGAATCCCGGCTTGCCGGCGTAGCCCGAACGGGATTTCTGCCCCTTGTGGCCGCGGCCGGCGGTCTTGCCGCCCGATGCGCTTCCTGTTCTTTCTCGAGCCCTTTGCCGGCCCTAATTCACTCAAAAACATGGTGACCCCCTACGCAGAGCGCCGGAATGCCGGTTCCTTTCGCTCACTTGTCCTTGCCGGTACCTGATGCCTTGGTTGCCTTTTTTGCGCCGGACTTTGCAGCCGTTTTGCCGGCCTTCGCCGCGGACGGCTTGGATGCGCCGGACGCCTTGGATTTGGAAGCGGCCGGCGGCTTGGATTTCGCGCCGCCAGAAGCCTTCGCTTTACCGGTCGTCGAAGCCTTGGACTTGGAAGCGGCCGGCGCCTTCGGCTTGGCGGCCGTTTTGGCCGCAGGAGCGGACGCCGTTTTCTTCTTCGCCGCGGGCTTCTTTTCGACGGCCTTCTCAGGCGCCTTGGCGCCTTCGGCGGGCTTCTTTTCCGCCGCCTTCTTCGGCGCGGCGGCCTTTTCTACAGCGGGCGCCTTCTTCGGCGCTTCGGCCTCCTGCTCGGTCACCTTCAGAAGGTGCTTGATGGCAAACACCATCCCGCGAATCTCCGGACGGTCCGGATAAGTCCGCGTCTGGTTGAGCTTTCTGAGGCCCATGCTCCAGGCCACGGTGCGCAGTTTCTCCGTGCTGGGACGCTTGACGAGCGTGACGACCAGCGTGCCTTCGTTTTTCGTGCTCTTTCTCGTTGCCATCGTCTACCCCAGCAGTTCTTCGACGCTCTTACCGCGCTTCCTGGCGACGGATTCCGGGCTCTGCAGCCTGGATAACCCTTCCAGGGTCGCTTTGACGAGATTCTGCGGATTGTTCGTCCCGACACATTTGGCGAGAACATCCGCCACGCCCGCCAGTTCGAGAACGGCGCGCATAGCCCCGCCGGCGATCACGCCCGTCCCCTTGGACGCAGGCCGCAGCACCACCCGTCCCGCACCGTAGTGTCCTTCGACATAATGCGGGATGGTGTCCCCCTGCAGCGGCACCGTGATCATGGTGCCTTTGGCCTTTTCCATGCCCTTAGCGATGGCGAGGGGGACCTCGCGGGCCTTCCCGAGTCCGGCTCCCACGCGGCCCTTACCGTCACCGACCACGACCAGCGCCGAAAAGGAAAAGTTCTTGCCGCCCTTCACGACCTTGGTCACGCGGCGGATGGAAACCACCTGGTCCCGCAGTTCCACGTCGTTCGTCGTCCGTTCGTTCATGAGAAACGCTCCCTAGAACTGGAGTCCGCCTTTGCGAGCCCCGTCCGCGATGGCCTTGATCCGGCCGTGATAGAGGTATCCGCTGCGATCGAAGGTGATCCGCGTGATTCCCTTTTCCTTGAGCCGCGCCGAAATCATCTCGCCCAACCGGGCGGCGACATCAACGTGCTTCCCCGACGTCTTCAGGTCTTTGCGGACTTCGGGCTCCAGCGAAGTGGCCGAAGCGATCACGCGGCCGGCCACGTCGTCCACGGCCTGGATATAGAGGTACTTGCTGCTCCGGAAAACACAGACCCGCGGAACCTCTGCGGTACCGCTGATCTTTTTCCGGATTCTGATTTTCCGCCATTGGCGGCGCTGCTTCCGATCGAGATGAGCATGGCTGGGCATTCGTATCACCCCTCTACTTGGCGGCCTTGCCGGCCTTCCGGATGATGTGCTCGTTGGTGTACATGATGCCCTTGCCCTTATAAGGCTCGGGCTTTTTGAAGGAGCGGATCTTCGCCGCCACCTGGCCCACGAGCTGCTTGTCGCAGCCCGTAACGGTCACGTGGGTCTGTTTGTCCACCGTGATCGCGATCCCATCTGGAATTTCGAACTCGATGGGATGGGAGTAGCCGATGCTGAAGACCACTTTTTTGCCTTCCACGTTGGCGCGGTACCCGACACCGACGATGTCCAGTTCCCGCTGGTATCCCTTCGTCACGCCTTCCACCGCGTTGGCGATCAGCGCCCGCGTCAGGCCGTGCAGCGCCCTGACCGGCTTTTCCTCGCTGGCCCGGGTGACCGTCAGGACCTTGTCCTCCAGGCTGCAGCTGATTCCTTTCGGGACCGGAGCCGTCAGGGTGCCTTTGGGGCCCTGGATCTCTACCTGATCCTCCTGGACCGAGATCTTCACGGGGTCCGGCAGGGAGATTGGCATTTTACCGATTCGAGACATGGTGTGCTCCTCACCAAACCTTGCAGACGAATTCGCCGCCGACGCCGGCCTTACGCGCCGCCTTGTCCGTCATCAAGCCCTGTGACGTGCTCAAGATGCCGATGCCAAGGCCGTTGTAAACGGGGGCGACCTGCGTCTTATTCATGTACTCGCGGCAACCGGGGCGAGAAACGCGCTGGATTCCCTCGATGACCCCGCGGCCGTCTTCCTGGTACTTGAGGTCCACCTGGAGCCGGTTCTGGACCGGGTTGTCCACGACCTTGAAGTTCAGGATGTAGCCTTCTTCCTTCAGGATTCTGGCGATCTCAGCCTTGATTTTTGAAGAGGGCATTTCCACGCTTCTCTTCTTGGCGGCAAGACCGTTCCGGATTCGCGTCAGCATATCGGCAATAGGATCTGTCATCGTCATCTTTCAACCCTCACCAGGATGCCTTCACGACGCCGGGCAGCTGACCCTTGAGCGCCAGTTCCCGCAGGCAGATGCGGCACAAGGCGAATTTCCTGTAATACCCACGAGCGCGCCCGCAACGCCGGCATCGGTTCCGGTACCGGACCGCGAACTTGGGTTTCTTTTCCATTTTGGCGAACATGCGCTTGCTGGCCATACAGCGTCTCCTACTTACGGAAGGGCATGCCGAACTCTCTCAGGAGCGACTTGCCTTCCGGGTCGGTCTTGGCCGTGGTCACGATGGTGATGTTCATGCCCATGGCGCGTGACACCTTGTCGTAATTCACCTCGGGAAAGATCAGCTGATCTCTGATCCCGACGGTGTAGTTCCCGCGGCCGTCGAAGGCCCGGTCGGACAACCCTCGGAAGTCGCGCATCCGGGGAACCGCGAGCGAAATGAAGCGGTCCAGGAACTCGTACATCCTTTCGCCTCGCCCACCCCCATGTTCAGGGTGATTTTTTCCAGCTTGGGAACGCCCATGACGTTCTTGTAGCCGAACTCCTTGGTGAGGGAGGGAATGATGTCCTTTGCGTATTTTCCGCGTAAGCGGGGAACGTAATTCGCCATCTGTCAGCTCCCTAGCTCTGGACCGCGCCGCACTGCTTGCATACGCGGACCTTTCTGCCGTCTTCGTCGACTTTCGCGCCGAGACGCGTTGGTTTCTGGCAGTCGCTGCAGACAACCATCAGCGTGGAAATCGCCAGCGGAGCCTCCTTTTCCAGGATTCCCCCCTTGATATTGTGCTGGGGGTTGGAGCGGGTGTGGCGCTTCACGAAATTCACGCCTTCCACCAGCACCCGTCCCTTGCTGGGCGACACGCTGAGGACCTTGCCCCGCTTGCCCTTTTCCCGGCCGGAAATGATCTCGACCTGGTCACCCTTTACAATGCGTACGCGCATGGAGCCTTCCTTCTTCGTCATCTTTTAAATCACCTCCGGCGCGAGCGATACGATCTTCATGAACCGCTTTTCACGAAGTTCGCGCGCCACGGGACCGAAGACACGGGTTCCCACCGGCTCGCCCTTGTCGTCCACGAGAACGGCGGCGTTTTCGTCGAAACGGATGTAAGATCCGTCCCTCCGCCGGGTTTCCTTCGCGGTGCGGACGATTACGGCCTTGACGACCCGGCCCTTCTTGATGTTGGCCTGCGGGGCGGCCTCCTTCACGGAACAGGTCACGATATCACCGATCCGTGCGTACCTTCCGGTGGCGCTTCCCCCCTTGATACGGATGCAGGCGATCTTCCGCGCGCCGGAGTTGTCCGCGACTTTTAAAATCGTTCCCATCTGGATCATGGTCTTCTCCTGCGCTGCCCCTAACGCGCCTTCTCAAGAACCTTCTTGACCGCCCAGTTCTTGTCTTTGCTCAGAGGGCGCGTTTCGATGATGAGGACCTTGTCGCCGACGCCGCACTGATTCTGCTGGTCGTGCGCCTTGAACTTGGAGGTCCGCTTGACGACTTTGCGGTAGGTCGGGTGGAACACCCGGCGGTCGACCCTGACGACCACGGTTTTGTCCATCTTGTCGGAAACCACGATGCCCACTTTGGTGGCGCGGTGGCGATCCTGGCTTTTCGTCTCGCTGGCTTCCATGGTCAACTCTCCTGTTTCGCGCGCTCTTCGCGCAGCTTCTCGGCCAGGATCGTCTCCACCCTGGCGAGACCGTGGCGGTAGTCGCGAATTTGAATCGGATTTTCCACCTGGCCGGACGACATCTGGAAGCGGAGCTTCATCAGCTGCTCCCTGAGTTCCTCCGCTTCGCGCTGCAGTTCTTCCACGGACTGCTCGCGCACCTTGGACGTCTTCCTGAGATCCTTGAGCTTCATCATCGGGAGAACTCCTGCTCCTTACGGGATATGAAGCGCGTCTTGATCGGGAGTTTATGCCCGGCCAGCCTGAAGGCTTCCTGCGCCACCTCGGGGGTTACCCCTTCGAGCTCATACAGGATGCGCCCCGGCTTCACGACGGCCACCCATCCTTCCACGTTGCCCTTGCCCTTCCCCTGCCGGGTCTCGAGCGGTTTCTTTGTGTACGGCTTGTCGGGGAAGATGCGGATCCAGAGCTTCCCGCCGCGCTTCACATGGCGGTTGATCGCAATACGGGCGGCCTCGATCTGGCGGTTGGTGATCCAGGCGCATTCCAGGGCCATCAGCCCATACTCGCCGAAGCTGATCGTGGCGCCGCGCTGCGCGGTTCCCGAGCGGCGGCCTCTGTGCTGTTTCCGAAACTTGACTTTCTTGGGCATTAACATGGTCAATCTCCCGGGGCCTTACCGCCCCACCTTCTCGCCCTTATAAAGCCAGACCTTCACGCCGATCACGCCGTACGTGGTTCTGGCTTCGGAGAAACCGTAATCAATATCACTGCGAAGGGTCTGAAGCGGCAGCCGGCCGTCCAGATACCATTCCGAGCGGGCGATTTCCGCCCCGTTGAGCCGGCCGGCGACCCGGACGCGTATCCCGAGCCCGCCAAAGCGCCGCGCCATTTCGATGGCCCGGCGCATGGCCCGGCGGAACGCCACGCGCCGCGTGATCTGCAGCGCGATGGATTGCGAAATGAGCTGGGCGTCGACTTCCGGACGATGGACTTCGTCGATCTTCACATAGACCTCGCGGCCGGTTCGATGCTGAAGATCGTCCTTGAGACGGTCCACCTCCGAGCCTTTTTTCCCGATGATGATGCCCGGGCGGCTCGTGGAAAGCGTCACGGTCAACTTCTTGCCCGCGCGCTCGAGTTCGATCTTGGAGACTCCGGCATGCGAGAGGCGCTGTTCAAGCTCCTTCCGGAGCTTGAGGTCCTCGTGCAGGAGGTCCTTGTACTCTTTCTTCGCGAACCACCGGGACTCCCAGTTCTTGTTGAATCCCAACCGGAAACCGACAGGATGAACTTTTTGACCCAAAACGCACCTCCGCGTTGCCCCTGGGGGCCTACCTCTCGTCCAGGCCGATGGTGATGTGGCTCTGGCGCTTGATCACCCGATAGGCCCGGCCCATGGGCGCCGGCGACACTCGCCGGCGGTATTTGGTCGACGCACCGTCAACGGTGACGGCCGCGACGTAGAGCTTGTCAACGTCCACCGTGCCGCTGGGGTTGTTTTCAGCATTCGCCACGGCCGCCTTCAGGATCTTGCTGAAGTCGCGGGCGACTCTTTTCTTGGTGAACCGCAGCATGGCCACGGCCTCGGCGACGTTCTTGCCGCGGATCATGTCCGCCACGAGCCGGGCTTTCTGCGGAGAACTGTCGACGTATGTACCGCTTGCTTTTGCAATCATCTCCATGCCCCTACCTGACCGTACCCTTCTTCTTGTCCCCGGCATGGCCGCGGAACGTCCGGGTCGGTGCAAATTCACCGAGGCGGTGCCCGATCATGTTTTCCGTCACGAATACAGGGACGAACTTGCGTCCGTTGTGCACCGCGATCGTGTGATTGAGCATCTCCGGAACCACCATGGAGCGCCGGCTCCAGGTTTTGATGACCTGTTTATTGCCGGACTCGTTCATCGCCTCGACCTTGCGAATCAGATGCTCATCGATAAAGGGACCTTTTTTCAGCGAGCGAGACATCAGCCTCTCCTCTTCAAGATGGACCGCTGCGTCCGCTTGTTGCGGCGGGTCTTGTAACCCTTGGTCGGCTTGCCCCATGGCGTTACGGGGTGACGGCCGCCCTTGCTCTTGCCCTCACCGCCGCCGTGCGGGTGATCGATGGGGTTCATGGCGCTGCCCCGCACCTTCGGACGGCGACCCATCCACCGGGTGCGCCCGGCCTTGCCGAGCGAGATGTTTTTGTGCTCGGTGTTGCCGACCTGGCCCACCGTCGCGTAGCAGTCCACGTTGATGTAGCGCATCTCGGATGAAGGCATCTTCAGGATCGCCTGCCGGCCTTCCTTGGCCATGAGCTGCACTGCGGCGCCCGCGGCCCTGGCGATCTGGCCCCCCTTTCCGAGCTTCATTTCCACGTTGTGCACGAGCGTCCCCACAGGGATCTTCTTCAGGGGAAGCGCATTGCCCGGGCTGACTTCAGCCTTTTCCCCGGCCATCACTTCCTGGCCGACCTTCAGGCCTTCCGGCGCCAGGATGTAGCGCTTTTCACCGTCCACGTAATGGAGAAGCGCGATCCGGCACGAGCGGTTCGGATCGTATTCGACGGCCGCCACACGGGCCGGAACGTCGCGCTTGTCGCGCTTGAAATCGATGATGCGGTACAGTTTCTTGGCGCCGCCGCCCCGCCGGCGTAACGTGATGTGGCCGTGGGAGTTTCTTCCGCCGATCCTCGTTTTCGAGGTGGTGAGACGCTTTTCAGGGCGCTTCTTGGTAATTTCCTCGAAAGAGGAGTTTGTGTAATAGCGCCTGCTCGGCGTCACGGGTTTGTAGGTCTTGATGCCCATGATCCTCTCCCTATACGCCTTCGAAATACTCGATGGGCTTAGCGCCCTTCCTGAGCTTGACGTAGGCTTTCTTCCAGCTCGAACGACGACCCTCGAAACGGCCCATGCGCTTGAGCTTACCCATCATGTTGATGATGCGGACGCTCTCCACCTGGGTGTTGAAGACCCGCTCCACCGCCTTGGCGATCTCGATTTTGTTCGCGTCGGGGTGCACCTCGAACGCCATCGTGTTGAAGCGCTCTTTCGCCACCATGTTCTTTTCCGTCAAGAGCGGACGGATCAGAATGCTGTGCGGATCTTTCATGGCTTCAGGCCCTCCGTGAGCTTCATGAGCGCCTTCTCGGTAAAAATCACGGCCTCGTAGTACGCGAGGTCGTAAATGTTCAGCTCATTCAGACTCGTCAGTTTGACCCCCGGCACGTTGCGGCTCGCCAGGTGAAGATTCTTGTCGCGGGCTTCGTCCACAAACATGACGGTTCGGTATTCATTTACGAACTTTCCGAATCGGGCCAGGAATTCCTTCGTTCTTGGCTCTTTCAGCGAGAGCCCGTCGATGACCTTGAGGGACCCCCTCCGCACCCGCTCGGACAGAAGCGACCGAACGGCCGCCTGGCGGGTCTTGCGGGACAGGCGGAATTGATAGTCCCGCGGTTTCGGCCCGAAGGTAATGCCGCCGTGGTACCACAAAGGCGAGCGAATTTCGCCCATTCGGGCGCGGCCCGTGTGCTTCTGTTTCCAGAGCTTCTTCCCGGACCCGGACACTTCGTCCCGGCGTTTCGTGGAATGGGTTCCCAGCCGCTGGGCCGCCCTGTGGGCCCTCACCGCTTCGTGAATGAGGTCACGGCGGTAGGGAAGGGCGAAGACCTCCTCGGGAAGCTTGACCTCCCGCTGCGGCTCCATCGAATCATATAGTACGGATACATTCCCCATCGCCAGTGCCTCTCTCGATTCCGCGGA
>JARRNO010000056.1:0-6040 GCA_037384885.1 Acidobacteriota bacterium
GTGCCCAATCCTCTCCAGGCCGTCCGGACCAAGGCCATGATCCGCAAGGCCTTCCAGTGCCAGGAGGCGGGCGACTGTTTCTCCCTGGTGGAGATCCTGTCCACCTGCCCCACGAACTGGGGCATTCCGCCGACCGAGGCCACGGCGTGGCTCGAAAAGAACATGCTGCCGTACTACCCGCTGGGCGTCTTTAAAAGCCCCGGCGGAGAAGACCGGGCGCCCAGGCCTCTGACGCCGTAAATGGAGGGAAAGAGCATGCAAAACGACGTCATCATCGCAGGGTTCGGCGGCCAGGGAGTCATGTTGATCGGCAAAATGCTGGCCTATGCGGGCATGCAGCAGGGCAAGGAAGTATCCTGGCTGCCCTCATACGGGCCGGAAATGCGCGGGGGCACCGCGAACTGCACCGTGGTGATCTCGGACCAGCCCGTGGGATCCCCGGTCATTCGGACGCCCCGGGCCCTTCTCGCCATGAATCTGCCTTCCCTGGACAAGTTTGAAGCATCGGTCCGAAAGGGGGGTCTGGTTCTCATCAACAGCTCGTTGATCAGCCGCGGCTGCAAGCGTAAAGACGTGAAGGTGCTCAACGTGCCGGCGAACGAAGTGGCGGTCGAGCTCGACAATCCCAAGGGGGCAAACATGGTCGCCCTCGGCGCTTATCTCGGCGCCACCGGGGCGGTGGACCTCAAGCTGATGGAAGCCTTGGTCCGGGACACCTTCGCCGCCAAGCCGAAGGTGATCGAAGCGAACATCGAAGCCCTGCGCAGAGGGTACGCTCTGGGCGAGAAGGGGACGAAATAAGGAGGAGTCATGGCCGGAGCCACTTGCATCGACACCGGACCCGTCGAACACATCCTGTCGCGGTATCCGCACGAAGAGGCCTCCCTCATCCAGGTCCTTCAAGATGTCCAGCGGGAATACCGCTACCTGCCCTGCGAGATCCTCGCCAAGGTGGCCGAAACGCTCAACGTTCCCCTGGCCAAGATCTTTTCGGTCGGGACCTTCTACAAGGCGTTTTCGCTGACGCCCCAGGGCAAGGTCATTATCAAGATCTGTACCGGCACCGCCTGCCATATCCGTGGGGCGCCGCAGCTGATCGACGAGATGTCGCGAAAGATCGGGATCCAGCCCGGAGAAACGAGCGAAGACATGAGCTTTACCCTCAAGACCGTGAATTGCGTGGGTGCCTGCGCCATGGCCCCGGTGGTGATCGTCAACGAGGAATACCACGGCAACGCGAAAGTCGCCAAAGTGTCCAGCTACGTGGGCCAGGGAGGCGGGCATGACGAAAATTAAATCCCGGGCCCAGTTCAAGAAGGCTGTTACGGAGGCGGCTAAACGTTACAACGCCCACGGCAGAGAAATCCTGGTCTGCTGCGGAACGGGCTGTCTGGCCAACGGGTCGGCGGCGCTGGCCGAAACTTTCGCCGAAGAGATCGACGCCGCCAAACTGGATGTGTCCCTCAAGTTGCGAACGAAAAAGACCGGCTGCCACGGTTTTTGCGAGCGCGGCCCCCTGGTGGTGCTCCAGCCCGAGGGAATTTTATACACCCGGGTCAAGAAGGACCACGTCAAGGAAATCCTCGAAAAGACCGTGCAGAACGGCGAAGTCATCCGCCGTCTGCTCTACCGCGATCCCAGGGCCCGCAAGTACGTGGAAAAGTACGAAGACATCCCCTTTTACAAGAACCAGACCCGCATCGCCATGCGGAACATCGGGCGGATCGATCCCGCCGACATCGGCGACGCCCTGGCCCATGACGCCTACAAGGGGATGGTGAAGGCGCTTTTCGACATGACGCCTGAAGAGGTGATCGACGAGATCGATGTCTCCGGGCTCCGGGGGCGCGGCGGCGCCGGGTTCTCCACGGCGCGCAAGTGGCGTTCTTGCCGCAAGGCGGACGGCGGCCGGAAGTTCGTGCTCTGCAACGGCGACGAGGGCGATCCCGGCGCGTTCAAGGACCGGTCCATCATGGAAGGCGATCCCCATTCCGTCATCGAGGGCATGGTGATCGGCGCCTACGCCATCGGGGCGCACGAGGGCTACATTTACGTCCGGGACGAATATCCCCTCGCCGTGACTCACCTGGAAAAGGCTCTGGACCAGGCCCGGAAGCTGGGGCTTCTCGGCAAGAACATCCTCGGGTCGAAGTTCGATTTCGAAATTCGGATCTCCCGCGGAGGCGGCGCTTTCGTCTGCGGCGAATCGTCCGCCCTGATGCGCAGCCTGGAAGGCAAAGTCGGAGAACCCCGGCAAAAGTACATCCACGCCACGGAAAAAGGCCTTTACGACAGGCCGACGGTGCTGAACAACGTGGAGTCCTGGGCCGATGTGGGCGCCATCGTGGCCCGCGGCGGAAAGTGGTTCGCTTCCATGGGAACGGAACCTCCGGCGGATCATTTACGATATCGGCGGGGGCATCCTGAAGGACCGGCCCTTCAAGGCGGTTCAGACCGGCGGGCCGTCCGGCGGCTGCGTTCCCGAATCCCTCCTGGACCTGCCGGTGGATTTCGAAAAACTCACCGAGGCCGGCTCCATGATGGGGTCCGGCGGTATGATCGTCATGGACGACCGGACCTGCATGGTCAATGTCGCCCGCTATTTCCTCGGCTTCCTGGTGGAAGAATCGTGCGGCAAATGCGTTCCCTGCCGGGAGGGTCTCAAGCAGATGCTGGCCATGTACGACCAGATCCTCGAAGGAACCGCCGATCCGGGGATTCTGGACCGGATCGAGGCCTTGAGCGCCGGCATGCAGCTGGGAAGCCTATGCGAACTGGGAAAGTCCGCACCCAACCCGGTGCTTTCCACGCTGCGCTACTTCCGCGAGGAGTACGAGGCGCACGTGCTGCACAAGTCCTGTCCCGCCGGCGTCTGCCGCGACCTGACGGCCTTCGAAATCATCGAGGACGCCTGCAACGGATGCCACAACTGCTACCGGGCCTGCCCGGCCGACGCCATCACCGGAAAGCCCAAAAAGATGCACACGATCCATCTCGACAAGTGCATCTCGTGCGGGGCCTGTTACGACGCCTGCCCCACAGAAGCCGTTAGATTCTTTCCCAAGATCGAGATAAAGGAGGAAGCAGCATGCCCGCAGTGACCATCGACGGCAAAACGGTCCAGGTCCGGGAAGGCGCCACCGTTCTCGAGGCCGCCAGGGCCGCCGGAGCGGACATTCCGACGCTCTGCAACCACGAGGCCCTCGAACCGTGGGGCGGCTGCCGCCTCTGCCTCGTAGACGTGACCCGCAAGGAATGGGACGGCTGGTGCAAGATGGTGGTGTCCTGCATGTATCCGGTGGAGGACGGCCTCATCGTCCACACCCGCACCGAGCGCGTGAACGCCACCCGGAAAGTGGTTCTGGATCTTCTCCTTGCCCGCTGTCCCGAAACGCCGCTCATCCAGAAACTGGCGGCGGAATACGGGGTGGAGGAAACCAGCTACGTTCCCAACCCCGCGCCCACCGACTGCATTCTCTGCGGGCTTTGCACGCGGGTTTGCGACCACATCGGCGTGAGCGCGATTTCTTCGGTGGACCGGGGCGCCGGCCGGGAAATCGCCCCGCCTTTCAACGCCCCGCCGCCCGACTGCATCGGCTGCCTCGCCTGCGCCGAGATCTGCCCCACAGATTGCATCCCCTTCAAAACGTCGGACACGAAGCGGACGATCTGGGGAAAGGATTTCGAAATGCAGCGCTGCCCGAAATGCGGCCGCGCCCACATCACCAAGGCCCAGGCGACCTATTACGCCGGCAGAGGCGGCGTGCCGGAAAGCTACTTCGAAATGTGTGATTCCTGCAAGCGGTTGCAGCAGGCCGAGACGTTCGCGTCCCTGGCGGCGCCGAGATAGAAGGAGACGGCGATGGACATGGTTTACCGGGTCATCGTGGAGCGATGCATCGCCTGCGGAAAGTGCGAGCTGGCCTGCGCCTTCGGCCACGGCAGCGAAGGCAGGCCTGCAAAGAGCCGCATCAACATTCACCGCAGGGGGCCGGACCTCGGAACACCGGTCGTGTGCTTCCAATGCGACGACGCGGCCTGCGCCGACATCTGCCCGACCGAGGCGCTGGTGCGCAACGAAGAAACCGGCGCCATCGATGTGAATCGTGACAAGTGCATCCTATGCCGGATGTGCGTTGCGGCGTGCCCTTTCGGGAACATGCTCTGGGACGAAACCTACAACGTGGTTCAGAAATGCGACCTGTGCGGGGGAGACCCCAAGTGCGTCCCCTTCTGCCCGACCCATGCCCTGGAATACGTGCCCGCCGATAAGGCCGGCGAAACGCCTGAGGCCATTCCGTTGGAGATGATTCGATGAGCTCGACGAAAACGGAAATCATGGATGTCCTGAAAAAGGCCATGCGGGTCGAAGCGGACGGCTACACCTTCTACAGCATGGTGGCCGACAAGTCCGATAAGACTTCCGTTCAGCAAATCTTCGACAAGCTGGCCAAGGACGAACTGGAACACAAGTCCTACCTGAAGGAAGTGGCCGGCAACGTGGACGAAAAGGGCGCAGGGGCCTTCAGCGTGAATCTTCGCAATCCGGACCTCAAGCTCTTTTCGGACGCGCTCTTCACCGAGTCGTTCAAGCGCGATGCGGCGGGGGCGGCCTTCGAGTTTTCCGCCCTTTCCATCGGCATGCAGCTCGAAGCCAACGCCATCGACACCTTTTCCCGCGCGGCCCAGACCGCGGGAGAAAAAGAAGTGAAGAGCTTTTATGAATTCCTGGCCAATTGGGAACGCGGCCACATGGACGCCTTGAAACGCCTCTTCGAGAGCGTCCGCGGTGACTTCTGGGACGCCGGGGGCTTTGCACCGTTTTAGCCCGCATTCCCCGCCGGCCATCGGCTGCACCGGCGGATAAGCCCGCGCCTACTGCGTCATGCTCCTTCGGCCGTCCTCAACGTAGTGTGCAACTACGCCTGCGTCGGCCTTAGTCGCCTTCCTTGCAGACGCGAGTTTCCTCACCGTTTCGCTTCGATCGCCGGCGGGGAATGCGGGCCAGCCGGTCTGGCGCCCAAAACATGCGGAGGGTATTGCGGCGATGCCGCAAGGCGGGGAAAGAGGACCGAAACACCGGTCCCTCCCCGCCTCTCTCGTCTCGAATTCGGGAAGGGCCGCCTCATAAACCGGCCTGGGATCTCGAGGCTCAATCCTTTGCCAGAGCCGCAATCTGATGAAAGGAACCGGGGTCGAGGCTGGCTCCGCCCACGAGCAGGCCGTGTATTCCGGGGCTGTTCAGCAGGTCCAGCGCGTTGCCCGGCTTGACGGAGCCGCCGTACAGGATGCGGCAGTCACGGCCGCCGCCTCTCTTGCCCAGGTATTCGAGCACGGCTTCGTGGACCTCGCGCGCGTCGTGGTGGCTGGCCACCTTTCCCGTCCCAATGGCCCAGACGGGTTCGTAGGCGATGTCAAAGCCCTCGCGGGGCGGGTTCCTTCCGAGATCCGCGGCCAACTGCCCCCAAACGATGTCCAGTGTATTGCCGTTCTTCCGCTGCTCGAGAGTCTCCCCCACGCAGAGGATCGGGCGAAGCCCTCCTTCCAGGGCCGCCCGCACTTTCAAGGCAATGCGCTCGTCAGGCTCGCCGAACACATGCCGGCGTTCGGAATGCCCGATCAACACATACTTGCAGCCGGCGTCGCGTAGCATGCCGGCAGATATCTCGCCGGTGAAGGCGCCGGCAGCTGCTTCGTGCAGGTTTTGCCCGCCAAGCACTTCCGTCCCCGACAGCAGCGGGGCTACGGCGTGCAGGAGGGTGAACGGCGGCAGAAAAGCAATTTCACAGTCCAGTGCGGGGAAGGTGCGCCATGTGTCGAAGAAGGCTTTCGCCTCCCTTGAGGTCTTGTGCATTTTCCAGTTCGCGGCAATGAGTGTTCGCCCTCGGTTCAATTGGACCTCCCTGTGGGTGACTGCCCCCCTGCAGTTTGTCCGGGACAGTGTAGCGCATCCGGCCGGCATGGCGCACGCCGCCGCCCGGAAAGAGCGAAATTCCATGATACATAATTGAATGGGCGCTTATCCTCCCGGGCTGTGGGC